>CAYGBP010000023.1:2682-16880 GCA_964348105.1 uncultured Nitrospirota bacterium
CGATCCCGATCGGATCCCGAATCATGCCGTGAAATGCGTGGATGACGGCCATGATTCGGGATCCGATCGGGATCGCCTCTCCCGAAACCTGAGCGGGAAAACCCTTCCCGTCCCATCGCTCATGGTGATGGAGAAGGATCGGGGCCACTTCCCTGAGAAATCCGATCCTTCGCACCACTTCGGCCGCCCGCGTGGGGTGATCCTGCCAGTCATCATCGCGGATCGTGAGCTCCTCGGCATCCGCCCCTTCGGCACGGGCCGGATCGTTGAGCGAGCCGATGTCATGCAGGCTTGCGGCATACTTCAAAGCCTGGATCGCATCCGGGGCAAGGGCGAGCTTGCGCCCGACAGCCACCGCATAGTTGATCAAACGGTCGGCATGCTCCTGAGTGGACTGATGGCCGCCCTGCAACGCACGGATCACGGCGCGAACCCTGTCATAAACGATCTCTGCGTGATCAGCGGAGCTCGAATGAACCTGCGTGAAGAGGCGGGCATTTTCAATCAGCACGGCCGCCTGGCCGCACAGGATCGTGATGAATTCCTGATCCGATTCGCTGAAGGGAGCCGGATCGGTGAGCTTGGATAGATTCAGCACGCCGATGACGCGATCGTTCTTGAACAGGGGAACCGACAGAACGCAAGACAGATCATCATGCTCGAACAATCCGTTCTTTCGCAGCTCCTGGGAGATCGGATCCTCGGCCTCTCCCTCGGTCCGACGCCGCAGATGAACTGGACGGCCGTGCTCGGCGCACCAGCGGACCAGCCGATCTCCGATCCGGCCTTCCAGGATTCCCGCCATGTTCGGCGCATAGCCGGACTTGACCCGGGTTGCGGGCTCCCCGCCAGGACCCAGGATCGTCAGGGTCCCCTCTTCGGCCCGGGTTTCCTTGATGGCATGGCCTAAAACGAGATTCAACAATGCGTCAAGATCCACCTCGGACATCAGGCTTTTAGTGATATCAAACAGGGGCATCAATGAACGCAGCCGGATATTCTCACGGATCGCCTGGCTTTTTTCGATGACATTCTGGACCGAGACCAGCAGGGCGTCGGGAGTAAACGGCTTGACGATGAAACCCATGACCCCCAGCTTGAGGGATTCGATCGCCGTATCCACGGTCCCGTGCCCGGTGATGACCATGGCCGTGATTTCCGGCTGGATCTTCTTGACCCGCTCGATGAGCTCGAGCCCATCGATCCCCGGCATCTTGATGTCCGTCAGGAGCAGGTCGAAACGATTTTCCTCGCACATCTGCAGAGCACGGTCGCCGGAGGAGGCCGTCTCCACCTCGAATCCCCGCTTCACAAGGATCCGCCGACACAACTGGACAATGAGTTCCTCATCGTCCGTTACCAGGATTCGTTCCCCTGCCACGACGCTTAACCTCCCCCGTCCACCCAGGTTTTGGAAGCCTTGATCTCGAACAAGGGCAGCTGCCCCCCGCCTCCCTCCTGCTGCTGCCGCCGTTTTTCGATTACGGTCTGCACCGTCTCCAGAAGCGTGTTCGGTGTGAACGGCTTGAGCAAGAGCGCCAGGACTCCCAACTTGAGGGAGTCAATCGCATGATCGATTGTGCCATGCCCCGTTATCACCATCGGAGCGATATTGGGTTGAAACTTTTTGATGACATCGATCAAATGGATTCCGTCCAGCCCGGGCATCTTGATGTCGGTCAGCAGAATTTCGAATCGGTTGTACTCGCAGATCTGCATCGCCGAATTTGCGTCGATGGCCGTCCGAACCTCATACCCCGCCTTCGTCAATACCCGCTCGCACAATTTCAGGATCAGGTCCTCGTCATCCACCACCAGAATTCTCTCGCCCGCCATGCTTTACCCTCCCCACTGATCTGCCTCGGTCCATTCCGGTAAGCTGCCGGAACCCACTTCTCTCTTCTTTGGCGGACGCATGGTCCGCCGGAGACTCCCGCGCTTCAGGCGGCGATTCTTTCCTCGAACTTCAGGGGAAGCCTCACGGTGAAGGTGCTTCCCTTGCCCTCCTCGCTTTCCACCTGAATGGTGCCTCCATGCTTCTTGATGATTCCGTAGCTGATCGACAGCCCGAGACCGGTTCCCTTGACGGCCGGCTTCGTCGTGAAAAACGGATCGAACAGCTTATAAAGATTCTTCTGGGGAATCCCGACCCCGGTGTCCGAAAACTGCACCACGACGTGGGATTGCTCCGCAAAGGTCTTGATCGTGAGCACCCCGCCCTTCGGCATCGCCTGGATGGCGTTGTTCATCAGGTTGATAAAGACCTGCTTGCTTTGATTGATGTCCATCAGGATACTGGGAAGTTTCTCCCCGAGATTGCTCACGATGCGCACGTTGGCCACCTCGGCCATATTGTAGACCAGCATGAGCGTATCGCCGATGACCTGGTTGATGTCGACCTGCTCCTTGCGGGGCTCGTTTTGACGGGCGAAATCCAGGAGGTTTCGCACGATGGAGCGCGTTCGGAGGGTTTCCTGCTCGATGACCTTGAGATCCTGCCTTCGGGAGTCGGACTCCTCCGTTGCCTCCAGGACCAATGAGATATAGCCCAGGATATTGGTAAGCGGATTGTTGATCTCATGCGCGATATTGGCCACGAGCTCACCGATCGCGGCAAGCTTTGTGGATTGAATGAGCTGATCCTGGGTCTGCTTCAGCTCCTGCATCTGTTGGTGCAGTTTGTCATAAAGCTTGGCATTCTCGATCGAGGTGGCGGCCTGCTTGGAGATGATTTCCAGAACCCTGACGTCTTCGGTGGTATAGATCTCTCCGGATCGTTTGGCGCCGCAGACAAACAGCCCGATGAGCCTGTCCTTGCTCACGATGGGAACCACCAGGATGACGCCCAGGGTCTCGAGATGATCCGCCAGCCGCTCCTTGCGGGGATTCGCCTTCGCTTCGTCCAGCTCGCGCCTCAATTCGTAAAAGTTCAGCGTTTCTCGAGAGCCCAGTTCCTCCAGATAGTATTCCCGCAACGGGTCTTCTTCAGGAGCGGACGGTAGGTAATATTCCAGATCACCGTCGCCCACCTTCGACTGCAGGACCAGGCGTCCGCGCTCTTCTTCCAGCAGCAGGGTGGACATTTGCTTCATCCGGATCTCGGAGACCAGGATCTCGTTCACGGTCGACATGATCCGCTTCAGATCCACGATGGAGCTCAGAACGCGGCTGACGCGGGAGAGGACGTCTTCCGGGTCGTACTCGCTCTTGAAAAACACCCGCTCGGTCACCCGCTGAAAGAGCTTTCGCAGCGGCTCAAAACCCAGCGCCATCAGCAATGCCCCGAGGATGATGCTCACCGTGGAGCCGAGGGTGTTTTCAAAGAAGTTGTGCGAAAGCAGGATCAGGGCGGCGTAAAAGGACAGGCTCATGACCAGCAGGACCGAATAGATGATGGTGCGCTTCAGGATCAGCCGGATATCCATCAACCGGTGTCTGATCACGGCATAGGCGATGAAGCTGACCATGATGATCGAAAGGACCTGCCCCAGCCAATTGAAGGAAAACACGCCCAGCGTGGGCAAAATCAGGTTGGTCACCATCCCCAGGTTTGCCGAGAGGAAGGTCCCGAAGAATACGTAGCGGATCTGCATCTTCTTGATGCCGGTCGAGAGGAAATAGTTCCTGCCCAGCCTGAAGAAGCCCCAACCGAAATAACTGATGATGAAGCAAAAATAGAAGGCGTAGCCAGGCCCGAACACGATAAACTTCTCTCCGCTGGCCGGGGAAAAGATGTGGCGCACCGTCACCTGCGGCATCATGATCATGGCCGCGGTCAAGGCGGCGGGCAGCAGGAGCAGAAACGTCTGGGCATGGCTCAAGGGATAGCGCCCCGCCGGAAAGACGAAGGTAAACAACAGAAAGGAGGTAACGATGCAGACCGGGGCGAGATACAGGATCCTGCTCCACAGCAGGGCGGCCTCCGGATCCGGCGTCATTCGGTACAGGATCATTGAGAGGCACCACAGGCTCACGCTGGCGGCCACGAGGCTGTAGAAGATGTTGATCAGATTCTTGGCCCCCCGGGCGTAGACGAACATGCCAAGGCCCAGATTGACAACGGCGGCCAGAATCACGGCCAGATTGATCAGATCCATGCTCATGACACCTTCTTCTGGCGGTTTCCCGCCTCGCCGACGGACTTGAGCTTGAAGGAGCCGTCCCGATAAAAGGATTTCATAAACTCCACCGATTCGTCGCTGACCAGCCGGTTAAAGGAGCGCAATGCGGCAACATTGAAATTGAGCTTCTTTCCCCAGTCCCGGATCTGGCTGACGAGTCCGTAATCGAACTCACCGACGCAGTAGTTATCCTTCCACTCCCTGGCGGCCAGGATCAGGACCTCTCCCATGCAGGTAAAGACGTCGTCCGAAAGGGGGAAATCGAAATGGAAATTCGCGCAAACCCCCGGCGCCCGGGCCACCACGTCCAGGATGAGGACATCAGAACGCAGCGAGAGAAGATCCATCGCCGTATTGCGGGGCTGCGAATCATCCACCACCACGGCTCCGGCCTTCAGGTGCTCGGCCTTGATCAGAATATCCAGTGAGTTGGTGACGACCACGATAATGTCCGCCAGCCGAAGGCTCATCAGGTTCGTGGACAGCGTGACCGGCCTGGAATGCGAGATCTCCTTGTGCAGCTTTTCAAGGCGGCCGATCTTCGTCAAGCGATCGACCAGGATCAGATGCCCGATCTTTTTCTTCGACAGGATGCGAACGCACGGAACGCCCAGATACCCCGCGGCCCCGACGACGGCGACGGTCCGATCGCGCAGGTCCATGTCCAGGCGTTTGGCGACCTGTTCCACCATGTCGCAGATCACCGCAACGGTATAGGCGTGGCCGGTGGTGACCCCGATCTTCACCTTGTCCGTCAGATATTCCCCGCCCAGCGACATGGAGGCCGACAGCGCCCCCAGGCCGATCAACCGGCAGCCGAGTTTCTCGGCCAGTCTCACCGTTTGAAGGATGCGCTTCTTCGCCAGCTTGCGATCGTCATGCATCTGTTTGGCCGACAGGGGACAGATCACGACATAACCGTTCAGGGGCTCTCGCGTATAGATGGAATGTAGTCCCTTGATCCGGGACCCGATCACCGGCCAAAGATGGCGAATGACCCATTCCAGCCGGCCGGGGGCGAGGGATTTCAGAAACGGATATTTGCGCTCGACGTCCGAGAGATCTCGAGGATGAATCAGAAAGGCATAACTCCCCTTTTTGACGAGCAGCCGCACGATGGGCCGGGGAAGGTACGGAATCAGCAGGTCACGGATGGCCGCCAAGACCAGCCGGAAGGTTCTCCAAGTCCTTCTCACAATAGGGCCTCCCGCCCTCAAGAGTAAACGGTAAACCGGTTCAGCATTTAATGAGCAATTCCCATACCGTTTGAGAGGTCACAGGGAAGGTTTTTGTTTTTTCTTTATTATTAAAGAGTTAGAGAGATTTCTGTGAGGAGGATGGAAAAGGATTTCCCATCAAAACGGGGGGGTGGTGACGAAATTGGTCAGTGGGGCTATGTATCGGCGTACACAGAAAAAAAGGCGCTTTAAAACCGGTAGGTCAGGCTCAAACCAGCTATGTGAGCAAGGTTTTCATATTTTCCAACCTGGTTATAAGTCGACGCTGAAACGGGAAGGCCGTTGGCGACATTGCGTGGGGGAAATATGATTGCCATATAAGCTAAATCGACTGCAAATGGGCCTGTTCGGAAACCCGCGCCCACCGAGACATCGTGCCGATTGTTATCCGGAAGCAGGGTATCGAGGGTCTCCGGTGGGACCGGGGTGGGGTCCCAGACGTACCCGAGCCTGACATCCCAGTTTGGGGTTAAGGCATACTCCGCTCCGGCGAGGATCCTCAGCGTGTCGTTCCAATTCCTGGGATCGGCGGTGTCCGTGACCGCCGCTGTATTGTTTTCGAAATCCAGGCTCAGATGGCTAATGCTCGACCAGCCTACCCACTGAAGATCAAATGACAGCGTGAGATCTGAAATTGAACGGTTGGCCAGGCCAATCTCAAAGATTGACGGCATCGCAACATCCGTCCGGACGGGGCCGTCCGGAAAGAGGGCAGCCACTATGGGTGGTACGCTAAACTTCGCATCGCCCTCATAATCAACATTGACCTGGCTCCTGAAGGCGGCACCCAGCGTATTCTGTTCATTGAGCTTGACCAGCAGGGCAAAGTTATACCCCCAACCATCCCCACTGCCGTCCTCGATGGCAAGATTGCCTTCCCCCAAAGGACCCAGCGGAGAAAGATCAAGCCGACGCTTTAGCTCAACCGTGGAATAGACATATTGCAGCCCGGCAGAAAATGTCAGGCCGGGACTTGGGCTGAACGCAACGACAGGATTAACATACATGGTCCCCAATTCGATCTGGTAGGAGACGAACCTGCCCTCCCAATCTTGAGGCCACTCCGTGGCCAGCCCGAATGGGCTGAACAAGCCTAAACCCAAACCCCAGCGATCATTGACCCGATGGGTGACATAGAGATGGGGAAGCACGAATAAAAGATCCTCTGCGTCCGTCTCTTTTCCCGAAAACCCGAGTGTGCCGAGCGTCGAAGGAGCCGTCAAGCTGGTGCTGGTGTTGGTAAATTTCATGGATGTGCTGATCAATGTCGTCCCCAGCGTCGTCTGTGTCCCCTCCAGCTGGAGAATCCCGGCGGGATTGTAATACACGGCCGATGGATCGTCCGCTTGTGCCACGAAGGCGTTCGCCTGCCCCATTGCGGCGATCCCCTGTTCCGGCAGCTGAAATCCGGCTCCGTAGACCATACCGGGTAAAAATGAACTCAGGATTGCAAACAAAAAAAATGGCGTTGTGATTGACTTCATTCGTTGCCCTCCAGAGAGAATCTGCCGGTTTCTTCGGAAAACACCTGCTGACTGATCTTGAATCTAAGTCTATGGGAATCACGTCGCTAGAAATGATAACTCATCTCGCCGACAATCACGACCATATTATCCGGGCTGGTGTTGGTCAATGTCTTGAAGAAATCGCCCGCCAATAAATAGCCCACGCCCGCCATGAAGCTCAGGTTGTCATCCAGCTTGTAGCGGATCGTGCCGTCCAGTTCCACGCCCACCTCTTTTTCAGCGATGGTGGCCGAGCTGTCCTCGGCCGAGCGGGCCCAGATCACGTCGCCCTGCAGGATCATCCGGTCCATGGGGCTGAAGCTCCCGGTCCCCTTAAGCGCCAGAAGACCGCGCGAGTTGATGCAGTTCGGAACGCCGCCGAGGCTCGTGGCCGCAATGCCCGTCCCGGGATCCGATACGCCCAGACAGGTCCCGTCCTTGGGGGCCAGCGACCGGGCGCCGCCGTTCGTCAGAATGATCCCGACCGGGAAGTTTCCGTCCAGGCCGTTGATATTCACGTCGGCGCTGTTGGGATCCGTGCCGGAGGCATACAGGAAGCTCAGGCCCACATTCGCGGGTCCGACCCCGGTCGTGGCGCCCAGCTGGGCGTTCAAGCCGTCGATGTCGGCATTCTGGGTGTTGCCCTCCATGTCCCCGAAGAGGTAGTCGATTTCCGCCGTCAAGGTCAGCGGGCCCACCCCGAGATCGGCGGTCCCGCCCAGGAGGATCAGTTGCACGTCGGTCGTGTTGGCGGCATATGCCGTATTATTGATATTGGGGCCCCGGTCCTTGTAGAGGCCCACGAAAAAGTTGCCGGCCACGTCGGCCGCGGGGCGAAGCGAAAGATTGCCCAGATAAAGGTCGGTGTCATTCCCCGTCCCCGCGCAAGTCCCCGGGGCCGGCGTCACGGCGATCGCGGGATTCAGGGTCAGAATCGAGCAGTCGAAAGGCTTGATGTTCACCAAGGAGAGTTTCATCGGGCCCATCGGGACATTCAAGAAGAATCCGTCGGCGGGATCTTCGAAAAGAATGCCGTGCCCGATCTTGAAAACCTGTCGCCCCGCGGACAGTGTGGCCGCCCGAAGGTCGGCCTTGATATAAGCCTCCAATAACGCCAGGGTATCGTCCTTCGGCCCGAAGGTTCCGTTGTTGTCCCCCAGTAGCTGATTGCCGGTATTGTTGGTCGAGGTAAAATCGATGGTGACCACGCCGGTTGCCAGTCCGGCCGTTGCGGTCGTGGTCAGGAGAAAACGCATGCTGTTATAAGCCGATGCGTCGGCAGCGGCATCCGACTGATCGGTCAAATTATCCGTATAAAACCCCCTGACCCTGAAGTCTCCGTTGAACTTCAAATCCACCGCGAAGGCAGGCAAAGCGATCAACGCAACCATGACGGCACACAGGAAAGTCAGCAGTCCCTTCTTCATTTGTCATCCTCCGTCTCTCCTCCCGGCTTGTGACATGCTCAAAAGACCGGTCTGACGACGAAACCGTTAACTGCAGTGACACCCTCCTCCCCACCATGTCCCAGGAATCGCACGCCGCTCCGAGCCGGCCAGCCGGCTTGAAAAGCATAAAAATCCAGCGACATATATCACCTTCGGATTGGTTTGTCAAGAAAACCTGCGTGAATTTCCTTTTGATTTTTGTTTGGCTCCTTGCTAGGATGGACCGTACCCTCGCGATTGAAATCTTGGATCCGGTCATGACGATGCGAACAACCATGACGCCGAGGCGGTCGACGCCGGTTCTGCTGGCCTGTTGGGTCACCGCCCAGCTTTTCATCACCCCGGCATGGGGGGCGGATCAGCCGGGAGAGCCGGTTCCCCTGCAGGGCAATCTTCATATCCAGTCCCCGGGCTCGCCGCATCCGCCCTATAACAGCAACCCGCCCACCTCGGGACCGCACGTCCCCTATCTGGCCAAATGGGGGATCCACGAAGTGCCGATTACGCTGGAACTGCAGGTTCACAACCTCGAAGACGGCGGGGTCATCATTCAATCTGACTGCACCGACTGCGCGGAGTTGGTCGACCGTCTCAAGCAACTGGTCCTGCAGTACCGGAAAAAGGGACAGAGCGAGCGCGCCCAAACCGGGATGAAACACCGGAGCCGATACGAGCGCCTGATCCTCGCGCCCTATCCCGGCATGGGCATCACGATCGCCCTGACGGCCTGGGGAAGAATCGACCGGCTGGATGAATATGACGAGGACCGCATCAAACGCTTCGTGGAGGCCTATGCGGGGATCGATCACCACCCTCATGCCGCCGCTTCCGAGGAGCCCGATTAGCCGGCATTCCCCGACGGCCGAACGCCGGGCCCGCCGGGCGCCCGGACCACCTCTCTCATGAACACCGTCCTGCTTCCCCTCATATCGGGCATTCTTCTATTCCTCAGCTTTCCTGAACCCGAATTGTGGTTTCTGGCCTGGATCGCGCTGGTTCCCCTGCTGGTCGCACTCACGCGCCTGCCCCGCAAACAGGCATTCGCCGCCGGGATGATCGCTGGCCTTTCCTATTTTATGGGTTGCCTCTACTGGCTGACGCATACGATGATGGTCTACGGCAATCTTCCCTTGCCAGTCAGCTTCCTGCTCATGCTTCTCCTGGTCATCTATCTCTCGGCCTATGTCGGGTTGTTCACGCTCGGCTACAAGACCGTCTCCCAGGCGGGGAGTCCCTGGCAGGAGCTCCTGGCTGCTCCCTGCCTCTGGGTCCTGCTCGAATGGCTCCGGGCCCATCTCTTGACGGGCTTCCCCTGGGCCCTGCTGGGCCACTCTCAATACCGGATACTTCCGGTCATTCAGATCGCCGACCTTACGGGAGTCTACGGCGTCTCCTTCGCGATCGTAATGGTGAATGCGGCCCTCGCCCAGGCCATGCGTTCCGCCCCCACGGTTTCACGGATGCTTCCGGCGCTCCGGACAGGATGGCTTCCAGTGGGGGCGGCCGGCCTGCTGGTCGCCGGTCTCCTCATGTACGGTGCGAACCGGTTGAGTCAGCTGGCCGCCCAGAACGATGCCCAGACAATCCGTGTCGGAATCGCCCAGGGCAACATCCGGCAGGACCAGAAATGGGATCCGGCCTTTCAGCGTATGACCATGGATACTTACCGGGCCCTTACCGTCGGGCTTCAGGCGATGGCCGCCTCCTCCCGCCCGACATCCCAGCGGACACCCGATCCAAATCGGCGGGACGGGCTGGACCTCGTCGTCTGGCCGGAAACGGCCGCGCCGTTCTTTTTTGAGCGTGATCCGAAATGGCGCACGGAGCTCGAGGCGCTGGCTCGTGAGTCGCGCACCTCATTATTGTTCGGCAGCCTTGCGGTCGGCCCCCGCCCGGACGGCCCGGCATCGGCTGATGCCGCCAGAATGCCCGCCCTCTATAACAGCGCTTACCTGCTCTCAGAGACCGGCCGACTGGCCGGCCGGTATGACAAAATCCATCTCGTGCCTTTCGGAGAATACGTTCCGCTCTCCTCCTTGCTCTTTTTCGTCCATCGCATGGTGGAGGGGATCGGGGACTTCGGCGCCGGCCGGACCCACCGGGTGATGGAAATCCCGGCGGGCCGTTTCGGGGTTGTCATATGCTTTGAGGTCATCTTTCCGGACCTGGTCCGAAAATTCGTCGGCAACGGAGCCCGGTTCATGGCCACGATCACCAATGACGCCTGGTTCGGAAGGACCTCCGCGCCGTACCAGCATTTCTCCATGGTGGTATTCCGGGCCGTCGAAAATCGCACCCCGTTCGTGCGGGCGGCCAATACGGGAATCAGCGGTCACATCGATCGGACCGGCAGGATTCGGGCCGCCACCGGCCTGTTCGAACAGGCGTCGCTCGTTCAGGAAATCGCGCCGGGGCAAGCCATCACATTTTATACGCGATACGGAGACATTTTTTCCTATCTGTGTGTTATAATATTGATGGTCATTTTGGTCCCCCGGTATTTCGGTAAAGCCCATCGATGATTCATCCGGCATTCTTGGGACGGTTGAACCGCCGTTTCTGATTTCATTCGTTTTGTATATCCATTGACAAGGAGTTGAAATGAAACAGGACGACTACAGAGCTCAATTATCCGAACTCGAGGGCCGAATCGGCGCTCTGCGGAGGTATCTTTGACCTGGACGAGCTGAAAAGCAAAATCCAGGCCCTCACCACGCTGTCCGGAAAAGAGGATTTCTGGAAGGATCCGCATGCGGCCCGCAAGGCGACCCGGGAAAAATCCCGGATGGAAAAGGAAATCCAGAAGTGGGGCGAGATCGGTGAGCGGTTCGACAATCTGAAGGCCGCCTTCGAGCTGCTCGAAGAACACGACGACGCCTCGCTTCATGCCGAGATTGAAACCGGACTGGCCGGGTTGGCCGAGCAGGTCGGGCGCCTGGAGCAGGAAAAGCTGCTCTCCGGCGACAAGGATATCAACAACGCCATCGTCTCGATTCATCCCGGCGCAGGCGGGACCGAATCACAGGACTGGGCGCAGATGCTCATGCGCATGTATACCCGGTGGGCGGACGGCAGAGGCTACCGCGTAGAACTGCTGGATCTGCAGCCCGGCGACGAGGCGGGAATCAAGAGCGTGACCTTCGGCGTGAACGGCGAGTATGCCTTCGGTTACCTGAGGGCGGAGGCCGGCGTGCATCGGCTGGTCCGGATCTCGCCCTTCGACGCGAACAAGCGTCGCCACACCTCGTTCGCCTCCGTCTATGTGTTCCCCGAGGTCGATGAGGACATCGACCTTGAAATCGATGACAAAGACCTGCGGGTGGATACCTACCGGGCGAGCAGCGCCGGGGGCCAGCATGTCAACAAGACCTCCTCCGCGATCCGGATCACGCACCTGCCCACGGGCATCGTGGTGCAGTGCCAAAACGAGCGCTCCCAGCACCAAAACCGGGCGGCCGCGATGAAGGTGCTGCGCGCCCGGCTCTACGAGCTGGAGCGCCAGAAAAAAGAGGAGGAGCTCAGCCGACTGGCGGGAGAAAAGAAGGACATCGGCTGGGGAAGCCAGATTCGCTCCTACGTCTTTCAGCCCTATCAGATGGTCAAGGATCATCGCACGAACCTGGAAGTGGGGAATGTCCAGGCCGTGATGGACGGGCAGATCGACCCCTTTATCGAAGCCTTTTTGTTTGAGGCCATCAAGGCCCAATCGAATTAAGGCCGAGGGGGGCGAGCGGTTCGGCCCCCGACGGGCGCCCATGGATTCCGGGGATTCTCTCAACGATGACCGAGGAAATTGAGGAATTAAACGATCAGGTCGAGCAACGACTCGAGAAGCTTAAGCGGCTGCGCGCGCTGGGCGTTGAGCCCTATGGCGGCCGGTACGAGGCCTCCCACAAGGCGGAACCCCTGAAGCAGCGGTACCAGTCCGTCGGGGCACAGGCCCTGGAGAGGGAGAAGGTGGCCTGCCGCCTAGCCGGGCGGCTGATGTCCATGCGACGTTTCGGCAAGGCCTGCTTTGCTCACCTGCAGGATGAGACCGGCCGGATCCAGGTTTATTTCAAAAACGACGTCCTCTCGCAACAGAACCGCGAGGTGTTTCGGCTGCTGGACCTCGGGGACGTGATCGGCATCAACGGAAATCTGTTTCGCACGAAGACCGATGAGCTCACCCTTTTGGTCGAGGATTTCAAGCTGCTGGCCAAATCGCTCAGACCGTTGCCCGAAAAATGGCACGGCCTGACGGACATCGAAACCCGGTACCGGCAACGCTACCTTGACCTGATCGCCAACCCCCAGAACCGCGAGGTCTTCCGGATCAGAAGCCGGATCATCGACTCCATCAGGAAGTTCCTCAACGAGAGGGGTTTCATGGAAGTGGAAACGCCGATGATGCAGTCGATTCCGGGCGGTGCGGCGGCCCGACCCTTCATCACCCACCACAATGCCCTCAATGCCGACCTCTATCTGAGAATCGCACCGGAGCTGTATCTGAAGCGGCTGGTGGTGGGAGGGTTCGAGCGCGTGTATGAGCTGAACCGCAACTTTCGCAACGAAGGGATTTCCACGATACACAATCCAGAATTTACGATGCTGGAATTTTACATGGCCTACGCCGATTACCTCGACCTGATCCCACTCACCGAGCAGCTGATTTCCCGCATCGCCCGTGAAATCCTTGGCACCACAAAATTCACCTACCAGGATAAGGAGATCGACCTGACCCCGCCCTGGGAACGGCTGACCTACCATGACGCCATCGCCAAGTACGGCGATGTCGACCCCCGCCGGCTTGAGGACCCCAAAACGCTCAAGGGCCTCGCCCGGGAATTGGGAATCGGGCTGACCGGCCGAGAAAGCGCCGGCAAGATTCTGGACGAAATCTTTTCGACGCGGGTGGAGCCACACCTGACGGGACCGGTTTTTATCATGAACTACCCGACCGACGTGTCCCCGTTGGCCAAACGGGTGGCGGATCGCCCCGAGCTGACCGAGCGATTCGAACTGTATATCGGAACGAGAGAAACGGCCAATGCCTTCTCGGAGCTCAACGACCCTCTGGATCAGCGCGCCCGCTTCCAGGAACAGGTGCGCCAGCGAAAGGCCGGGGACGTCGAAGCGCACCCGATGGACGAGGACTTCGTCAGGAGTCTCGAATACGGGATGCCGCCTGCCGCCGGAGAAGGGATCGGCATCGACAGGCTGATCATGCTGTTCACCAATCAGGCCTCCATCCGGGACGTGATTTTCTTTCCCCAGATGAGGCCCGAAAAATAGTCCGGGAGGCCCCCGCAATCCGATGCGCTACGAATTCATGATCGCTCTGCGTTACCTCAAGGCCCGGAGGCGCCACCGGACCATCTCGCTCAACACCGCGATCTCGACGGGAGGCGTCACGCTGGGGGTGGCCGCCCTCATGGCAACGCTTGGCGTGATGACCGGCTTCAAGGAAGACCTCCGGGACAAGATCCTGGGAACCAACTCCCACATCGTGATCACGGACCGGGTGGGAGAAGGGATAGAGGAATACGACCAGATCCGCGCGCAGGTCACCCAGATCCAGGGGGTGGAGGCCGCAACGCCCTTTATCTACAACCAGGTTTTGCTGAGCACCCCGTCGGGCGTCCATGGCGTCGTGCTGCGCGGGATCGATCCTGAGCTGGAAGGACGCGTCACCCATGTCGAGCGTAATCTCGTGGAAGGCAGCCTGACCCGCCTCGCCGAACTGGACCAACCGGCCGCCGCCGGCGCGCAGCCCGCCCCGGCCGGGATTATCCTGGGCAAGGAACTGGCCTACCGCCTGTCGGCCTTCGTGGGCGATTCGGTCAATGTCATTTCGCCGGCGGGCCGCCCCGGGCCGCTGGGAATCGTTCCTAAGATCCGATCCTT
>CAYGBP010000023.1:16890-19030 GCA_964348105.1 uncultured Nitrospirota bacterium
CGGCCGCGCCTTTCGCGTCGTGGGAATCTTCAAGGCGGGGATGTATGAATACGATTCGAATCTGGCCTATATTCACATTGCCGCCGCCCAGGACTTTTTCAATATGGGGTCTTCCGCGACGGGGGTGGAGGTTCGCGTCAAAGACATTTTCAAGGCGGCCGTGATTGCCGCGCAGATCGAATCACGCCTCGGCGTGACTTATCGAGCGAGGGACTGGATGGAATTGAATCGCAACCTATTCTCGGCCCTCAAACTCGAAAAGATCATGATGTTCGTGATCCTGGCACTGATCATCCTCGTCGCATCCTTTAACATCATCGGAACGCTCACAATGATCGTGATCGAGAAGAACAGGGAAATCGCGATTCTCAAGGCGATGGGCGCCCGGAATCGCTCCGTGATGCGGATCTTCATGATCGATGGGTTGATCATCGGGACGGTCGGCGTTCTGATCGGCGTGCCCTTGGGGTACGCCTTTTGCTGGGGCATCCAGACCTTTTACACCTTTCCCGCGGATGTCTATTACATCAGCCAGATACCGGTTAGGATCCGTGCCATGGATATCATCGCCGTTTCCCTGGCAGCCGTCGGGATCAGCCTTCTGGCGACCCTTTATCCATCGTGGCAGGCCGGCAAGCTTCGACCGGCCGAGGCGTTACGGTACGAATGAGCATGGGCGCCATGATCCAGGTTCGCGATCTGCATAAATCCTTTCCCATGGGGGACAAGGAGCTGGCCGTCCTGAAGGGAATCCGGCTGGACATCCGGCGAGGCGAAATGGTGGCCATCGTCGGGGCCTCCGGCGTCGGGAAAAGCACGCTGCTGCAGATCCTGGGAACGCTTGAGCGGCCCAGCGCGGGGCAGGTCATCTTCGACGGCACGGATCTCTTCCGGCTGAGTGACGCCGACCTCGCCGATTTCAGGAACCGGCGGATCGGGTTCGTATTCCAATTCCATCATCTGCTCCCCGAGTTCACGGCCATCGAGAACGCGGCAATGCCCGCCATGATCGCCGGCATGAACCGGCGCGACGGTTTGGACGCCGCGGCCCGGCTTCTGGCCGAGGTGGGTCTGGAGGGCCGGCTTCATCATAAGCCGGGAGAGATGTCCGGCGGGGAGCAACAACGCGTCGCGGTCGTCAGGGCCCTGCTGCTGGACCCTCAGCTGGTCCTGGCGGACGAGCCGACCGGAAACCTGGATACCGCGACCGGGGATGAGGTCTTCCGTCTGCTCAGGACGCTCAATGAGCGCAAGGGAATCAGCTTCGTGATCGTGACGCACAACGAGAAGCTGGCTTCGCGCGCCGACCGGGTCATCACGATGATGGATGGACGAATCGAGGAATAGGAAGGAATACACGGGGGAGGGGCTCCATCCCGCCGTGGATCAGAAGCCGATGCTCAGTTGTCCCAGGTAGCGCCGATCGTCCCGCTGGCCGGCGAAGGTGCCCACCTCTTCGCTATAGGTGGCCAGGTCCAGGCGCAGGAGCCAGAGATCCAGGGTCACCCCCCCACTGAGATACCCCTGGTTGAAGCCGCCCCGCAGTGACAATAATTTCGGAAACCGCAGCTCTGCGCCGAGGTGAACCCGCTTGTAGCGATCCTCCTCGCCGGGGAGCCGCCGCGTGACGTCCACTATTTCCGCCACCCAACTGGTGGAGATGATCCCGATGATGGAAGGGTTGAGAGAAAAGCCGATATTGATCTGCTGCGGATAGTTGCCCAAAGCCCCGAAATCAAGGTCCGTGATATTCTGCACCACCAGGGCGGCCGTCGGTTTGAGCGGAAGCGGCAGATTGACCTTGGCGCCGAGATCGAAGCTGACGTCATCCGCCTTTACCAGGTCCTCCACGGGATCGAAATTTCCCAGCGCGATATCCAGCGCCGTGAAGGTTCGCCGAACCCCCTGACGCTGGACCACCTTTCCGGAGGCACCCACCTGCAGCATCTGATCGAACATGCCGTAGGCCAGCCCGACCGCGGCCCCCAGATCGCTTTTGACATCCGTCACGACGTCCGGAAAGGCGCGGTTTCGCACTTCCAGGTCCATCGTGCCCTGGGCCAGGACCGATAGGGCCAAGGGCCACCTGGCAAGGCGCGGGTCGAGGAAATCCCCGGCGATACGGGAGAGCGACCGGATG
>CAYGBP010000023.1:19040-24543 GCA_964348105.1 uncultured Nitrospirota bacterium
ACCCGCGCATGCTGATGTTCCCCGACATGCTCATTGAGGATCCGGGTCACCTCGATGATGTTGCTCCCTTCGACATCTTTGATATCCGAGTAGAGATCAATGCTGGATTTGGACACCTCTCCCAGGACCTGAACGATTCCCACGCCGCCGAATCCCACCACATCATTCAATCCCGCCGGATTTGAGAACAGGGCATTTTCATCGTCCGAGAGCGTGATGAAGGCCCCCCCCATTCCCAGGGGACGAATGCCCCGGTAGAGGACCGGGAATTCGGCGGCCAGTGCCTGTGCACGCGTCTCCCCCCAGATCCCGATTACGAGGATGAGCAACAAGAGCCAATAGGGTTTATGAACGCTGCGCACTAAAGACCCGCCAGGTAGGACTGAAGCTCGCCCGAATCCACCGTACTGCTCGAGTTTGCGTCCAGCCCGTTTGTCACGCTGTTGATATCGTTCGCCAGATCCTCGCTGACCAGTCCCGAACCGGCAACCCCCTGCGTAATCAGCACCAGGTTATTCGACACTCTCGTGACCGTCCCGGAGGCGGCTTCGGCGTTGTTGACATCGGTCAGCGTGGGGACCGTGTTGGGCTGGCCCGTCGTCGTATCGAATCCGTTGGTCAGGTCCACCCCGACCGTCACGATGACGTCGGCCAGGGCCACCACGGCCATCTGCAGATTCTGATCCGGGGTCTTCGCCGGGAGGCTCGACAGCAGCGTCACTGCATTGCTCAGATCGGCTTGGTTTGCGGCCGTCGGCGCCGGAATCAGGGTGGACACACTGCCGAAGCTGGTGATGCCCCCCGTGGACGCGTTCGTGATCAGGTTGATCACATCCAGGCCGGCACGACCCGAATAAGCCGATGCCAGGAGCGCCGCGGTATCGGCGTCACAGGCCGGATTCGAAAAATCCGTTCCGCAAAGCTGCTCCAGCAAAACGATCGCCCCGGCGTAATCCCCGCTGTTTAGGGCGATATAGGCCGATTCGATCTTCGCGGCCGGACCGTCGTTGTCGGCCAGATCCTCGAAGATATTCTCACCGCACCCGGCCAGAAGACCGGCGATCAGCATGGCCCACAAGAGGCGATTTGAGGGTGTGATCCCGCGCATGCAGACACTCCGAACCATTCACCGCTGCCAATTTTAAAGCTAGCAGACGATCCGAGATCTGTCAAAGCGGCTCAGGAGGAAAGGTGAACCGAGTCATGCATGGATTGGATAAAAGATCCCACGGACTGGATCAGACGGGAATCGCCCTGATGCTCCTCCACCAACTTGACCAGGGCGCTTCCCACGATCACCCCGTCGGCCCAGCGGGCAATCCGGGCGGCCTGCTCCGGGTTTGAGATCCCGAAGCCCACCGCCACCGGGAGGCGGGCGGTCCGCCGGATCCGGCGGACCCTGGCTTCGACTTCTTCCAGGGCCCCCAGGCCGGCCCCGGTGATTCCGGTGAGAGAAACGTAGTAGATAAAACCGCTGGAGCGGCTCGACACCTGCCGAATCCGCTCCGGCGTGCTGGTGGGCGCCAGGAGAAAGACGACATCCAGACCGGCCGGTCGGGCCTCGCGAAGCAGGGAATCGGCCTCCTCCGGCGGGAGGTCGGGTATGATCACGCCGTCAATGCCGCAGGCCACGGCATCGTGCACGAACCGGGCTTCGCCGTAGCGGTGAATGGGGTTGTAATAGGTCATGAGGATCAGGGGGATTTCGGTCAATTTCCTGGACGACCGGGCCAGATCCAGCACGCCGGCCAGTGTCGTCTTTTGGCGAAGGGCACGCTCCGAGGCCTTCTGGATGACCGGGCCGTCGGCCACCGGATCCGAGAAGGGCACCCCCAGCTCGATCAGATCCGCCCCCCGGCGTTCCAGCTCTTGGATCAGGGAATAGCTCACCGACAGATCGGGGTCGCCGGCCATGATGTATGGGATGAGCGCCGCCCGGCCATCCGCCTTGAGAGCCGAAAATTTTCCATGAATCCTGCTCACTCCGGCCCCCATTCGATCCGGGGCCTCCGCTCCCCAGAACTGAAAATCTCAAGGCGTACCGCAGGCGGGAACAAGAGACCTCCCGTCTTGAAGTTCTCCCGACGTCCGTGAGCGGCCGATCCGGCCGGGATCAAGCCGCAGTGCGCGTTCGCCACTAGACTCTCTCCCCCCGAAGGTCGGCCACCTGCTGAACGTCCTTGTCTCCCCGGCCCGATAAGTTCACCACAACCACCTGGCCCTTGCGGAACCGGCGGCCCGTCCTGGAAAGCTCCGCAATCGCATGGGCCGATTCGAGGGCGGGGATGATTCCCTCGGTCTGGCTGAGAAGATCGAAGGCGGCCAGGGCGGCATCGTCCGTGACATGCGTAAACTCGATCCTCCCCGACTCGCGGTAGAAGCTATGCTCGGGGCCCACCGCCGCGTAATCCAACCCGGCGGATACCGAATGAGTCAGACGGATCTGTCCGTCGTCGTCCTGCAGCAGCCAGGTCTTGGTTCCATGCAGCACGCCGACCGATCCATTCGCAAACCGCGCGGCATGCTTCCCGCTCTCGATTCCGTATCCTCCGGCCTCCACGCCGACCATCCGGACTTTCCGGTCCTTGAGGAAGGGATAAAAGAGTCCCATGGCATTGCTTCCACCGCCCACGCAGGCAATCAGGCCGTCCGGCAGGCGGCCCTCGGCCTTGAGAATCTGTCTGCGGGCCTCCCGCCCGATCACCGACTGAAAATCACGGATCATCATGGGATAGGGGTGGGCCCCCAGGACCGATCCCAGGATATAGTGCGTGGTCCGCACGTTGGTGGTCCAATCCCGCATCGCCTCGCTGATCGCATCCTTGAGGGTCCGGCTCCCCGTGTCGACGGGGGTGACCTTGGCCCCCATCAGGCGCATCCGGAAGACATTGAGGGATTGGCGCTCCATGTCCTCGGTCCCCATATAAACTTCGCACTCCAGCCCAAACATGGCGGCCACCGTTGCCGTGGCCACCCCGTGTTGCCCCGCCCCGGTTTCGGCAATAACGCGACGTTTGCCCATTCGCTTCGCCAACAGGATCTGGCCGATCGTGTTATTGATCTTATGGGCCCCCGTGTGGCACAGATCCTCGCGCTTCAGGTAAATGCGCGGCCCGCCCAGCCAGCGGGTGAGCCGCTCGGCAAGATACAAAGGGGTGGGCCGCCCGACATACTCCCTGAGGTAATCGTCCACCTGTTGACGGAAGCGGCGGTCCCTCCGGGCGGATAAATAGGCATGCTCCAGCTCACGCAGGGCCGGCATCAGCGTCTCGGGCACATACCGCCCTCCGAAGGGCCCGAAGTGCCCCCGGCGATCGGGTAGCGTTGCGGACTGTGCCGGTTTTTTCCGTCCCATCCTCTACCCCCGCGCCTGCCGTATGAACCGATCGATCATTTGGTGATCCTTCCAACCCGGCGCGGTTTCCACGCCGGAGCTGACATCCACTGCGTAAGGGGCCACCCGTTTGACCGCCCCTCGGACATTGTCAGGGGTCAGCCCCCCGGCCAGAATGATTCTGCCGTACTGCTTGGCCTTCAAGGCCAACTCCCAGTCAAAGGTCTTCCCGGTCCCCCCGAGCTGATCCTCGCGATAGGCGTCCAGGACGAAAGCCCGGACCGAGTAGCTATTCATCGGCTCCAGACTCGTGGCGTCCTTGACCCGGATTGCCTTCACCGCCCTGGCACCCAACCCCCGGCAGAATTCGGGCGATTCATCGCCCTGCAGCTGGACCAGATCAAAACCGCATTCCCGAATCGCCCGGCTGACCTCCTCTAATTGCTGATTGGCGAATACGCCCACGGTCGTCACATAGGGAGGAAGGCGCTCGATGATCTTCGCAACGCGCCCCACATCGACGCACCGGGGGGAGCCGGGATACAATACGAACCCCACTGCATCCGCACCGAGTTCGGCCGCCGCGCGCGCGTCCTCCTCCCGGGTCAAACCGCAAATCTTGATGCGAACGGGCCCGACGCCCTGGCTACCCCGACCCGTATCTGTCTTCACCGCTTCCGCCCCAGCAGCTCGCCCATCTTTTCCGGGATGTCCGGGGACGCCATCAGCACTTCGCCCACGAGCATCGCGTTGACCTTCGCCTCGATCAGCCGCATCACATGTTCGCGGGTCTGAATGCCGCTCTCGCTGACCACGATCCGACCCGCCGGCACTTCCTTCAAAACCCGAAACGTCGTTTCGAGGTCCGTTTCGAAGGTTCGCAGATCCCGATTGTTGATGCCGACGATTCGGGCCACATCGACGACCTTCTCCAATTCACGCTCGGAATGCACCTCGCACAAGACGTCCATCCCGAGATCCTCGGCTTGCGCGTGGAAATCCCCCAGTTGTGAGCGGTCCAGGTGGGCCGCGATCAGAAGGATCGCGTCCGCTTCCGCCGCGCGTGCCTCATAAATCTGAAACGCGTCCAGGATAAAATCCTTCTGCAGAACCGGCAGGCGGACCCGCGCCCTCACCCCGGTTAAATCATCCAGCCGCCCCTGAAAGAAACGGCCGTCCGTGAGCACCGACAGAGCCGTCGCGCCGTTGGCTTCGTAGGCCTTCGCAATGGCGATCGGGTCGAAATCCGCCCGGATCACGCCTTTGGACGGGGAGGCCTTCTTCACCTCCGCGATCAAATGAATATCGCCGCCCGCGCCGAGCGCCTTCTGGAATCCCCTCGGGGCGGACAACTCACGAATCCGGGATTTGAGCTCGGCCAGGCGACCGGCGCCTTTCCTGGCCGCCACTTCCTCCTTTTTGTAGCTGAGAATCTCGTCCAGCATAGACCGCGATGACGCCCCGTTCCCGTTCAAACGATCCAATCATGCATTGGTAAAGGCCTTCATGGCCTCGAATTTTTCAAGTGCCGCCCCTGAATCAATGGCCTCTTCTGCCACATGGATGCCCTCCCGGAGGTCACCCGCCCTTCCCGTAGCCACGATGGGGGGCGCCGCGTTGAGAAGACAGATATCCCGGCGCGCCCCTTTCTCCCCTTTCAGGATCTTCAGCAGGATATCCGCGTTTTCCTCGGGCCTTCCCCCCGCGATCTCCTTGAGCGTCGCCTTGCGCAACCCCAGCTCTCCCGGCTGAATATGATAACAGGAAATCCGTCCTTCCCGCCCCTCGCAAACCTTCGTCTTGCCCGTTATGGTGATTTCATCCAGCCCGTCCGAGCCGTGAACGATGAAGCAGTGGCTTGATCCCAGCTTGATCAAAACCTGCGCCATGAGATCGGCCAGCTGGCTGTCGTAAACTCCCAACACCTGGATCGACGCCCCGGCCGGATTGGTCAGGGGGCCGAGAATATTGAATAACGTCCGGATGCCGATTTCCTGACGGGGACCGAGCGCGTGCCGCATCGCGCCATGAAAGAGCGGAGCGAACAGAAAACCGATTCCGACCTCATTGAGGCATTCTTCCACGCGAACCAATTGCGTGAACTGGATCCAGATGATGTTTCCGTACTGGACACCGCGAATCAACAGACCGCGCTCGGCGTCGACACGA
>CAYGBP010000023.1:24553-25793 GCA_964348105.1 uncultured Nitrospirota bacterium
GCCGTGAAAAAGCGGAGCGAAGAGAAACCCGATACCGACCTCGTTGAGGCATTCCTCCACGCGGACCGGCTCCAGATCGATCCTGACGCCCAGGGCCTTGAGCACATCCGCGCTTCCACTCCTCGAGGAAACCGAGCGGTTGCCATGCTTGGCGACCCGAACGCCGGCTCCCGCGACGACGAATGCCGTGGTGGTGGAAATGTTAAAGGTATGCAGCCGGTCCCCTCCCGTTCCGCAGGTGTCCACCACCATCGGGTCCTCGCTCTGGATGCGGTTGGCCTTCTCCCTCATGACCCGGGCCGATCCGGTGATCTCCTCCACCGTCTCACCCTTCATCCGAAGCGCGGTGATATAGGCCGCGATCTGGGCCGAGGTGGCCTGCCCTTCCATGATCTCCCTCATCACCGCCTCGGCCTCGGTCTCGGCCAGATGAACCCCTTCGGTGATCTTCGCGATGGCCTCTCTAATCATCCCCGCCCGTTCCTCCGATGCGGAAACACGGTTTTCACGGCGCCTCTCAGCAATGCCGACCTCCTAAAGCCTCAAAAAGTTGCGCAATAAGTCCTTGCCGCTGTGGGTCATGATCGATTCCGGATGGAACTGGACCCCTTCGACCGGATAATCCCGGTGGCGAAGCCCCATGATCTCCTCCTCCTTGGTCTGGGCCGATATTTCCAGGCAGGAAGGAAGCGTTTTGCGGTCCACAACCAGTGAATGATACCGGGTGGCCTCGAATGGACGGGACAATCCCTCGAAAATCGTCCGACCGTCATGATAGATCATGGAGGTCTTGCCGTGCATCAACCGGTAATTGCGGACGATGTTCCCGCCGAAGGCCGCGCCGATGGCCTGATGCACCAGACAGACTCCCAAAATCGGGACCCGCCCCGCGAAATGGCGGATGACCTCGATGGAGATCCCCGCCTCCTTGGGCGTGCAGGGTCCGGGAGAAATGACAATCCGGTCCGGTTGAATCGTCTGCAGTTCTTCAACCGACACCTTGTCATTTCGAAAGACACGGATATCCTGCCCCATCTCTCCCAGATACTGGACGAGATTGTAGGTGAATGAGTCGTAGTTATCGATCATCACGATCATGGTTGCAAGCCGTTACAGCCCCTTGGCCGCCATCTCCACGGCCTTCAATGCGCCCCTTGCGGGCATCCTCTATTACTCTGGGTAGGTCATCAGCAGCGACCACTGTCCCTGATTTAGGGTTAGGCATCAATCCCCTCCTCCC
>CAYGBP010000023.1:25803-27733 GCA_964348105.1 uncultured Nitrospirota bacterium
CCATTTCGACCGCCTTGATGACGGCCCGCGCCTTGTTGACCGTCTCCTCATATTCCCTCTGCGGATCCGAATCGGCCACGATCCCCCCTCCCGCCTGGACGAAGGCCTCATCGCCTTTTTGGACGATGGTCCGGATATTGATGCAGGTATCCATGTTCCCCGAAAAGCTGAAATAGCCCATGGCGCCCGCGTAGATCCCCCGACGGCTCGGCTCTAGCTCTTCGATGATCTCCATGGCCCTGATTTTCGGGGCGCCTGAGACCGTCCCGGCCGGGAAGCAGGATCTCATCACATCGTATGCGTCCAGTCCCCGGCTCAACTCACCCTGAACATGGGAAACGAGATGCATCACATGCGAATATTTCTCCACCACCATGAATTCATCCACCCGGACGCGTCCGGCCTCCGACACCCGCCCGACATCGTTTCTCCCCAGGTCGACCAGCATTAGGTGCTCCGCCCGCTCCTTCTCATCGGCCAGCAGGTCTTCCATCAGCGCATGATCCTGGGCCTCCGTCCCCCCGCGCGGCCGGGTCCCGGCGATCGGCCTCAACTCGATCTTTCCCTCCTCGCAGCGGACCAGGACTTCCGGAGAGGAGCCCGCGATCGTCAGGTCGTCCATGCGAACGTAGAACATGTAGGGGGACGGGTTAATGACCCTTAAGGACCTGTAAATATCGAACGGATCGACCCCGACCCGGGCCCCGAACCGTTGGGAAAGCACCACCTGGAAGATATCCCCCGCCGCAATGTATTCTTTGGCCCTGACCACCATCTTTTCATAATTTCTGGGGGTCATGTTGGATTTCCAATTGACCTTGCGGGCGGGCTTGATCCGGGTTCGACGATGGCGGCGGACGGGCCTTTGCTCCAGTTTATCAATGAGCCGGTTGATCTTCAGCGTCGCGGTCTCATAGGCCTTTCGGGGGTCGTCTTTACCGATATGGGCAATCGAGACGACCTTGATCTTCTGAAACAGGCTGTCGAAGATCAAGAGCGTATCCGTCATCATCAGAAAGAAATCGGGGACCCCCAGGCCCGGCTTTGCCCGATAGGGCACGCAATCGAAAAATCGCACCATGTCGTAGGAAAGGTAGCCCACCGCCCCGCCGAAAAAACGCGGAAGTCCCTCCACGGGCACCGCCCGAAACTGGGACATAAACTTCCTGACGACCTGCAGGGGATTACCTCCCCCCGCCACCTTCTCCCGCCGCCCGTTGCGGATGATCTCCACATCCCCGTCAACTCCCTTGAAGATCACGGAAGGCCGACTGCCGAGAAAAGAGTAGCGCGCCCATTTCTCCCCCCCCACGACGCTTTCCAAAAGATAGGCGTACGGACTGTCGCTGATCTTGAGAAAGGCGGTGACCGGGGTCTCAAAATCGGCCAGAATCTCTCTATATACGGGAATCAGGTTGCCCTGCTTCGCTTTCTGGATAAACTCCGGCAGGGTGGGAAAAAACATGGCGGACGCTCGAGATTTTTATATTGGAATGTTTTTATAACTTAGCATAAAATCATGGAAAAAGTCAATTTTTCGAGGGTATAGAGACCGCATCCGGCGATCGGAATCCGGGGGCCTTTTGAAGGCGAGGCTGGGACTTTTCACCCGGCTGCCGTCCTACGGCCCTCCGTCCTGCCCTAGGCGGCCCGCGCGGAATGCACCGCTGACGTCTCCGCTCCGCCGAGCACTGGCAGGGTGATCACGAACGTTGTCCCCTGGCCGGCCGAAAATGCGACGGACTTCGGGACCTGGACGAGGGCGGCAAGGCCGCCATACTCCACCTGGGCATAAGCCCCGATCATCTCGGCGCCGTCCCGGCCGGGATGATTGAATTCCAGTGTTCCAGCCAGCGTCTTGCCCTCCAGAAAGGCATCCACCACCGGCAGCCCTGCGAGGCTTTTCCGCTACATCCACAAATCCACCTAG
>CAYGBP010000024.1:0-10586 GCA_964348105.1 uncultured Nitrospirota bacterium
TAGAGGTCGGCGGTTCAAAACCGCCCGTGCCTACCATTTTGCGGATCTTCCACCGGCCATCAGGCAGCGGGGCGGCCTCCTTGTCCCCTGCGAAAACGGCGGAGCTCGCAATCGCATGAAGGCCCTCTCGAAGGCCGAGGTTGCGTCGCGGCGGGGGGGGCCGAGCACGTACCACGTCCGCGGGCAGATGTCCCTGCCACGGATCTTAACTAAGGTCGTGTCCGGAAAGGCATCATACAGGAGGATTCTTATGATGCCTTTTCTTGT
Organism: uncultured Nitrospirota bacterium; assembly: GCA_964348105.1. Classification (GTDB taxonomy): domain Bacteria; phylum Nitrospirota; class Nitrospiria; order DATECO01; family DATECO01; genus CAYGBP01. The sequence continues at coordinate 268 of CAYGBP010000024.1, forward strand.
TTTCGTGAGAACAAGGAAATCGAGCCAAAGGGAGGATGCCGAGCCGAGTATCTCGAATCGCGTTATGTCCGACCAAGTTACTGTTAAATTCCCGGATGGGACAGAAAGAAAATTCCCCAAAGGGACCGCCTGTCTGGATCTGATTCATGCCGCCGGCAAGGAAATTCCGCGGGACGCCGTTGCCGTCAAAATTAACGGGCGGCTGTGCGACCTGCGCGCCGGCCTGCGGGACGATGCCACCGTCGAGCTGCTCCCCTTCGCCTCGGAGGAAGGTCGGGAGGTTTATCGCCACAGCACCTCCCACCTGATGGCCCAAGCCGTTCAGAAGCTGTTTCCAGGAGCTCGCCTGGCAATCGGTCCGGCGATCGATGAAGGTTTTTATTACGATTTCGAATTCGAGCGCCCATTCACGCCGGAGGATGTCGCCCTGATCGAAGAGACCATGCAGCGTCTGGTGAAATCGGATCTTCCGATCATTCGAAAGGAAATGACGCGGGAGGAAGCGATCAGCTTTTTCGAAAAAAGGGGCGAGCCTTACAAGGTGGAAATCATCCGGGACCTGGATGAGGCCCGGGTCAGTCTTTACGAGCAGGGCGAATTTATCGATCTCTGCGAAGGACCACACCTGCCTTCCACCGGCGGGGTCGGGGCTTTCAAGCTCCTCTCCACCGCGGGGGCCTATTGGCGGGGAAACGAGCAGAATCCCATGCTTCAGCGGATCTACGGCGTCTCCTTTCCTTCTCCCGAAGAGCTGAAATCCCACCTCGATCGCCTCGAGGAGATGAAGAAGCGGGACCACCGCCGCCTCGGAAAAGAGTTGGATCTGTTCAGCATCCAGGACGAAATCGGTCCCGGCCTGGTCCTCTGGCACCCGAAGGGAGCCCGCGTCCGCCGCGTCATCGAGGATTTCTGGCGTCAGGAGCACGACCGCCGAGGCTACCTTCCGGTCTACACGCCCCATCTGGCCAGAATCGATCTGTGGCGTCGAAGCGGCCATCTGGATTTTTACCGAGAGAATATGTACAGCCCCGTGAGGATCGAACAGGCCGATTACCAGATCAAGCCGATGAATTGCCCCTTCCACATCGTCATCTACAAGTCGCATCTGCGCAGCTACCGCGATCTTCCCATCCGGCTGGCCGAGATCGGGACCGTCTACCGTTACGAGCGCTCCGGCGTCCTACACGGTCTCATGCGGGTGAGGGGCTTTTCGCAGGATGACGCGCATATCTTCTGCCGTCCTGACCAGTTGGAGGAGGAGGTTGTCAAAGTCCTGGACTTTACGCTGTATGTTTCATCCACCTTCGGGTTCAGCCAGCATGATATCTATCTTTCCACCAAGCCCGACAAGGCCGTCGGCTCGGCATCCGATTGGGAAAGGGCCACGGAGGCGCTCCAGTCCGCCCTGAAGAAAAAGCGCCTGGATTATCGGGTCGACCCGGGAGAAGGCGTCTTCTACGGACCGAAGATCGACATCAAAATCAAGGACAGCCTGGGGCGCGCCTGGCAGTGCGCCACCATCCAGGTGGATTTCAACCTCCCGCAGCGGTTCGCCATCCGCTACATCGGCGAAGACGGCCGTGAGCATCAGCCGATCATGGTCCACCGTGCCTTGATGGGATCCCTCGAGCGTTTTCTGGGCGTGCTGATTGAACATTACGCCGGCGCCTTCCCGACATGGCTTGCGCCGACACAGGCAGTCATCATCCCGATTACGCAGCATCAGCATGCATACGCCCGGCAGATCGAACAGGAACTCACGGGGCACGGCTTCAGGGTAGAGCTCGACGAGCGCAACGAGAAGATGGGATTGAAGATTCGCGAGGCGCAGCTGGGAAAGATTCCGTACATGCTGGTCGTCGGCGGCAAGGAGGCCGAGGCCAAGACCGTCTCGGTACGAAGGCGGATGTCGGCTGAAGGGGGAGGAGATTCCAAAACCTATTCCCTCGCCGATTTTATCGAGCGATTGCGAAATGAGAACCGCGAGCGAAACATCGCCCTTCCCGAGCTCTAAGGGCTAAGGGCAGGCTGCTCGCCGTGAGGATTTTTAACACAGAGGAGGTCGGCTATAGCACAACAAAAGTTGCGCGTCAATCGTGAAATTCGAGTCAAGGAGGTCAGGCTGATCGGCGTGGAAGGGGAGCAGCTGGGAATTCTGCCAGTGCGCGATGCCATGGCGAAGGCGGAGGAGGCCGGACTCGACCTCGTTGAGGTGGCGCCCACGAACTCGCCGCCCGTCTGCCGGATCATGGATTACGGCAAGTACAAATACGAGCTCTCCAAAAAGATGCATGCCCAGAAGGTTCACCAGAAAGGCACGCACCTCAAGGAGGTCAAGATGCGCCCCTTTACCAGCCAGCATGACCTCGATTTCAAACTTCGGCATATTAAACGCTTTCTGGAAGAGGGAAACAAGGTCAAGGTCACGGTCATGTTCCGGGGCCGGGAGATGGCCTATCAGCAGAAGGGCCGGGACCTGCTTCAGAAGGTGAGCGAGGATATCGGGGCCCAGGGTAATGTCGAACAGAAGCCGACGATGGAGGGGCGAAACATGATCATGATGGTGACGCCCAAGCCCGTCAAGGCATAATAGAAACGGACAGAGATCAAATGAAAACCAAATTGAAAAGCCATCGAGGTGCAGCGAAGAGAATCCGGAAAACCGCTACCGGCAAACTCATGATGAGTCGGGCGGGAAACCGGCATCTGCTGTCACACAAGACATCGCGCCGGAAGCGAGGCTACAATCTGCCGGTGGAGCTTCACGCGACGGTTCGGAAAAGCGTGAAAAGGCTGCTACCTTACATTTAACGAAACAGGATAAAAAGAGGTTTAAAATGCCACGCGCCAAAGGAGGACCGAAAACACGCCAACGCCGCAAGAAACGGCTCAAGATGGCCAAAGGATACTACGGAGGAAGAAGCCGGTTGTTTCGCTCGGCCACCGAGGCCGTCGACAAGGCCAACCTGTATGCCTACCGGGACCGAAGACAGCGCAAGCGTGATTTTCGAAGGCTTTGGATCGCCAGGATCAATGCGGCGGCCGAACTCAACGGGATATCCTACAGCCGGTTCATCGCCGGGCTGAAAAGCGCGGGCGTGCTGCTCAATCGCAAAAGCCTGGCCGATATGGCGGTGAACGATTCGGACGGCTTCATGAAGCTGGTCGAACTGGCGAGGGAAAAACAGGCCGTACCCGCGGCCTGACGCCGGGGTTCATTCACTCGGTGAGCATGAAATCAAGCCCGATTTCCAAGCCGCTGCAAGGCATCTCCACGCCCCAGTTTTCCAGGACCCCGGGATGGATCTCGCCGATCATGCCAATCTCATGCCCCCCGGCAAGGATCTTTCCCGCGCGCCCGGGGATATAAGAAGGATGGTCGGCGGGCTGAAGCTCGTAATCCCTGCCCAGGTAATAAAAGAGCATCTCCAGAAAAGAATGCATCTCCGAAAAACTGGCCTCCGAATGGGCGATGAGAGCGCCCATCCGGAGCAGGGTACGACTCCCCTCCACCGCTCCCTGGTCGTATTGCGCGACTTCGCCCACCTCGAACATTCGGTGGGGGTAGAATGCCTTGGAGGATGACGCCTCCACCCTTAACAGGCACGGCAGAACCGCATTGCGCAACACGGCATACGTTTGCGAGACCGGGTTATCGACCTCCACCAGCCGTTGGGCCAGACGCATCCGCTCCAGGACTTCCTCCCGGGACATCAGGATATTGGAGATCACCTCCTGAAAACCGAACCCGACCATCAACTCGCGGAACCGGTCCGAAATCCGCTCTGCCCGAGACAGTGATCCGACCGTGAAGTCCGAAGGCATCTCGGGGGCGAACTGATCATATCCCCGGCTGATCGCCACGTCCTCGATCACATCGGCCAGATGAAGAATATCATCCCGGTAGGAAGGCGGAGTGGCCACAACGACCCGCCCGCGGCCCTGGACCTCGTATCCATAGCCCCTCAGCAAGTCGCGGACTTCATCCGCGGAAAGGTCTTCACCCAGCGCCTTCTCGACTTCCTTGGGCGTGATGCGCACCGCCTTCCCGATCATCATGGGGGTTCTGACCGACTTGCCCATCACGGTGGGATAGGGATAGAGCACTTCCACGGGATCGATCTTCGCCCCCCGGTCATGGAGGTTTGCCGCCAGAATGTTGACGGTGAGGATCAGCATCCGAAGATCGGTCCCCGTCACCTCGACGAGCAGATCCCGGTCGGCCGGCGCGACCTCTCCGAGATCGCGACTGTTGATGATGGGTGGAAACGAGAGGATCCGATCCTTCGAGTCGACAAAGATCGGATAACGATCGTGGGAGGCCAGCAAAGATCCGTATTGGATGCCCTTGCGACTGCAGGATTTCCCTCGGGGTCATCAGCCGCTCCTCCCCCAACGGCCGGAATCTCACCTCGTCGGGTCCCACCGACCGGTAAGAAACCGGGAAGGCAATCTGAGCCAGGCGGTAGTAACCGATCGATAGCGTGTGGCGTTTTCGCCCGAATATGTCCGAAAGCTTTTCCTGCGTCTGAATAATCTGATCCAGCACCGCTTCGTCCATCGGAACCCCCCGGGCCACGCAGCCCCCGATGAATGGACGGATCTCCCGCATCTCGGGCGCCACCCGAATCTGATACCTGGGCCTCCCTTTCTTTGAATCCGTGAAAGTATAACGGGCGGGCCGCTTCTCCATCCCGCACCGGATCTGGCGGGCGATTCCCTCCACGCACCAAAGGTCCGGCCGGTTGCTGTCAGACAGCTCGATCTTGATCTCTCCGGCGGTTTGCGCGAACTCCTTTAATTCGCCCTTGACCCCAGCCAGGAGTGAATCCAGGCGATCGGGGGTCACGCGGTCACCCAGCAGTCTTTCCAGATCCTTGTGATTAATGCTGATCGTAGGCATCGCGCCGGCTCCTAGGTCTTCATGCGCCTGGAACGGATCAGGTCCAGATCGGTCGAAAAAAGATCGCGAATATCGGAAATTTCCAGGGCCACCATGGCCATGCGGTCCAGACCCAGGCCCCATGCGATCACCGGGACCTCCACGCCCAACGGCCGCGTGACCTCCGGCCTGAAAAGTCCGGCGCCCCCCAGCTCCATCCATCCGAGATCGGGATGCTCCACATGCATCTCCACGGAAGGCTCGGTGAAAGGAAAGTAGGCCGGCAGGAACTTGATCCGGCTGGCGCGGGCCAGCTCCATCGCGAACAGCCGAAGCAATCCGAGCAGGGTCCTGAAATGGATCGACTCGCCCAGGACGATTCCCTCCACCTGGAAAAAGTCGCAGGCATGCGTGGCATCCACCTGATCATAACGAAAGCAACGGGCGATCGAAAAGTACTTCCCGGGCACCTTCGGCCCCTGCGCCGGGCCGTCTCCGGCCAGCGTCCGGGCAGAAACGGCCGTACCCTGGCTTCGCAGCACCAAACGACCCGCCCGTTGCGGATCGAAGGGATACCTCCAGCCAACGGATCCCGTCTTCCATCCCGCTTCATGAGTCTGTCCCACCTGCGTCAGATAAGGCTCGGGGACTTCACGGGCAAATTGCGGCTCCTTGACGAAGTAGACGTCGTGAATATCTCGCGCCGGATGAAACTGAGGCATGAAAAGGGCGTCCATATCCCAAAATTCGGTTTCCACCAATGGCCCCCGCATCTCCTCGAAACCCATCCCCACCAGCTTGTCCTTTACCCGGTCCAGAAATTCGCGGTAGGCGTGCTTTTTGCCCACCAGGATCCGCGGCGGCTTCAGGCCGAGGTTGAAGCGCCGAAAGGCCTTGTCACGCCATAATCCCCCTTTGAGCATTTCGGGGGTCAACCGGGTGACTTCCTCCCCGGCGGGGGCCTCCGGGGCAAGGGCCAGGGCGACGCGGGCCCCCAGCTCGGTTAAACCCAGGCGTTTGGATTTCTTTTCCTGAACCTTCAGCACGCCGCGGGTCTTCCACCGCTTTTCCAGATCCTCTTCCAGAAAGCTTCTCTGCCCCCCCGGCAGCTCCTCCAATCGAACGGGTTCGGAAGATCGGGATAACTCGGCCAGCAAGGGAACGAGCCCCTCCGAAACGAACGCCGGCCAATCCCCCTCCGCCAGAATGAGCCTGCCCCCCTCGCCGATCTTGACAAGGCTGTACTGCTTCAGATTTCCCATGGCCGTGCTCACTTCGGAAGGATCCATCCCCCCACTCTGCCGGAGGGACTGCACCGTCAAAGAGGTCCCGGCCTGAAGCTGGGAGATGATCCGCTTTTCCGGTATCTGATCCCGTGCGTAGCGTCTCCCCAGATCCGTGAGGGAAACCAGACGGTGGCTGGCCATTTCGCGCTCGTCGACGATCCCCTTGGCCAGCAGCCAACCGAGGGCCATCGAAAGCCGTGACTCATCCATCCCCGCCTCGCGACCCAGTTCATGATCCCAGAGCGGGCGTCCGCTTTTCAGCACGGACAGCACGGCGTGCTCGAGGGGATGGAGCTCGGAGACCAGCTGGCGGACATCCGGTTCGGCCATTCGCGCTAGCCTCCCACCGCCCGCCGCATCTTGGCGATCGTATCCTTGTAGTCGGGACTCTCGAAGATGGCGGATCCGGCCACGAATATATCGGCGCCCGCGGAGGATATCTCCCCCACATTGTCCACCTTCAGCCCGCCGTCCACCTCGAGCTCCACCTTCAGCTTATTCGCGTCGATCATTCGCCGGGCGGACTTGATCTTTTCCATGACGAACGGGATGAATTTCTGACCGCCGAAACCGGGATTGACCGACATGATCAGCAGCAGGTCCACGTCCGGAAGAATCGCCTCCACCGATGAGATGGGCGTGGCGGGATTGAGGGTCACGCCCGCCTTGACCCCGCACTCCTTGATGGATTGAATCGTGCGATGCAGATGCGGACAGGTCTCGACATGAACCGTGAGGTAGTTGCTCCCCGCATCGGCGAATTCCGGTATGAAATCGTCGGGGTTGGTCATCATGAGGTGCACATCGAGGGGCAGCCGAGCCACCTTTTTCAAGGCCGCCACGATGGGAGGCCGGATCGTGAAATTAGGCACGAAATGCCCGTCCATCACGTCGATGTGCAGGATGTCGGCCCCCGCCTCCTCGACCGCCTGGACCTCATCGGCCAGGTGGGCGAAGTCGGCTGAAAGGATGGAGGGGGCAATCTTCTTTCTGGAAGCCGTCATACCGTCTCCTTGATCATTCTGGCGGCGAAAAAGCCGTCCATCGATTCCTGATTGAATACGGTCAGAAAAAAACCCTCCTGCGTCAGATAGGGGTGGGCGGCCGGCGGCATGGCCCGACCCGGGTCGTCCAGGGAAAACTCGGGATGGCGATCGAGAAAGGTCCGGATTACCTGCTCATTTTCTTCCGGCTCGATTGTGCAGGTGCTGTAAACCATTGCGCCGCCGGGTTTCAATAGCGCGGCCGCCTCATCCAGCATCCGCCGCTGCATTGCCGCTCGCTCCATGATCAGTCCTTCGCGCTTGCGCCATTTTCCGTCGGGATTTCTGCGCAGAATCCCCAACCCCGAGCAGGGCACGTCCAGAAGAATCTTATCAATCCGCTCGCCGCGAAGGCCTCCGGGGTTTATCATATCCTCGCTGCGGCACTCCACGATTCCTGCCCCGAGGCGCCGGCAATTTTCCCGGACCAGGCCCAGCCGGGCTGCGTCAGGGTCATTGGCAATGACCCGCCCCCGGTTTTCCATCGCGGCGGCCATCTGGGTGGACTTGCCCCCCGGCGCCGCGCAGGCGTCCAACACGGTCTCTCCCGGTCTCGGATCGAGCGCCTGGACCACGAGTTGGGCGGCCTCATCCTGAATATAAAACCATCCCTTCCGGTAGGGCTCCGTCCCGATCAGCTGGCCGCCGGCCGTTTTCAGGCCCAGCGCCGACACCCGGCACGGCTCGATCTTTTCGACCAAGGGGCCGATCTCCCGTTCGAGGCGGTCCCGATCCACCCGGAGGGTATTGGCCCGCAGGGTGATGGGCGGGATCTGGTTGTTCGCCTCGCAGAGCCTGCGGGTGTTGTCCGCCCCATAGCGCTGCAGCCATCGACGAACCATCCAGTCGGGATGCGAATACCGGATCGAAAGATGGCCAACCAGGTCCTTCTCGGGATCCGGAAAGACCGGTTCCGATCGGTCACGATCCAGCGCGCGCAGAACGGCGTTCACCACCCCCGACATCCCCTTGGCCCCTTTCTGCCGTGTCAGGCGAACCGCCTCGTCCACCGCCGCCCGGGCCGGGATGCGATCCAGATCGAGCAGCTGATAGGCCCCCACCCGAAGGATATTGCGAATAGTCGGCGAAAGCCGTCGCAGGGGTTGACGGCAGAAGCCCTCCAGTACCCAATCGATCCTGGCGCGATGCCGAAGCACGCCGTAGACCAGCTCGGTGGCCAGCCTGCGGTCCACCGGGGCTAGGCGAAAGGATTCAAAACCTTTTTGCAGGGCCTCGTCGGGGCCCAGGCGGCCCCGCTCCAGTCGCACCAGCGCCTCAAGCGCGACCCTCCGCGCGCCGACGCCCGCCCCGGGGGGCTCATGATCCGACCGGATTACTGAATGTCGGCCCGATTCCATCGTTTCGCCTGCGCCGAATTATACGCTCACGATTCGCCCAGGAGCGCTCCGGGTCGAACGGCATGCCCGGCGAGGTATTCCCGGACGGTCATTCGACGGCCGTTTTCGGGTTGCAGCTCCAGGATCGCGAGGATTCCTCCCCCGGTGGCCACATGAACCTCATCCTTCTCCACCTGAAGGATCCGGGCCGGGGATTCGAACCGTCGTTCGGCATCAATTATTCGCGCGCGGAGGATCCGCCATCGCCGACCCTGATAGTGGGTAAAGGCCCCCGGCCAGGGATCCGCTCCCCGAATCAGATTATAGATCGGTCGGGCCTGCCGAGTCCATTCGATCCTGCCGTCCTCCTTTTTGAGCATCGGCGCCAGGCTCGCCTGACTATCGTCCTGCGGCAGGGCCTTGAGCGCCCCTTCCCCCAGCTCTTTAACCGTCCGGGCCAGCAATTCGCTCCCCAGCACGGAAAGGCGTTCCGCCAGCCGCCCGGCTGTCTCCTCTTCCGGGATGGCCGTCTTCTCCTGAAGCAGTATCGGGCCGGTGTCCATCCCTTCGTCCATGACCATCGTGGTGACCCCCGTCTCGGTCTCGCCGTTGATGACGGCCCACTGGATCGGTGCCGCGCCGCGGTATTTCGGCAGCAGCGAGGCGTGCAGATTCACGCAGCCCAGACGGGGAATCTTCAGAACCTCCGCCGGGAGAATCCTCCCGAAGGCAACCACCACGACGAGATCCGCGTTGAGCCGCTTCAGCTCTCCCAGGAATCCGGCGTCCTTCATCTTGGCCGGTTGCAGGAGGCTGAAGCCCCTGCGAAGGGCGCAGGCTTTGACGGGGGACGGGACCACCTGTTGGCCGCGGCCGGAAGGCTTATCCGGCCGGGTAACCACCGCCGCGATCTCCTCGCCGCGGTTGGACAGGATTTCAAGGCTCGGGACCGCAAAGCGGGGGGTGCCCATAAATAACAAACGCACATCACACCCCCAGCTTGACGCGCTTTTTGAATTTTCTCAAGAAGATATTGCGCTTCAGGCTGCTGATCCGATCGATGTATAAAATCCCGTTGAGATGGTCCATTTCATGCTGAAACATCCTGGCCAGCAGCCCTTCACCCTCCACCTCGATCTCCCGCCCTTCCCGGTTCAGCCCCTTGATCCGCACCCGGTTGGCCCGCTTGACCACCTGCCGGTAATTCGGAACGCTCAGGCAGCCCTCTTCATCCGACTGGGCTCCTTCCATGGAGACGATCTCCGGGTTGACGAAGACACCCGCCTGCATCGGATCGGCCCCCCGACCAGGATTCTTCTGCCCTTCCCGTCCACCGATGTCATACACGAACAATCTCAGGGAGATCCCCACCTGGGGAGCGGCCAGGCCGACGCCGGGGGCGGCATACATCGTCTCGAACATATCCTGGATCAAGGCCTGGAGGCGATCGTCGATCTGATCTATCGGCTTTGCCTTTTCTTTCAGGATCGGCTCGGGAAACTCTGTGATTTCGATGAGGGGCAAGTTCATAACTCCTTCGAATTATGAATTTTTTATCACATTTCTCCCGGTGAAATCAAGCTTGGCAGGCGCCCCGATGCGGCCGAAATTTTCGAGGTGAGAGAGCCTTCCGTTGACGGGGATCCCGCGTGGCAAGCAACTCGCGCTGGGCCAGGAGGTCTCCATCGCGCCATTCCACGCCAAAAGCCTTGACATCTGCTCGGTGCCCGGGGTAGTATCTCGTGCGGGGTGGAGCAGTCTGGTAGCTCGT
>CAYGBP010000024.1:10596-18619 GCA_964348105.1 uncultured Nitrospirota bacterium
TGAGAGTTTGACTTTTATTACTCCCTTACAGTAACGTATTACTGTCGCGGGGTGGAGCAGTCTGGTAGCTCGTCGGGCTCATAACCCGAAGGTCAGAGGTTCAAATCCTCTCCCCGCAACCATTTCTCTACGTCCAATCTTCAATTAGCGTATCGGAGCGACTGGGATGCTTGAGGCATCTTCTTTCACATTGATTCGTCCGGTACAGATCACGCCATCAACCCGTTCGTTGCAGCCCGCTTTTTGATCCACCGGTTTAGTTCTTTTCTTCAATCAGAAATCAGCGCTTTGTAATAAATCACGCCCCTCATTTTCATTTTTGTTCATCGATTCAAAGAAGGGCAGAGATCCGCGAATCTTCAACACAAATCCGCCCCCATTTAGTCCCGAAGAAGGCACTGCCATGGAAGCTGTAAACGATCAAGAACAATGGCTGGGAGTATGCAAGGTGTCGATTGACAAGTCTGATTTTGGGGATACACTTGAAGTGAAAGGGCGGCCCGCACCCACGATCGAGAGGGATATATTTTCCAGCATATTCAATAAGTTATGCGCTATGACCTGGAAAAATTTTTCAACCTCTCGATCGATCTGCTCAGCATCGCAGGAACCGACGGATATTTGAAAAAAGTCAATCCCGCCTTTGAGCGTACTTTGGGATGGAGCCAGAAAGAACTTCTGAGTAGACCTTTCATAGACTTCGTCCATCCTGATGATGTCACGGCTACCCTGAACGAGCTTTGCAAGCTGGCCACCGGCATTCCCACCATTTCATTCGAAAACCGCTACCGCTGCCTGGATGGGACCTACAGGCACCTGCTCTGGACTTCGTTTCCTGAAAAAGAATCCGGACTGCTATACTCGGTCGCCCGGGATAACACGATTCGCAAGCAGGCCGAGGAGGAGCTCGAGGGCTCCAGACAGCGGTTAGCCGGAATCTTGGAAATTGCCGACGACGCCATCATCTCCATCGACGATCGCCAGCGGATTATTTTGTTCAACCATGGCGCCGAGCGGATCTTCGGGTATCAGGCCGGCGAGGTGATGGGCCGATCGCTCAGTCTACTGCTTCCCCGGCGCCTTCGGGAGGTGCACGAAAAGCATATCGGCGAATTCGCCGCTTCCGCGAGCCGCGCCAGGGGAAAGGATCGAAACGTCCAGATCTTCGGCCTGAGGAAGAACGGAACCGAATTCCCGGCCGAGGCCTCCATTTCCAAGCTGGAGATCGACGGTGAGCGGATCTTCACCGTGATCCTGCGCGACATTACCGAGCGCAAGGAGGCGGAGAACGCCCTGAGGGAGCAGGCCCACGAGCTGGCGCGCTCCAATATCGAGCTGGAGCAGTTCGCCTATGTGGCCTCGCACGATCTGCAGGAGCCGCTCCGGATGATCTCCAGCTACACGGAGCTTCTGGCCAAGCGCTATCGCGGAAAGCTGGATGACGACGCCGATGAATTCATTCATTTCGCCGTGGACGGGGCCGAGCGCATGCAGCGCCTCATCAACGACCTGCTGGCCTATTCCCGCGTGGGCACACGGGGACAGGAGTTCAAAGCGGTGAGCTGCGGCGAGGTCCTAGAGCAGGTGCTCTCCAACCTCAAGGTCAGGATTCAGGAAACCGGCGCGGTGGTCACCCGGGACGAATTGCCGACGGTCACGGCCGATCCCGTACAGCTCCAGCAGGTATTCCAGAACCTGATCAGCAACGCCATCAAGTTCAGAAGGAAATCCCCGCCGCGCGTTCATCTATCCGCGGTACAAAAGGGAAGGGAATGGATCTTCTCGGTGCAAGATCACGGCATCGGAATCGATTCACAATACAAGGAAAGAATCTTCGTCATCTTTCAGAGATTACACACCGTCGGGAAATACCCCGGAACGGGTATCGGCCTTGCAATCTGCAAGAAGATCGTTGAGCGCCATGGAGGACGGATCTGGCTGGAATCACAACCCGGGCAGGGAACCACGTTCTATTTCTCCATCCCGATCAGAAAAGGAGGCAGGAAGCCATGAATTCCAAGACATACCCCCACCCCCTGGATATTCTGCTGGTGGAAGACTCCCCGGCAGATGCCAGGCTCACCGTGGAGGCATTCAAGGAGGGAAGGATCGCCACGAATCTCCATGTGGTGGAGGACGGCGTGGAGGCCCTGGCCTTCCTGCGAAAAGACGGGGTCTATTCCACGGCCCCCAGGCCTCATATCATCCTGCTGGACTTAAACCTGCCGAAGAAGGATGGACGGGAAGTCCTGGCCGAGGTCAAGAACGACCCCGATCTGCACCGGATCCCGATCGTAATCCTGACCACCTCACGGGCGGAGGAGGATATCCTGCAGACCTATAATCTTCATGCGAATTGTTACGTCACCAAGCCGATCGGGCTGGACCACTACGTACAGGTCATCCGGCTGATCGAGGATTTCTGGCTGATGCTCGCGAAACTTCCATCGGATTGAGGGGCGCTTTGGACCTGGGCAAGCTTAAGATTCTCCTCGTGGAGGACAATCCCGGCGACGCGAGGCTCGTGAAGGAGATGTTGCGTGAGATCCCCTCCGCGCGGATCGAGGTCGACCATGTGAACTGCGCGGATGAGGCGATGCGCCGAACCGGCCAGGCCTACTACCACGCCGTCCTGCTGGATCTGACACTGCCGGATGCGACGGGATTGACCACCATCTCCCGGATCCAGGCCGCCGCGCCGAATCTGGCCGTGGTGGTGCTCAGCGGCCAGGGGGATGAGTCCGTCGCACTGGAGGCCGTTCAGGCCGGCGCCCAGGATTACCTGGTCAAGGGGCACGTCGACGGACATCTGCTCTCACGCTCCCTGCGCTATTCCATCGAGCGAAAGCGAACCGAGGAGGCTCTCAAACGGGCGAATGACGAGCTCAAGGAGCTGAGCCGGCTGAAATCCGGGCTGGTCTCCAGCGTCTCACATGAGATGCGCACGCCACTGACATCGATCAAAAACGCCCTGGATCTTTTAAACAGCGAAAAGACCGGTCCGATGAATGCCAATCAGCAGCGATTCATCGTAATGGCGATGCGTAACAGCAGGCGGCTAACCCGAATCATCAATGACCTGCTGGATTTGAACCGCCTGGAGGAAGGACGATTCAGGCTGCAGTTCACATTGCTGTCGCTCAATGATCTGGTCCGCCAAATCATCGCCACCTTCCGACCCCAGGCCGAGCAGCAATCGCTCAAGCTGGAGGTGGAGGCCCCCCGGCGGGTCCCGCCCGTCTACGCCGATCCGGCGCGCGTGGAGCAGGTGCTGGGCAATCTGATCAACAACGCCCTGAAATTCACGCCCCGGGGAGGGCGGATCCTCGTCTCCATACGGCCAGAAGGAGAAATGGTCGAGGTGGGTGTCAAGGATTCTGGCATCGGCCTTTCCCCTCCGGAGCAATCCCGAGTCTTTGAGCGCTTCTATCAGGCCGAGAGCTCCCGCACGCGAACGGCCAAAGGAGCCGGTTTGGGCCTCTATCTGGCCAAACAACTGGTGGAGGCGCAAGGAGGAAGCATCGGGGTAAAATGCGATATCGGCGCCGGTTGTCATTTTTTCTTCACGCTGCCGGTCTATTCGAACCGGATCCTGGAAGTGGTGGCCCTCGAAAGCGAGCTGCGTCAATTTCTGAATTATCCGTCCTTTTCGTTCCTACTCACCGAGATATCGAAATTTGGCTCCGATCCCGGCCTGAGCGACGAGCAGGTGGCCGGCATCGTAGAGCGGATCGCCGATCTGTTCCGCAAGCAACTCTACCGCGATTCGGACGCCGTCATCTGCCAGCCGGCTTTGTCGCGCGTCGTCACCGTCCTGGCCAACACACCACGGACCGGCGCATTGGTCGTCAAAGAAAAGTTTGAAAAACTGCTTTGTCAAAACCTGGGATCCTTCGATCCGACGCTGACACTGACCCCGAAGTTTCAGGGCCCCACATCCTACCCCGAGGACGGCTTGAACGCTCAACAGCTGATCGCGCACGCCCGGCGGTCGAATTAGCAAACAGGGAGGTCGATATGGATCGATCCAAAATACTTTTGGTGGATGACGAAGAGGACATCCTGGAGGCCATCCGGTTCCGTCTAGAGCAGGAAGGCTACGAGGTCGTGACTGGCGTTAATGGTTACGAGGCCATGGGGGCAGCCAAGCTCGCCCGCCCCGACTTGATCCTGCTGGACGTGATGCTGCCCAAGGAAAACGGTTACCGGGTCTCAAAGGCAATCCGTGAAGACGAGGAGAAGATTCTGCTTGGCCGGCGCACCCCGATCCTTCTCATGACGGCGCGGGATTTGTCAACCGACACGGACCGTGAAAAGATGTTCATGGATTTTTCGGACGCGGATGACGTCATCTACAAACCCTTTGAGATGGATGAGCTGGTGCAAAGAGTCCGCGAGTTCTTAAATTCCGTGGGAAAGGGGACGCCTCAATCTTAGGAACACCCATTACGCGCATTCAGCCGAGGAGTCCGTCGAAATGGGAAAATCGGATCATCGAAAAAAGAAGCGCATCACCATGGTGGCGGCGGCCGTCGTCCGCCCCAAGCTTTTGGAGCAGGGCATCGAGGCCTACATCATCAACATCAGCTACGGCGGCGTGGGCCTTTACGTCAAGGAAGCATTCGAAGGCCGGGTCCAGGTCACGCTGAGCCTTTCCGTCGGATCCGGGAAGCGGGTCTCAGAATCGGTCTGGGGGGAAGTCAGCTGGAAGAAACCGGTGGGCGTTTCCTACGCCATCGGGATCGCCTTCGAAGACCTCAATATGAAAGACCATCCGAACCTGCTGGCCTTTTTGGATGAATGGCGTCCCGTCCAGGCCACCTCCTGGCTGGATGAGGACACCGTCCCAGAAGCCTTCTGCCCCTGATCACGACCGCTCCCTTCCGGACCGGCCGCCGGGGCCAGTATGATTTTCAGCCGGCCTATTTCGGCCGGCGCGGTTCCGCCTGATTCCACTGCGACGTGCGCCGGCTTGAGGACCCTTAGTCACTGCAATCGACCGGAAGCCGCGTCTTCATTTCTATCCCGAAGCATCTGAATTGCGCGGTCCATATTCATCCTCGCGCCTTTGTGCGTCGGGTTGGCGGTCAACACTTCTTCGAATTCATCGACGGCGCGCTCAAGCTCGCCCATCGCGGCATAGGTGATGCCGAGATTGTTTCGGGCATTGAGAAAATCGGGGCGGAGCGAAAGAGCCGACCTGAACTGTAACTCGGCGTCCGAATAGCTCTCCCTGACATAATAAATGACCCCCAGCCGATAGTGAATCACCGGCATAGCAATTTTTATGCCCGTGCGGTCAAATTTTTCATTGAATTACAGAAGGTTAAAAATCAAGGCGGGGTTGCGGCTTGGGTTGAACTCGAATCCCATCCCGGTGTCCCAAGGGCAATAGAATGCTTATTATGGGAATTCTTTTCTCCCTTCCAGATGCTCAACTCTTCGTCTGATGGATCAAGACAGGGCCTCCCAAATCCTCGGGGCCGCGTGACCCGTCCTCCCTATTTATGCTACATTCTCGCAGGACTGCGAAGAGGGGCATCCAAGAGAAAAGGGAGCGGCCGATCTTATGAACTGGATCGATGAAAAATTCAGGCAGGATATCTACCCCTATATCATTCAATGCGGTTTGGCCACAGTGACGATGGTGATCGTGCTGTTATTCCTGGACGTGATCCTGCATTCCGCCATCATCGCCACGCTCGGCTCGACCGCCTTCACGGTGTTTGCGATGCCGCACTCCTACGCGGCGAAAACCCGCCCGCTCCTCGGCGGCTACCTCACGGCGGCCCTCGTCGGCATCGGCTGTATCGGTCTGTTTCACCTGGCGCAGCTCGTCCTGTCGCCCGACTTCCAAAGACCGATGCTCATCCTCTTCGGCTCCATCGCCGTCGGATTGGCCATCTTCCTGATGGTGGCGCTTAACTTCGAGCATCCGCCGGCAACGGGCTTGTCGCTCGCCCTCGTCCTGAATGCCTGGGACATTCGAACGATCCTCTTCGTCTTCGGAGCGGTTCTGCTGTTGGTCCTGGCCCGCAGGCTTCTGAAGGCATCCCTGGTCGATCTCGTTTAGCCGGTGGGCCCGGTACGGACGCATCCTAAACGAACCTCGCCTCGGCAATTCGTTTGAGGCTTTCCTCCTTGTGGACGCGCTCGTCGTAGCCGACCTGGCGGATCACCTGTGCCATGGAACCAAAGTCCCCGAAGTCATTTTTGAAATCGCTTTCAAAGGGATCCGCCTCCAGTTCGGGATGCTCCCGGGCGAACGCCATGTATTCGCGCTCGGCATGATCCTCAAACTCGGCGTTTAGGCGGTAGCTCATCGACGGACGAATCACATAGAGCAGCCAGCTGATCTGGTAATAGAAGAAGGCCAATAGCTGGGGCACCACCCGGTGCATGAGGAAATTCTCCCTGATCCCCTTGCGATGAACGTACTCTTCCAGGATGAGCAGATGCCACTGCTCATTGTCCTGCTGGAGACGACTCTCCTGAACCCTCTCGAAGATCCTGCGGGCAAAATCGGACCGCTTGTAGGTATGCGTGATGGCGATATAGGCCACATGCTCCCAGGCTTGGTACGGGACCCGCGCGACCACCTCCAAGACCTTGAATTTGCTCCAGCTTCTCCGCCGGCCGTACAGCAAATCCATCGTCCGGAACAGAATCCGCGACAGCATACCGTAGCGCAGGGGGGGGGAGGCCAGGGTCCTTTCCTGCTCCTCGATCAGCTGCTCCGATCCCAGGCGCCTCACCCTACCCCGTCTCCTTTCCCGTAATTCCCCGTCTGCACATGCATCCCTATTATAGGGCCTGAGCGTCAAAAAACAAGACCGTCCGTGCCGACGGCACACGCCCTGTCCTTCGCTTGACAATGTCCGATCCCCAGCTAAACTAAAAAGTGGCTGATCATTGTGGATCTATTTTCGCATGGGATTAAACCGGAGGAGAAAGTGATGCGATCGCGAAATTCCCTGGTCCTTTTGGCCGCCTTCTGGCTTGCCGTCACGGTGTCCGGATGCGCCACCCCGGCCTATCGGGCCCATCCGGCGCTGGACAGCTATTCGACCAAGATTCGGACAGCCGCCCTGCTTCCGGCTGATATCAAAGTGTATGCGCTTTCTGCCGGAGGCGTGGAGGAGCTACGAGACGACTGGAGCGAACAGGGGCGCAAGAACGTGGAAAAGGCCGTGATCGATCATCTGAAACGGCACAAGGTCAAGGTCAAGAAGATCAGGGTCAACAAATCGAACAAAAGCCAGGTGCGCGACATCCATGCGCTCTACAAGGCCGTCAGTGACAGTATCCTGCTGCACACCTACGTGCAAGGCCATACTTTCCCCGAAAAGGTGAAAAATTTCGAATATTCGGTCGGATCGATCGACAAGCTGGTGCAACCCTATGGAGCGGACGCTTTGATCATCGTTTACGGAAGCGACGAGATATCCACCGGAGGTCGCAAGGCCCTCAAGGCGGTCGGGGCGGTCTTCGGCGCGATTACGGGCGTGCAGGGGCCGCGATCGGGGATCACCGAAATGAGCGTCGCGCTGGTGGACCGCTCGGGCATGGTCCTGTGGTACAACATCCGCGGTAACGAAGGAGGGTTCGACCTGCGAAAACAGCAAAACGCGGCCGGGTTCGTAAGCCAGGTGATGTTCGATTTCCCGAAGGTGGGCCGATGAGAACGACCGTCCGGGCGATCGCCCTGGGCATGACGCTCTCCGCCTGCGCCACCACGAACCTTCCCCCCGTGGGGTCGCCGCAATTCGCATTCGAAGAGGATGAAAAGCGAATGTGGCTGCGCTCCGACGAGGAGCAGGAAGTTTTGAATGAAAGCGGCCTTGTCTACCGGGAAAAAGCCCTCGATGACTATATCAACCGGGTAGCCCGCAAGCTGCAGCCGCAGGACATCTACAAGGTCATCCCCTTCAAGATCGTGGTTCTCAAAAATTCCTATCTTAACGCCTTCGCCTTTCCGGACGGGACGATCTATATTCATACCGGCATGCTGGCGCGGATGGAA
>CAYGBP010000024.1:18639-27044 GCA_964348105.1 uncultured Nitrospirota bacterium
CCATGAGATGACGCACGCGACCCACCGGCACACCGTTCGCGAGCTTCGAAGCATGAAGAATAAAACGGCCGTGCTGGCCACGCTCCGAACGACGCTGGGCGGGATTCCCGCCGTGGGAGACCTGGCAAACCTCCTGGGAACCCTCGGAACCCTGGGGGCGGTCAGCGGTTATTCCAGGGACATGGAAACCGAGGCGGACCTCGAAGGATTCCAGCGCGTCGTGAAGGCCGGATACGACCCCAGGGAAACGCCTAAGCTTTTCATGATGCTGGCCGAAGAGCTGGAGAAAGAAGGGATCGAAGAGCCATTCTTCTTCGGGACCCACCCCCGGCTGAAGGACCGGATCGAAAATTATCGGGGGCTGCTCGCCGAGCTCACCCCTTCTCAGGGACAAGGGGTCAAGAATCCGAAAACCTTCAACCGCAAGATCAGGCGGCTCCTGCTGGTCAATGCGGACTTGGACCTGAAGGCGGGCCGGTTCGGGACGGCCCAGCGGGGCGTGGAGCGCTACATCTCCTTAAGGCCCAAGGACGCCCGCGCGTATTATCTGCTCGGGGAGATTTACCGGCAACGGGGAGCCGACGGGGACCTTCAGGAGGCAAAAAAGCGCTACAAAAAAGCGATGTCGCTTTCGCCCGGATATGCCGATCCACATAAAGGGATGGGAATGGTCCATTATAAAGAGGGAAAGAACCGCCTTGCCAGAAAGTCGCTGAAGTCTTACCTTTCCCTCGCCCCCAGGGCGGAGGATCGGGCCTATATCCAACAATATATCCAACAGCTCAAATGAGGATGCGAAACGATGAAAAAAGTAGTCCTGATCCTGCTCATTTTCGCCGTCGGGTGCGCGCCCTGGATGAGGGTTGGCGGAACCTACACCTCCGCCTACAACGACTACTCGGTGGAGTTGCCCGAGCAATGGATGCGGCTCAATACGAAGGAGTACCTGCTGATTACGCGCGACGGCGTCATGCTGCAGCACATCCTCATCGAGCGGATCCATGTGAATGACGCCCTCAAGCACACCAAGAAACAGTTCCGCCACGGGATGCTTCCCCACGAAGCCGCGGAGGTCCTCCTGGATAATAAACGCACCAACCCGGATATCCTCAATCTGAAAGTCATCCGCAACGTCCCCACCCGGGTCGGAGGGTTTCCCGGGTTCAAGGCGGTTTACAGCCATAAGAACAAGGACGGTTTGAAGTTCAGGACGGTCTTCTACGGGTTCATGGCGGATGAAGAATTCTTCGGCATCTCATACACCGCCGCCAAACGGCACTACTACGGGAAGGATCTCGAGACGTTCGAAAAGGTGGTCAAGAGTTTTCGCTTGAGTAAATCAACCTGATCCTGCGGCCGATTGGCGCCATGGGAAAAATCGGGGCACCCTGGCCCGGTAGTCATCGAAACGCGCCCCGAACCTCGCCCTTAATTCATCCTCTTCCCGACGGGCCAGCCGCCCGTACATCACCAACAGGACGGGCGCCATGATGACGGTGAAGATCGTCGGCCACTGCACCAAAAATCCGACGATCACCAGGAAAAAACCGGCATACTGCGGATGGCGGATGACGCTATACAGGCCATCCGTCACCAGCTCGTCTCCCGCCTGATAAACCCGTCGCCATCCGAAGGCGGCCAGGACCACGCCGGCGGCGATCAGTCCCATGCTGATCACCATCACAATATAAACCCCCCACTGCAGGGGGATGAGCCCCAGCCGGTCCAGAAGATAAGCCCAGAGGTGACTCTCGTGAAGCCCGAATGAGCCGGCCGATCCTCCCGCCCATGCCGTAAGAAAAAAGATGGTCAGGGGAACGCCGAACATTTCGGTGAAGAGAGCGATGAAAAAGGCGCTCCCCATGCCGGCCGCCCGCCATTCGGGGGCCCCTCGCGGTCGAACAAACCCCAGGACGAATGCCATGAAGACGAGCGCAGCCCCGGCCACCTTGATCCAGTCGCCATACCATTTTTCATACGGCTCGTTCTCCATGGTCATCGCCAGCGGCATCAATACCGTGGAGGCCAGGGCGCCCAACATCAGGAGACAAACCAACCAGATGACTGCCGTCGGCCAACGGGCCGTCCCACCCGACGAATGCTTCATCGACCACTCCCTTGTCAGGATCCATGGCTTTATATCAGCGAAATCCCCCCTAAATCAACCTGATGGATGACCCTGCCTCCCGAGCGCTGCTCCCGGATGGGATTGGCATGGGGATCCGGATCGATTGATATCCGTCGGGTCGGGACCGGGAAGCTCTCCGAAGCCAAATCCCTCTTGCCAGCCAAAAACCGGGGATGATAGAATATCCCCCGCGCCGGGGAGGCGGTGCATCCGACCGGATCCATGCCCGCTCCGCGGCCGAAGCGTTTATGAGAGCGTGTCGGTCTGAAAGACCGATTTAGAACCGGAAAGGAGGCAAAATGGACACGGATGAGCTGGTCAATGTCGCATCGGTTCTGTTGTTTGTAATCTTTTTTGCGCTCCTGGTGCTACTTTAAGCCGGTGAGCCAAAAGCGATTTAAGGCGAGGGGCCGATGCCCCTCGCCGCGATCGCCATCGGGGAATGAGCGGGATGCAGCCTCCTGATTGGCGTTTCAGGCTATTCGAACGGGTGGATGCCATGGACCCCGACGGCTTCATCTCCTACTTGTCCCCGCAGGCCACCTTCAAGTTTGGAAATCTGCCGGCGGTCAGAGGTCGGGCCCGAATCCGAAGCGCGGTCTCGGATTTTTTCGGCGGCATCAAGGCCCTTCGACATGATCGAAATCATGTCGCAGAGCTATTCGGAGGGGGCACAGTTCTGGATCTTCCTGGCGCTCTTCCTGGCCTTCGCCATCAAACTACCGATGTTTCCCTTTCACACCTGGCTGCCCGATGCCCACTCCGAGGCTCCGACGGCGGGCAGCGTGATCCTGGCCGGAATCCTGCTCAAGACGGGCGGGTATGGTTTCCTGCGGTTGTGCCTTCCGATGTTCCCGGAGGCCTTCCTGACCTTCACGCCGCTGGTCCTGTGGCTGTCCATTATCGCCATCCTCTACGGCGGCGACATGGCCCTGGCCCAGGCGGACTTGAAGCGCCTGATCGCCTACTCCTCCATTTCACACATGGGATTCGTGACCTTGGGAATCTTCGTCTTCAATCACCAGGCAATCCAGGGCGCCGTCCTGCAGATGTTCAACCACGGGATCACGACCGGGGCGCTGTTTCTGGCCGTCGGCCTGCTGTAGGACCGCACGCATAAACGGATGATCACGGACTACAGCGGCCTGCACAAGCGCATGCCGCGTTTCGTCACCTTTTTCTTCATTTTCTGCATCGCCTCTTTCGGCCTTCCCGGCACAAATAACTTTATCAGCGAGTTTCTGGTGCTGGTGGGCACCTCGCTCCAAAGTTTCATTATGGTCATCCTGGCGATCGGCGGAATCCTGCCGGCCGCGGCCTACATGCTCTGGATGATGAAGCGTTTTACCCTCGGGCAGCTCAAGAATCCGACCCACCAATCCCTGCCGGACCTGACGGTGCGCGAATGGGTGACGTTGACACCCCTGCTCATACTCGTCTTCTGGATCGGCCTGTATCCCAAGCCGTTTTTCAAGGTCATGCACAGCAGCGTCGGCCAGCTGGTGGACCAGCTCCAAACGGCTAAACCGCCCTAGCCCGAGCATTCCAAGCTCGGGTTACAGGCTCGGGAGCCGTCCTCCGCCGCGATGATTCGCTCCGGTCCGTAAGCGTCGCAGCCGACGGGTCGGTGGGAAAGGGAACGTCGGGAAGACTTAATCCTCCGCCAAGAGACTTTCCAGCCGCCCCTTTTAAGATAAAGAGATCACTTGTCGCGCCTGCAGGTGTTGATCCCCAGCAGGGCATTGTTCGATTCGGGCGTACCCGGGAAATCGGCCACAACCTGTTTGTAATAACGAAGTGATTCCCCGTGATTAGGCCGACCGCCGCCAGCCCGAAGAATATGACCCTTCCGGTCGTCTCCAGATTGCCGAAGAGGGCGACTGACAGGAAAAGAAGGCCAACGACGATTCTCACCCTCCGGTCCGTGCCGCCCACATTTTTAACCCATGCCATCGCGCATTCTCCTTTTTCGCCCCGATCAGACGTCGGGCCCCCTCAATAGACCAGGAAATCAAGGAAAATGTCAAGGGTGGGGAACTCGTCGAGCCCCCCGCAGCCGAAACTTCGATTTTCTCCTGTTCAATCAATGACTTGACTTCAACTAGTCCAGCGTGGTATCATCAACAAAAGTAGGAGAATATGATGACGAATAGCCAGGCACTCCGGGAAGCGAAAAATCGATGGGGAAAAAACTCCAAGATCGAGCGAATGGTGCTGAAAAAGACCTATGCCAGACAGTCCAAGAAGGCGAAGAACGTGGATATCGAGTATCGGGTCGGCATGATCCAGGTTCGGCCCGTTTGGGGCTCGGTATTCGTCGTGAAAGGAATCGGCCAGACCTGGGAAGACGCCTTCAAGGACGCCGATCGCAAACAGTCCCCCTCATGAATCATCGGGTCCAATAGAGAGATCCAAAGAGCCTTTTGTGAGGCTTGCAGCCTCCAGCCATCACCCCCATTGCGATTTGTCTTGAAGCAACCGCCGATCTTTTTTAACCCGGGCTTCTCGGGCAGATTGAAGCCGCCTGCCCTTGTAGTTTTCATCTGAAGGAACCGCCCCTCCCCGCAAATCCCCGACTCAAAATAAATGAATTCATTGAAATTCAATAATTTCCATGCGAAACGCTTGGCCGATGAAAAGAGCGCATCGAGACCTGATAACCCATGAATCATCCGGGCTCAAGATTGAGCGATTAAGCCACGGGATGGGGCTGATCCTCACGGGGATCATGTCATCCATCCCCCTCTTTTCAATCCTGTATTGAAGGCCAGGGCGATAAGGCTCTCCACAGTGGAACGCATCTGCAAGGACCTTGGATGAGCATTAACCATTTCTCCCCCAGCACCCTGTGTCTGGTCCTAGAATCCCGGGGTCTTTTGGAGTGTGTGACCACCGGCACGCCGGCTTGACCTTCCCCTTTTTGATCCCGTAAAATGCGAAGGATTTCGCTATCCCAGCCACAGCCAGATGAGCGAGAAGACCAAAGGACAGATCGAGGCCGAGATCAGTAACGCCCTGATCCTGTTCGAAAAGGACTACATGGGCCGGGGCCCGACCGAATGCAAGACCTACATCATCGATGACATGGTGCTGGTGCGCCTGAAGGGCGTGCTGACCCAAGCCGAACAGCAACTGGCCAAAAACGAGGAGGGCACGGCCCTGATCAAGAAGGTCCGCTCCAACCTGTTGGAGCAGGGCCGCGGGCTTCTCACCGAGTTGGTGTAAAAAATCACCCTGCTCAAGGTTGCCAGCCTCCACACCGACATCAGCACCAAGACGGGCGAACGGGTCATCATCTTCTCTTTAAACGAGAACCTGGAAAAAAAATCAGGAATAATATCTGACATTCCCTGCACACGGCCCGCCGGAGGACCCGGCAGGCGCGCCCCACCGTGACGCGCCCGACCGCATGCTCCGAGAGGCGGTCGAAAGGATCTCCTGCCAACCCAAGCGCTTGATTTGATCCCCCTTCCCTAACTATAATGAATGCTTCGTGCCGCATTTCGAACCGGGGGCTGGCCGTTTGCGCTTTTCCATCACTTTCTTCATTCTCTTCGGTTTTTGGCTGCTGCTCTCGGGGCATTATGATCCGCTTCATCTCGGCCTCGGCGCGGCCTGCAGTCTTTTGGTGTCCGCATTGTGCCGGGACCTCCTGCTGGAAGACGCGTCCTTGGGCCGGTTTGTCGGCGGGACGGTCAGATTCCTGGCCTATCTTCCCTGGCTGCTTTATCAGATCCTGGTTTCAAACCTGGATGTCGCCTATCGGGTCCTGCACCCACGAAAACCGCTGGAGCCCGAGATCATCACCTTTCCCACCAACCTGGACACGGACTTCGGCAGGGTCACACTGGCCAATTCCATCACCTTGACCCCCGGAACCGTCACGATTGACATCAAGGACGGCGAATATATCGTCCATACGATATCGAAGGCTTCGGCCGACAGCTTGCGCCGCGGGCTGTTCCAGGCCCGGGTTAAGAAGCTGGAGACCTGACCGGACCGAACGCAATGTTTGAGCTCTCCACCTTGATCATCATCCTGGCCGCTTTTCTGACGCTCTACCGCGTCATTTTGGGACCGAGTGTCTACGATCGGACCCTGGCGGCCAATGTGATGGGCACGAAAACCGTCGTGATCCTGGCCCTGATCGGTTTTATTTATGAGCGCCCGCATTTCATGGACATCGCCCTGCTTTACGCACTGATCAATTTCATCGCCACCTTGGCCGTGCTCCGGTATATCGAGCGGGGCAGTCTGGACTGATGGAGCCTCGCGTATTAATCGCCGCCGTCCTTTTGTTCCTGGGGTGCTTTTTCATCGTGGTGGCCTCAGTCGGACTTTTCCGTTTTCCGGACTTCTATTCCCGGATTCACCCGGCGGGTAAGTCCGACACGCTGGGTCAGGTACTGGTGCTTTCCGGATTGATCGTGTATGAGGGCTTCTCCCTCGTTTCGGTCAAGTTGCTGTTCATCATCCTTTTTGTCTTCATCGCCAACCCCACGGCCACGCACGCCGTGGCCAAGGCCGCCTATCTGGCAGGCCTGAAGCCCTGGATCAAGGCGGCGGGGAAAGGAGGCTCGCGTGATTGATCTGCTGCTCCTGCTGTTCCTCGCCGTGACGGCGCTTGCCGCGGTGCTGATGCGGGATTTGTTGAGCGCCACGATCATGCTGACGGCCTACAGCCTGATCATGGCGGTCGTTTGGGTGCGCCTCAACGCCGTCGACGTGGCCTTCACCGAGGCTGCGGTCGGCGCGGGGATTACCACCGTGCTGCTGATTGCCACGCTGGCGCGGACCCAGCGAAGGGAGGAGGACTGAGGAGATGCCCGCTAAAGGTCCCCAGTTCAAGGTCCTGCCCCGGCGCCCACCCACCCCGAGGGGCGGCAGGGTTTACTTCTATCTCTCAATGCTGACCGTCTTGCTGACCGGAAGCGTTCTGGTCTACGGCACGCTGGACATGCCCGCCTTCGGGGACCCAAAGGCGCCCGCCAATCTGCACGTCGCCCCCCGTTACATCGCGCAGTCCGAGCAGGAAACCGGCGTGATCAATATGGTCACGGCCGTTCTGGCCAGCTATCGCGGTTACGACACGCTGGGCGAAACCGTGGTCATCTTTACCGCCGGTCTCTCGGTCATTCTCCTTCTCCGGCGCATCGGAGAGGGGGGAAAAGAGGGATGATCATCGGGTTCATCTCCAAGAAGCTGATCCCCTTCATTCAGATTTACGGTCTGTATGTCATCATGCACGGGGAAAGCGGTCCGGGAGGCGGCTTTCAGGGCGGGGTGATCCTGGGGTCCAGCTTCATCCTCTACGCGCTGGCCTTCGGCCTGGACAAGGGAAGGGACTTTTTCCCGGTACGGGTCGGCGACGCCTTGATCCCGCTCGGCGTGCTGATCTACGGGGGCATCGGTCTGGCAACGATCCTGATCGGAGGCATGTACCTGGAGTACCGCGTCCTACCCTTCGGATCGCCCCAATGGGCGAGTCATATCGGCATTCTGGGGATCGAGATCGGCGTCGGGATCACGGTGGCGGGCGTCATGGCCACCCTGTATTTCGAGATCGCGAGGAAGGAAGAATGATCGAGCTGATCCTGGCCAAATATAATTACTGGATCTATATCCTGCTGATGATGATCGGATTTTTCGGGATGATCGCCAAGAAGAATCTGATCAAGAAGATCATCGGCCTGAATATCTTTCAGACGGCGGTCTTTCTTTTCTACATCTCCATCGCCAAGGTCGATGGCGGAACCGCGCCGATTGTCTGGGCGCAGGCATCACGCTACGACAACCCCCTCCCCCACGTCTTAATCCTGACGGCCATCGTGGTGGCGGTCAGCACGACGGCCGTCGCCCTCGCCCTGGTAGTCAGGATCTACCGGGCCTACAGCAATATCGAAGAGGACCGCCTGGAGGACGCCAGGCCATGAGCGTGATGGAGCACCTGCCGGTGCTGGCCATCCTGGTCCCCTTGTTCGGGGCCTTCCTGATTGCCGTCCTCGGACAATGGGGGAGGAAACTGGGATGGCTCGTGACCGTGCTGGCCACAGGCTGCTCCTTTGCGATCTGCCTCTCACTGTTGGTCCGCGTTTTGGAAACCGGAAGGATCAGCTACCGGTTGGGCAACTGGGAGCCCCCGTGGGGAATCGAGTATGTCGTGGACGAATTGAGCGGTTTCGTGCTGGTGGTGGTCTCATTGATGGCCTTCGCCGTCAGCCTGTACGCGCGAAGCAGCGTATTGGGCGAACTGGGCGAGGACAAGGCCGGCGTGTTT
>CAYGBP010000025.1:0-8659 GCA_964348105.1 uncultured Nitrospirota bacterium
CCCCGGGGGCAGCCGCCAAAGGCGAACCAGTCGGCCTTGCCCGCGCCCGCGACCATGAACACGACACGGTGCGCCCGGTTGAGAATCGGAAAAGTCAGGGTCAGGCGGCTCGCCCCCAGCTTGGGGACGAAGTTGGCCACGACCCACCGGCGGTCCTCTTCGAGGGCCCGCGTCCCGGGAAAGAGCGAGGCGGTGTGGCCGTCGGCGCCCAGGCCGAGCAGGACCAGATCGAAGGCCGGCGGCGGCCCTTGCGGGCCGGCCCGGAAGAAGTCGAGGATCTCGCCCTCATATTCCCGGGCCGCCGACTCCGGATCCGGGTGCTCGCCCGCCATCCGGTGAACCCTCTCCTTCGGGATTCCGAGCGGACCGAGGAGGTTATCCCGCGCCATGCGGTAGTTGCTCTCTTCGTGTTCGGGTGCGACGCACCGCTCGTCGCCCCAGAAGAAATGGATTCGTCCCCAGTCGAGCCGGCCGCGGTAGGGATCGGAGGCCAGCACCCGGAAAAGCCGGGCGGGCGTGGATCCTCCCGACAGGACCAGGGTGAAGGGGCGGGCGGCTTGGGCGGGTCGCCCGGCGGCAGCGACGATCCGTTCGGCCGCGGCGGACGCCATTTGATCCGCTCCTGAAAAGATCTCGATCTGCGCGCGGTTTCTGGGCTGTCGCGCCATCATGATTGCGTAAATGAAAAAGGTGTCGAGGTCACTGGAGGCCGGGGGCGCCCCCGGCCGGGTCAATCCCGGCGGGTCAGCTTGTGGCCGCCGAAGGCGTTTCGCAGGACCGCCAGCATCCGGTCTGAGAAGGAGTTGTCCTGCCGGGAGCGGAACCTCGCAAACAATGAAAGCGCGATGACGGGGGCGGGAACGCGTTTGTCGATCGCATCCTCGACCGTCCAGCGGCCCTCCCCCGAATCCTCCACGTATCCCTTGACCCTGTCAAGGCGGGGGTCCCGTTCCAGCTCACCGGCCGCCAGCTCCAGGAGCCACGATCGAACCACGCTGCCCCGGTTCCAGAGGTTCGCGATTTTGGGAAGGTTGAGGCCGTATTCGCTGCGGTGCAGCAGCTCGAAGCCCTCTGCGTACGCCTGCATCAAGCCGTACTCGATGCCGTTGTGAATCATCTTGACGAAGTGACCGGCGCCATGCCCTCCCATGTAGCCGTAGCCGTCCGGGGGCGCCAGGGTCTTGAAGATCGGCTCCAGGCGCCTGAAGACGGATTCCTCTCCCCCGATCATGAGACAGTATCCCACCTGCAGACCCCAGATGCCGCCGCTGGTTCCGGCATCGATGTAATGGAGTTTCTTGGCCGCCAGCTCGGCGCCGCGGCGGACGTCATCGTGATAATTCGTGTTTCCCCCGTCAATGATGACATCGCCGGGCTGAAGGCTTTCCGACACAGATCGGATCGTCTCCTCCGTGGGCGCGCCCGCGGGGACCATGACCCAGACGGCGCGGGGAGGCGCCAGCTTTTTCAACAGCGCCTCGAGCGTATCGGCCCCGACGGCTCCGTACCGCTCGGCCTCCCGGATCGGGCCTGTGCTGCGGTTGTGGGCGATGACCTGATGGCCGCCCTGAAGCAGCCTGCGGACCATGTTCAATCCCATGCGACCCAGCCCGATGAATCCGATTTGCATGATAGCCCCCCCGCGGTAGAGACGACGCAGCCGGCCTGTTGAGGAAATGCATGTTGCGTCAACCAGCGGCCAAGCGCCTACTCTACTATACGGCGGATGGAGCGTCAAGCGATGGGTGATCGAACCGAGGCTGGGTCGAAAGCGCGGTGCCCGTAGAATCTCGTTCAGGAGGGTTGGGGCCGAAGCGAGCTTTTGATCGTGCCGTTTTCCCGGAGGAACGAGGCGAGCAGCGGATACTCCTCCGGGTCGATCTCGGTGAACTGGATCCCTGCCGAAAAGGAAAATCCCATGGGCCGGCACCACTTGACCATGCCCGGCACCGCCTCGACCTGGATCACGGAGCGGTCCACCAGAAATTTGAAATGGACCACCACGTCATGGCCGACCGGAACCCGCTTGGGAGAATGCAGGCCGATCCCGCCATAGCTGATGTCCACGGCGTTGGCCAGGATGCGCTGGGAGTCCTCCTGAAACTGCAGCTCCAGTTCGCTGTATACGAGCGGTTGTCCTTCAATGGGTGAAGTCATGGCACCCGATGAATAAAAACGCCCATCCCTCGCGATCGGAGGACACGGGCGTTCGTGGATAGATGCCCTCGGACCATTTCGGCAGCCCAACCGTTCCGTTGGCGCGCCCAAGCCGGCGGATCCGCCCCGGATGTGTGGCTTTGCGCCCCCACCTCGCGATGGGTTTGCTCTTGTCGATGGCCAGGAATTACCAAACGATACTCTTTTTAAGGATAGCATACGGCCCGCCGATGTCAAGCCGATCCGCGCGCCATCGCGGTTTTTTTTCCTCCCGGAGGGGCATAACGCGGCGCTCTTTACTCTCACGGTATCCCGTGGTAATAGAATAGGAGCGCTGTCACGGCAGAGAGGAGGCAATCCGGCGGATGGCTGTGGAAACGCAAGAGGCGCAAATTGTCCGGATCAGGGAGCTCAGTCCTTCCGTCCGGGAAATGACGCTGGCCCCACGTGAAAGGAGCCTCTCATTTCGCCCCGGACAGTGGGTCTCCCTGCATCTTCCCGTGGGTGAGCGGCCCCCCCTCGTCAGGGCCTACTCCATGGCCGAGCCGGAGACGGTCTCCGGCCGCATCGTGCTGGCCTTCGACCGGGTGCCGCAGGGCCTGGGCTCGGGCTATCTATTCGAGCGTCAAGAGGGGGAGACGGTCCGCCTGGCCGGGCCGTACGGCAAATTCACGCTTCCCGAGGACCTGAGCCGGGAGCTGCTGCTGGTGGCGCGGTTCACGGGGATTGTTCCGATCCGCTGCATCTTGCGGCATCTATTCACGCGCGAAAATCCCTCGCGGGTGACCCTGATCTACAGCGCGCCGCGCGCCGAGGACCTGATCTACCACGAGGAGATTCTGGAGATGGCCTCGCTTTACCCCGCCTTCAAATACCTGCCGCCACTGTCTCCCGGCGAGGCGGCCGATCCGCACCGGCCCTGTAGGCAGGAGATCGAGGTCATCGGCTCGATCTTCGCCGGTCGGAAGGATTACTTTCCCATGGTGTGCGGGGTGAAGGCCTTCGTTCAGCCTTTGCGATCCTATTTCAAGGAATTGGGGTTCGGACGGGGCGAGGCGCGCTACGAAACCTACGACTAGCGCGTGATGATTAGTGCCCTTCCTTGACCAGATTCTTGTTCCATTCCGGAATCTCGACCACGACGTCCGTCGTCCCGTTGGGGACGCACTGGCAGGCCAGACGGGATTGGAGTCCGGCGCCGGGGGCCTCGTCCAGCTGGTCGTACTCGTCGTCCGTCGGTTCGTTGCAAGAGTCCAGCCCCTGCTTCACGATCACGTGGCAGGTGGAACAGGCGCAGACGCCGCCGCAGGCATGCTCGATTTCCACACCCGAGCCCAGCGCGACATTGAGGATGCTGCCTGGCAGGCCGGTCTCGCAATACGGAATCTTGGCCGGATCGACCTCGATTTCCACCGTTTTGTCCGGGCCTTGAAGCCTAATTTTATAAGCTTTTTTAGGGAGTTCGACTTCAGCTTTGGCGATATAAGGATTGATGCCGCCCATTCACTTCCCCCACTTTTTGTGCCATATTCTTAACTTTTTATTATAACATACGGCCGCCGAGCTTGTAAAAGCCGATTCGACCGATTCGGGCTATTGCGCGAACTCGGCGATGACCGGGATGTGATCCGAGGGCTTCTCCCGCGTGCGCGGCTCCCGGTCCAGGCTGCACCCCACGCACCGCCCGGCCAGCGGCGGGGTGGCCCAGACATGGTCGATCCGAAGCCCCATCTTCCGCCGAAAGGCGTTCATCCGGTAATCCCACCAGGTATACTGGCCGGCTTCATCGTGGTGAAGGCGGAATAGATCCGTCAGTCCCCAGGCATTCAGCGTCCGCAGGGCCTCCCGCTCTTTGGGATGAAACAGGATCTCGCCTTCGAGGGCGGCGGGATCGTAGACGTCCCGGGGCTCCGGCGCCACATTGAAATCTCCCGCCAGGGCCAATGGCGTCCCGGGGTCATGATGCCTTGAAAGGTATCTCTGCACCGCGGCGATAAAGGCCAGCTTGTAGAAAAATGAAGGCGAGTCGACCTCGGAGCCGTTCGGGACATAAACGTTCAGCACGCGGATCCCTCCGATCGTCGCGGCGATGTATCTTTTCTGGGCGGGGTCCGGGTTTCCGGGAAAGTCAATCGAGGGATCGGAAAAGGGGTGCCGCGTCAGGATCGCCACCCCGTTGTAGGTCTTCTGGCCGGTGACGATGCATTCATAACCCGCCTCCCGGAAGGGATCGCGGGGAAACAGATCATCCGTGACCTTGGTTTCCTGGACGCACAAAACGTCGGGGCGGTTTTTCTCCAGCCAGGACAGCACGGCCTGCTGCCGTGTCCGGATGGAGTTGACGTTCCAGGTTGCCAGCTTGAAGCTCGTCATGCCTGCCCGGCGGGTGAGGGCGGTTCGGGCCCGAGCGGCGGGGTTTGCCGGCGCGGGTGCGCCTCCTCGCGCTCATGGAAAAGAACCAAATGAGCGGGCGGGCAATGCCATCCGGCCGCCCCACCAGGGTATTTACATACCACAGCGATGACGGGTCGGCAAGCGGACCGTCTCCGGATCAGTGGGGCTGGGATCGCATTCGCAGCCCGACGAACAGGGCCACGGCCGCGAGGAGGAAGTACAGCTCGTAGAACCGCAGGTGATAGCTCCAGACCAGTTGCTTGGAATCTTTCTGGCGGACCACGCTTTCATGAATCCATCCAACATTCTCGTTGCCGTCGATCCGGGCCTTCCACCATTTGCCTTCCCGCTCGACGGGGACCAGGGCGGTTCCCTGGTGCAGTTGGGTCTTAATCGGCGACTGGGTGGTGGCCTGTTTTCGCATATTGGCCGTCTGGACCTTGACCACGAGCGATTCCTTCTTGATCAGCTGAAGGTCGCTTGCGTCAAACAGGATCAGGTAGCCGAAGACCAGCATCCCCAGCGCCCCGACGCCGGACAAGGCCTTGCCGGCGGGGGTGCATCGCTCGAACCGCCGGCGTGCGCCTTCGGATGCGGCCCGGGACCACAGGACCGCCCGGTGGCCCATCTTGCGCGCCAGGCTGCGGCCCAGCGTTCCGCCGGCCGCCATTCCCTTCTTCACATCCTCCATGGCAATCTTGATCGTGTCGCCCATCTTGCTTGCTCCCTCCCTTGGGATTCGGGGAAATGTGCTCTCCGTTACCGCCTTCAGGACAAGATAGCAGCGATCGGGGCAACTGTCAAAAGGAAGGCCGGGGGGAGCCGCGCAGGGCCGGGTCCGCCACGGCCTTTCTTGACCAATCCATGAGTCATTCTCTATAATTAGAATCGGAACGGCCGGTTTTCGGTCGAATCCAAACCGGGAGATGTTTCCCGTTGAAGATCGGGACCTTCAATTGCATTTCTACTCCCCGCCGCCGGCCGGTCGCGGCCCTGTGGTGCATTTTTCTGTCGTCCCTATTGGTGTTGGGATGCGCGGGGGGACCGCAATCCCCGACCGCGGGCACGCCCCCCGATCTTCCCGCCGAGCCGCACATTCCCGAGGAGTCCGAAGACAATCAGCTGGGCAAAGCCTTCCTGGCCGAGGCCTTGAAGCACTACCGGTTCGTGAAGGATCCGGAGGTGGTGTCGCTGGTCAACGAGGTGGGGCGGCGGATCGTGGCCGCGACGGGAAGCAACCCCGACGGTTATCATTTCTTCATCGTGCGCGAGGCGCAGCTCAACGCCTTCGCGATTCCGGGTGGCTATATCTTTCTGTTCGAAGGTCTGCTGGCTCAGGTCAACGGTGTGGACGAGCTGGCCGGGGTCCTGGCACACGAGGTGGCCCATGTTCAGAAAAACCACTTCTTCAAGGATCAGGGAAAGATCCGGGCCATGGAGCTGGCCACCATCGCGGCCATCCTGCTGGGCGGGCCCGAAGCGGCCGTCCTGGCCGCCGGCGCGAACATGAACCTGCAGCTGCAGTTCAGCAGGGAAAATGAAGAGGAGGCGGACGCGGCCGCCCTGATCTACCTTCGAAGGACCCGTTACCGTCCCGAAGGGCTGGTGGGATTTTTTGAGACTCTCGCGTCGTACGAGCGGTTCAATCCCCCCATTCTTCCGAGCTACTTCTCGACCCACCCCGGCGTCCAGGAGCGGGTCCGTACGGTATCGGACCTGTTAAGGGCGAACCACGGGGCCGATCCCCGGCCGGGCCCGGCGCAGGATGCGGATGACTGGGTGCGGACCGCCGTGGTGCTGCGAAGTCTTCCAGCCGGAGGGGAGCGCACGCCGGAGGATATGGAGCGAATGCTCAAACAGACTCTGGGCGACCGGGAAGTCCCCGAGCACCACCGCCGCTACCTCATGGGGCTGGCCTATCTCAAGATGGATCGCATTGCCCAGGCCATCCCGCTTTATGAAGGTGCCCTGGACCTCAATCCCGACATCGCCGAGTACCATTCCGACTTAAGCTACTGCTATCTTCGATCGAAGAAGCTCGATTCGGCCCGCCGATCGGCCGAAAGGGCCCTGGCCCTCTCGCCCGGCCTCCCGATGGCTCATCTGGTGTTGGGGATCGCGGACGCGGAGGAAGGCGCCCTGGATTCGGCCATCGAGCACTACCTCAAGGCGCTTGAAAAGAGGCCGGACGATCACCGGATCCACTGGAATCTCTCGCAGGCCTATCTGAAGAAGAATGAAGCCATGCGGGGGGCCTATCATGTGGGCCGCTCCCTGCGGCTGAATCTGGAGCCCCGGAAGGCCCTGGATCAATTTCGTCACGCCCTGAAGCTGGCCGAGAAAGAAAGCGAGATGGCCGTCAAAATCCGCAGTGAGATCGAAGGGATCAAGGCTGAAGGGGTGTAGCCGGAGGTGTGAGGCTCAGGTGCGCTTTCGGCGATCCCGTCGGCGCCTGGATTGATTTCTGCGCTCTGCCCCCTGGTAATCCAGATTGTAGACGATCCTTCGCGTGGGGTGCTTGCGGCGATCCTTTCCTGACCGCCGGCTGTTGATGGGGGACGGGCTGGCGGTGGAAGCCTCCTGGAGCCGCCGCAGCGCCGACTGCACGACCTTGGGGACGTCCTTCCCCATCTGAAGCAGCATCAGGTTGAGGAAATGGTGGAGATTGTCGATCTGGACCTGAAGGCAGGCCAGGTACTCGATGATCCGGTGGTTGACCAGGTGTTGCTGGGCGAAGGCGCGGGTCCTGAGCTGGTCGTCGTTCTTGGCCAGGTCCACCGCCTTCTGGATGGTGGCCCGATCCACATAGGACCCCTTGTAGACCTCCTCGCTGTAAAACTCGCTCAGCAGACGCTCGTATTTTTTCTTGATCTGGGCGAATGTCTTGACCTGCTTTTCGAACCGCTCAAAATCGAGCGGTTCCCTCATCCGGTCGCTCATTCCAGCGTCTCCATCCGATCGTATGCCCCGGCCGGCCGGCGGGTGATTAGACTAAGTATAACACACTGTCTCGATTCTGCAGCCGGCACCGTTTTGGCCGTGACGGACGGACCGAGCAGGGTGATCCGCATTCACCGGGAAAGGGGCGGCCGGTCGATCGGAAACCGGGTCTACCGGGCCATCGTGCGCAGGGCCTGGATCCGCGCCTCGATCGGGGGGTGGGTGGCGAACAGGTGCAGCCAGCCCCGGGTATTGCCCGAAATCTTCATCGTGGCCAGGGCGTCCTGAGTGGAATAGCGGATCTGCGTCCGGGCCACGAACCGGTCGATGGCCTCAAGGGCCGAGATCATGGCGTCCGATCCGTATTTTCGGGCCGCGAAACGGTCGGCCGCGAACTCCCGATGTCTTGAGAACCAGCAGATCGGGATCATCGCCAGGAAGGACAGCACCACCTGAAGGAAAAAGTAGGAGAGAAGCCCCAGCATGGGATTTCGCTCCGAAAGGTGCCGGCTGACCGTCAGGCTGATGAAGTAGACGAAGGTGTTCATCAGGCCCGCCAGGATGGTGGTGGTGAACATGTCCCCGTTGAAGACGTGGCCCATCTCATGGCCCAGGACCGCCCGGACCTCCCGCTCGTTGAGGTTGGCCAGCAGCCCCGTGGAAACGGCCACCATGGCGTTGTTCTTCGTCGGCCCCGTCGCGAAGGCGTTCGGATCCGGGGATTGGTAGATCCAGACCTCCGGCATCCTGATTCCGAGATTGCGCGCGAGATCCTCCACCGTGGAGTAGACGAGCGTCTCCTCGCCGGATCGCGGACGGGTGATCCGAACCATCGGGTACATGAACCGCACCATCTGCTTGGAAAGGGCGAGGCTGATGAAGGCCCCCCCGAATCCCAGGACCATCGCCCACAGCAACACGGTCTGATTGACCGAGCCGCGCACATCGATGCCCAGCGCGGGCAGGACGAAATTGATCATGATGGTAAAGGTGATGGACAGGGTGATGAAGATCAAGATATTGCTGATCAGCAGCAGGGCGATTCCCTTCATCCACTTCATTTTCTTTCGATTGCCTCCGAATTGATGGTTGTTTGCGTGTCCCGTTGCCGGACGTTGCATCCGGGATGCGCCGTCCGGGGAGTGGAAATTATAACCATGCCGGTTCG
>CAYGBP010000025.1:8669-10628 GCA_964348105.1 uncultured Nitrospirota bacterium
TTCCCTTCATCCGATTCATCTTCTTAATTTCCTCCGACTTCAAAAGATTTTTCTCGGTTCTTATCCGCCAGACGACCGACGATGCGGTGTCTGAGCGTTCAAGATTATACCTAAGCCCAATCCGAAAATTCAAGAGGCGGGTGCATCGCGGCACGGAGCAAGCGCTGGAGAGGACCGGCGGGGTCCGCAGACCCCGCCGGTCGGAAGAAAATGCGGAATGATGCTATCGTGTCAGCCGAACATCCCGGTCGGGGCGTGGCTGGCGGCGGCCATGAAAAACAACATGGGGATGGACAGCATCGTGTTGGTCCGGGAGGCCAGCAGGGCCACGCGCGCGGCGCGGGTCTTCTCCTCCGGTGAGACCTGCACCATGCCCAGGACCTTCTTCTGGTTGCGCCAGATGATCCCCCACACGTTGAGCAGCATGATGGTGCCGAGCCAGGCGCCCATTCCGATCACGGCATGCTCGCCCTGGAGCATGAAGGCGCCGCCGAGGCGTCCCTGCATGCCCAGCAGGAGGGCGCCGAAGATCCAGGTGGCCAGGGCGGACCACCGGAACCAGAGCAGGGCGCGGGGGACGAGATGCTTGAAGGCCTCCCCCTTGGCTTCGGGCGTGACCGCCTTGAGAAACTGCACCTGGACGAAGTTGAAATAGTACAGGATTCCGATCCAGGTGATACCCGCGAGAAAGTGACCCCATCTGAAGAACAGTTCCATTGTCGCCATGGATGATCTCCCTTTCTTTTTGAAATCCGGGACCGATTGGCTTTTAGGCCAAAGCCTTTACCACGAAATAGAGAATGAGGGTCAGGACGAAACCCGAAATGATGGTGCCCATTACGGAATCGAGCGGATTTTTCATCTGAATCCTCCTTTTACCCAGGTTCCAACAATGCGCGGGGATAAACGGGAAGCTGATCGAAAACCTAGTGAGATTACACAAAGATTCGCCCCGGAGTCAATAAAAAAGAGCCGCGGGAGTCCTGCGGGGTGTATTTCCTCTGCCGGGAGGCGTGTGGGGGCTGATCCCGATGCCGGATTACGGCTCCTGCAGTCGGCTCAGTCCCGTCCAGGTGCCGAACCATTTGTCGCCCCGGCGGTCGAAGGCGATGGAGAAGACGTTGTTGTTCAGCAGGCCGTCCCGGGTCGTGTAGGTTTTCCATCCCCGGCCGTCGAACCGGCTGGCGCCGCCGTCCGTCGCGGCCCAGAGCATTCCCTCGGGGTCCACCGCCAGGGCGTGAATGAAGTTTCCGCCCAGCCCGTCCGCGGCGGTATAGGTCTTCCAGGTTTTCCCGTCGAACCGACTCAGGCCGGCGCCCCAGGTCCCGAACCATTTACGATTCTCGCGATCCACCGCGATGGACAGGACGTAGTTGGGATTCGGCTGGGCCACCACCTTGCCGGGATCGGTGTGATGCGGGCTGGGGGCCTCATACCGGGACGATGTGTCGCCCTTGACGATGGCGCCGAGGCCGTCGGCGTGCGTGAAGCTGACCCACCGCTCGCCGTCGTAACGGGTGACGCCGCCCTCGGTGCCGAACCAGAAAACGTCATCGTGGTCGATCGCGATCGAGTAGACCCATTTGTCGATCAGCCCGTCCTCGGTCGTGAAGGTGGTGAATCGCTCGCCGTCGAAGCGGCTGACGCCCTTCCAGGTCGCCACCCAGAGGTTTCCCTCGCGATCGAACACCGTATCGTACACCCAGAGATCCCCGATCCCAGCCCCTTTGGGATAGGGTTTCCAGGTCTCCCCGTAGGAGGCGGCCAGGCCGGCCCCGAACGGCGTGTAGGTAAACCACTGGCGCCCGTCGTATCGGGTCAGGCCCCCGCCGTAGGTGCCGATCCACTTGTTCCCGTCGGCGTCCACCTTCAGGGAGTAAATGCCGTTGCTCATCAGGCCGCCGCCGGTGTTGCGCGTGGTGAAGATCTCGTTGGCGGCGGGGGCGTTCGTGTTGTACC
>CAYGBP010000025.1:10655-21884 GCA_964348105.1 uncultured Nitrospirota bacterium
TCAGCAGCACGGCGATGAGGCCCGCCAGAAGGGTCGTTTGCCTTGGAAATGCCTGCATTTATATTGACAAAGGATGGCCGAGTTGATAATATGTGCCAGTTTAAGTAAATCGCTCTTTAAAATCAAGCGGGCGGATAGCTCAGTCGGGAGAGCGTCGGTTTTACAAGCCGAAGGTCACAGGTTCGATCCCTGTTCCGCCTAATGTCAGGTGCTGTGTGTTTGGTGGCGGGTGAGATATTTCACCGGGAAGAATCAGGAATCCCGATCGCACTCTTTTAGCTCCGCATCACTCCTCACTCAACACACATCACACGCAAAGGGGTCGTGGTGTAGCTTGGTCCAACACGCATGCCTGTCACGCATGAGACCGCGGGTTCGAATCCCGTCGACCCCGCGTGTGTGTTAATCGACAAGGGTGGTAGATTCGCCGCAGAGTCGCGGCGAGCGTTTCGGTTCGAGGAAGATGACTTCAGGATGCAGCATGATCCTTGCCCTTGGCAAAGCTTAGGCGCAATGTCCGTCGATCCCGCGCGTGTCACTCTCCAAAAACACCGAAGATCGGGCCAAGAGTCAAGGGCGACTGATTGGCAGGATGAGGGCGTCGAGGCAGAGGCTCGCCGGGTCCCGCGGCCTGGGTCGGCAGCGTGTCCGGCGGAATCCCGCCCGGCGATGATACCTTGGATCTAGACCTTCTGAGCTCAAATATTTTCGAGCTATTTTCGATGGCCGGGCCGGTGACCAAGCTGGTCCTCCTGGTCCTGCTGATTCTTTCCGTTCTTTCGTGGGCGCTCATCTTCTATAAATGGCGGGTCTTGGGGCGCGCGCGGGCCGAAAACCGGCCTTTTTCCATAAGATGGACGATCTGGGGGACATCCGGCCGCGCGCGGAGCATATGGATTTCAGTCCGCTCGCCGCCGTATTCAGGGCCGTCTACCACCGCATCACGCCGTACCTGGACCAAGCCGGCGGCCGGGAATTGAGCATGCGAAGCGTGCAGGGGTGGTTGAGGACGGCGGTGGAGGTTCAGACCATCCGGTTTGAGGAGCATCTTTCCTTTCTGGCAACGACCGGCAACGTCTCGCCCTTCATCGGGTTGTTCGGGACGGTCCTGGGCATCATGGATTCATTTCAGGCGATCGGCCGGATGGG
Source organism: uncultured Nitrospirota bacterium (assembly GCA_964348105.1). Lineage (GTDB taxonomy): Bacteria > Nitrospirota > Nitrospiria > DATECO01 > DATECO01 > CAYGBP01. The sequence goes on from CAYGBP010000025.1 coordinate 11,805, forward strand.
AACGGCCAACATCGCGGCGGTCGCGCCCGGCGTCGCGGAGGCGCTGTTGGCCACGGCGGCGGGTCTCTTCGCCGCCATCCCGGCCGTGGTGGCCTACAACTACTATCTCAACCGCATCCGGGGTCTGGTGGGGGAGATGGAGAATTTCTCTGCGGAGTTCATCAACCGGGTGGAGGATCAGATCGCGCGGGTCAAGACGCCCGTCTAGGGATCCGGCGGGCGAGGAGGCGGAGGGATGATTCAGGGTAATCAGCGTTCCCGGTTTTTGGGCGAGATCAACGTGGTCCCGCTGGTGGACGTGGTCCTGGTGCTGCTCATCATCTTCATGGTCACCGCCCCCCTGTTGTACCGGGGGATCGATGTCAAGCTGCCGAAATCGCGGACCAACACCATTCAGCCCGAGGAGCGGATCATCCTCACCGTCAATGCCAAGCAAAGGATATTCGTGGACGATCGCCCGGTGGACCTTCGCCAGCTCGAAAGCAGTCTTTCCGACCGGGCCAGGGCCAACCCCGGCCTTTCCGTCTTTCTGAGGGCGGATGAGAAGGTGCCCTACGGTCTGGTCGTCACGGTCATGGATACGGTCAAGCGGGTGGGAATCGAGCGGCTGGGAATGGTCACCAGCCCGGCCGGGTTGGATCGATGAGGGGGGATCGGATTGAGAGAGCGGGAGACCATATCCCTGCGGCGGATGATCATCCTGTCGGTGGCGTTTCACGGACTGCTCTTCATCCTCGTGTCTGTTTCATCGTTCGCCTGGCAGCGGCGCGACGTGATGCCGGTGGTGCAGCCGGTGGACCTGGTGAGCCTGCCCCGGGGAGAGCTGAAACAGCCCGAGCCGGAGCCGCTCGCCCCGCCCAAGCCGGCGCCGCCCAAGGCGAAGGAGCCTCCCAAGGTGGAGGCCAAGCCGAAGGCACCCGAAAAGGTTCCGGTGCCGGCCGAGCCCCCGGCCCCGGCGAAACCGAAGGAGCCGGTGCCCGACGAGAAGGCGCCGCGCCAGCGGATCGGGACCGCGCCGGTAGACGAGACGGCTGCCCAGCCCGAGAAGGTCGAGCCGCCGGATCGCCAGGAGGCCTCTTTGCCGAGCCTCGGGGTGCCGGACGTGCTGCCGGTGCTTCAGAAGCCCTATTCGGAGTACGAGTTCTATCATGCATTGATCGGCAGGGTGATCCGGAAACGGTGGGCGCCTCCCCCGTTCTCCCTGGATGGAGAGCGCATGGAAACGGTGGTCGCCTTTTCGCTTTCGCGTTCGGGACGGATCGAGGGATCCGTGATGATTGAGAAAAGCTCCGGAAACCTTTTTTACGATCAGGCGGCGATGCGGGCCACCTTGGGGCCGCTGCCCCCGCCGCCCCCGGGATATCCGGAGGAACTCCTGAGGATGAGGTTGATCTACGTTCTGGACCAGAGCCGCCCGAACTGATATCAGGCCCGCATGAGGAGGAGCGTTTGGAAAAAGGCAGTCTGGGTCGGGGCCGTCCTGGGGGTGATCGGGGCCGGCGTTCATGCGATTCGCGCCGAAGTGACCCTGGAGATCTTCCGAACCGAGGCCGAGCGGATCTTATTGGCCCTGATGCCGCTGCAATTGGAGGGGGCCGCCCAGGAGGATTCCGTGCTCATGATGGAGGTCCTCCTGAGGGATCTTCACCGCTCCCAGGTGTTCCGGCCGATCGAATTGATGGATTCGGAATGGAGCTTCAAGGACGCGCCGAATCAGGAGCAGGCGCGGGGGCTGGTCCGGCTGGGGTATCAGGCGGCCGTCTGGGGAAAATTGGTCAAGACCGCCAAGGACTACCGATTCGACGGGCATGTTTATGACGTGCCCAGCGGCTCGCCCGTCCTGGAAAGGCGCTACGTGGGCCAGTTGTCTCCCCGGGAGCGGCAGCTTCGGTTGATCGGGCATCGATTTGCCGACGAGGTGGTGTTCCGGTTTACGGGCGAGCGGGGAATCGCCCAGACCCGCATCGCCTACGCTTCGGACGAAAGCGGGCACAAGGAAATTTATGTCATGGATTATGACGGGTATGATCCGAGGCGGATCACGGGGGACCGGAGCATCGCCCTGACCCCGCGGTGGAGCCCGGACGGGCGTTTTCTGGCCTATGTGAGCTACCACGAAGGCGATCCGGCGATCTATATCCATGAGCTGATCACGGCGCGGCGGGTCCGGATCGTGGACATGTCGGGCCTGAACATCTCGCCGGCCTGGTCGCACGACGGCAAATTCCTGGCGTTTGCCAACACGAGGGAGGGCAACGCCGAGATCTACGTGATGGAGCTGCCGGTTCCCTTCAATGCGCCCAGGACATCAAAAAACCGGGCCAAGCGCTTGACCTTTTCGCTCGGAGATGATATTTCCCCCTCGTGGTCGCCCACGGGCGATCAGATGGCATTCGTGTCGGATCGGGGGGGGAGCCCCCAGATCTATGTGATGAATTCGGATGGGAGCCATGTCCGGCGCCTGACCTTCGAGGGAAGCTACAATACCTCGCCGGCCTGGTCCCCCAAGGGAGACTGGATCGCCTTTACCTGTCGCCGGGATGAATTTTTGAAACTGTGCATGGTCAGCCCGGACGGTCAGCGGTTTCTTCAGATTACGGACGGACCCTGGGACGATGAAGCCCCGTCCTGGTCACCGAATGGCCGCCATCTGGTGTTCAGTTCCCGGCGCGGCAAAAAAAACCACCTGTTTTTCGTCACGGCGGGTGGAAGGGATGAAGAGCAGTTAACCTTCACGTCCGGCAACGAGAACGTTCCGGGCTGGTCGTGGAATTGAAGGTCAACCGGAAAAAGCGCGGGAGGCGTTTGACGCAGACCGCGGGGAGAGGAGGCGTTGGAATGAAGAGGTTGAGTGTTGCTGTCATGGGTGTGTTGATCGCCGTATCGTTCGGAGTCTACGGCGGCTGCGCCAAGAAGGTTCCGCCGACCACGCAGGCGATCGCCGTCGAAGAGGAGCCGGTGGTGGTAGAGGAGACCATTCCGGAGGAGGTTCCCGTGGTCGAGGAGGAACCGATCGCGCGGCAGCCGGCCGCCCGGCTGCGCCCCATCTTTTTCGATTTCGATCGTTCCGCGATCCGCACGGACGCCAGGCAGATCCTTGAAGAGAATGCGCGATGGTTCAGGTCGAATCCCGGGGTCCGGGTCAAGATCGAGGGCCACTGCGACGAGCGGGGAACGACGGAATACAATCTGGCGCTGGGTCAGCGCCGCGCCGAGGCCACCAAGCGGGTCCTGGCCGCCATGGGCGTGGACGACTCCAGGATATCGACCATCAGCTACGGAGAAGAGCGTCCGACCTGCCGGGAAAGCCATGAGGGTTGCTGGCAGAACAACCGGCGCTCGGAGTTCACCGTGCAGTAAACCGGATGAGGAGTCGTACCATTATGGATTTTGCAAAGCGGGTCGGACTGCATCCCTTGCTGGCCGCGGGATTCCTGGTGCTGGCCGGCTGCGCCCTGCAAGCCGATCTGGTGGACGTTCAGATGGACATGGAGAATATCCAGGATGAGCAACGCCAGATCAAACAGTTGCTTCAGGGGCAGGACCGGCCGGAGGGGCTGCTGGAGAGCGCCCAGAAGACCCAGAGCGATCTGGTGATCCGGATGGATCAACTGGCCACCGACCTTCAGGTGCTGCAGGGAAGCCTCGAGGAGGACCGGCACAATCTTTCCATTCTGATGCAAAAGGTGGACGAGCTGGCCTTCAGGGACACGGAAGTGGATGAGCGTCTGGGTTCCATCGAATCGCGAGTCTCCAGCCTCACCGAATCGATCAGCGCCCCGGACACCTTAACCCGGCGTCCGGCGGACGCTCCGCCCGCCGTCCCGGACGACAAGAAGATGGTCCTCCCGGGCCGTCCCCCGCTGAGCAGCCTGACGCCCATCGAGGTCTACAACCTGGCCTATAACGACTACCTGAAGGGCAACTATGACCTGGCCATCACGGGATTTCGCAATTTCCTGGACAAGTACCCGGACTCGACCCTGACCCCCCACGCCCTTTACTGGCTGGGGGAGTCCTACTACAGCAAGCGGGAGTACTTCAAGGCGATCGAGTCGTTCGACCGCGTCTCCCGCAGCTTCCCCAAGAGCGAAAAGGTGCCCACGGCGATGCTGAAGCAGGGATTCTCCTATGCCGAGGTGGGGGACAAGTCCAGGGCCCGTTCGGTTCTGAAGCGGGTGGTGGAGGAGTTTCCCCTGTCGAATGAGGCCAGTCTGGCCAAGAACCGGCTGGCGGAGATCAATTGATGGCGGGCGAGGCCGTTCTCTCCGGCAAGGTCGGCGTGCTTCCCGAGGCGGTGGTGGGCCGGATCGCGGCGGGCGAGGTGGTGGAGCGCCCCGCCTCGGTGGTCAAGGAGCTGGTCGAGAACGCGATCGATGGGGGGGGCCGCCGCAGCGGGGGGGAGCTTGAGGCGGGGGGGAGGGTCCTGATCCGTATTCAGGACGACGGGGAGGGAATGCCGCGGGGGGATGCCACGCTGGCCTTCCAGCGCCACGCCACCAGCAAGATCAGGACGGACGCCGATCTTCAGACGGTCCGCACGCTGGGGTTTCGCGGCGAGGCCCTGCCGAGCATCGCGGCGGTTTCGAAGATCCGGATGGTGACGTCGCCGGAAGGGGCCGCGGCGGGCACCGAGATTCGCAACGAAGGGGGAGCCATCCTGAGCGTTCAGGATGCGCCCCCGGTCGGCGGGACGTTGGTGGAGGTCCGGTAGCTATTCTACAACACCCCGGCCCTCCTCAGGTTCTTAAAGTCGGTGCCGACTGAATTGAGCCATATCACGCATCATGTTCACCAGGAGGCCCTGGCCCATCCCGGGATTGCCTTCCGGCTGATCCACAACGACAAGACGCTCCTGGACTGCCCGGCGGTTGCAGAAAGGCTGCAACGCATCGAGCAGGTCTTCGGCAAGGACATCACGCAGCACCTGGTCTTCATCGATGAGGCATGGGCCGGGATCAAGGTCTGGGGCGTGGTCTCCAGGCCGGAGCACAGCCGGGGGAGCCGGGGCTTTCAGGAAGTGTTCGTCAACCGACGAGCGGTTTCCAGTCCCGTCGTGCTTCGCGCCGTCTATGATTCCTATGAACCGGCTCTGATGAAGGGCCGGCATCCCGTTCTCTTCATATTCCTTGAGATGGACGGCGCCCTGGTGGACGTGAATGTTCACCCGGCCAAACGGGAGGTGCGCTTCCGCGATCAGCGCTCGGTCCATGAGCTGGTCCGGGACGGGGTGCGGGCCGCGTTGAGGCGAATTGCCCACGCGGATCTGGGCCTGGGGACGGAGGCGGCCGCGCCCCGGCGCGCCGAGCGAATCCGGGAGGCCGCCGAGACCTACCTGCTGAGCCGCCAATCGCCCTCGGCGGGTGCGGCGGTCCAAAGACCGTTCCACCGGCCGACGGCGGATCCCGAGGGGATCGCCGGGCGGCAAGACGGGGCCGTCGGTTCCGCCCCGGAGACGGGGCAGTTCGAAGGTCTGCCGGATGCGGTGGCGGCGGTCGGGCAGGTGTATGACAGCTACCTGCTTGCCGGGATCGGCGGCGAGTTCTGGATCGTGGATCAGCATGCCGCGCATGAGCGCGTGCTGTACGAGCGCTATCTGCAGGCGCTCGGGGCTTCGAAGGTCCCCGTCCAGGGTCTGCTGATTCCGGAGACGGTGGAGTTCCCGGCCTCGCGCGGGGTGGTGCTCAAGGACGTGGTCGCCCACCTCGAGCGGCTGGGATTGGAGGTCGAGGTCTTCGGCCCCCGTACGGCCGTGGTCCGGGCGGTGCCGACGTTTCTGGCCAAAGCCGATCTGCAGGCGCTTCTGAGAGAGCTGGTTGAAGACTGGCTGGAGTACGACAGGATCCGCGCGGCCGATGATCGAAGCAACGCCCTGGTGGCCACCCTCGCGTGCCACGCCGCCGTGAAGGCCAATCAGGCCCTCAATCATGCCGAAATGGGATCTCTCCTGCGGGATGTCGCCGCCATTCCCTCGGCCGTGACCTGTCCGCACGGCCGGCCGCTCAGGATCAAGTATTCCCGCAAGGACCTGGATCACCTTTTCCGCCGCTGACCGCGCCGCCGCCCGGCCGCACCGTACCGGGTTTGGAGCGGGTGCCGATCCGTTCATGCAGTCCGATGCCAAGCCCAAAACGATCGTGATTCTGGGGCCGACCGGCGTGGGCAAAAGCGAGGCCGCGGTCCGCGTGGCCGAACGCATCGGCGGTGAGATCGTGAGCGCCGATTCCCGCCAGGTTTACCGTGGCATGGATATCGGTACGGCGAAGCCGGGCCCCGCGCTTCGAAATCGCGTCGCGCATCATCTCATCGACATCGTTTCCCCGGATGCCGTTTTCAGCGCCGGGAAATTCCGGGAATTGGCGGGGGAGACCGTCCGCGATATCCTCCGGCGGGGTAAATTTCCGTTGATCGTGGGAGGAACCGGCCTGTATCTGCGGGCGCTTCTCACCGGACTGTGGGAGGGTCCGCGGGCCGACTGGCGGCTTCGCGACCGCCTGGAGGCGGAAGAAATGGAACGGGGCCCCGGATATCTGCATGAGAAATTGAAGTCCCTGGATCCCGAGGCGGCGGCGAGAATCCATCCGAGGGACCGGTCTAAGACGATGCGGGCCCTGGAGGTGTTTCTGCTGACGGGGGTGGCCCTGACCCGTCATCACCGCGCCGTGCCGGCCGGGCTCCCCCAGCTTCCGGCCCTGTGGATCGGCCTTTCCCGCGACCGGAAGGATCTGTATGAGCGCATCAATCTACGGGTGGGGGAGATGATGCGCGCCGGGATGCTCGCGGAGGTGCGGAGGCTTGTGAAGGCCGGTTACTCGCCCGCCCTTCCGTCGATGCGGGGTCTCGGCTACCGTCAGCTGGTCGGTTATTTGAAGGGCCGGTACACCCTCGAAAGGGCCGTGGAGCTGATCCGCCGCGATACCCGCCGGTATGCCAAGCGGCAGCTCACCTGGTTCAGGGCGGAGCCGAGGATTCGGTGGGTGGATCTGGCGCGGGAGGACGGGGAGGGGGAGACGGCCGAAAAGATTCTGCAGGCAATTCAAGATGATCCGGTCGAGGGCGACTGAAGGGGGAATAAGGGGCGGGGTTGCGAATCTCTGCACGAATTGTGTTATAATGGGGCGATTTTGTGTCTGTCCGGGACCGGCGAGGAGAAACTGAAGATGGCCAAGGCGAGAATCGGAATCATCGGCGGCAGCGGACTTTATGAGATGGAGGGATTGCTGCGCGCGAAGCGGGTCAAGGTCAAGACCCCCTTCGGCAATCCCTCGGATGATTTGCTGGTGGGAAACCTTCAAGGCGTTCCGGTGGCCTTCCTGGCCCGGCACGGCAAAGGGCACCGGATTTTACCGAGCGAGATCAATTTCAGGGCGAACATCTTCGCGATGAAACAGCTCGGGGTGGAGCGGATTTTCTCGGTGAGCGCCGTGGGCAGCATGAAGGAGGAGATCCGCCCGGGCGACCTGGTCATCCCCCACCAATTCTATGATCACACGAAACGGCGCGTCTCCACCTTTTTCGGCGACGGGATCGTGGCCCACGTCTCCTTCGCGCACCCCGTTTGCGAGGACCTGTGCCGCTCCATTCGTGACGCGGCCGAAGCCGAAGGAGCGGGCCGGCACTGGGGCGGCACCTATCTTTGCATCGAAGGGCCGCAGTTTTCCTCGAAGGGGGAGTCGCTGATCTACCGGCAATGGGGCGTGGACGTGATCGGGATGACGAATGTGACCGAGGCCAAGCTGGCGCGCGAGTCCGAGATCTGCTATGCGACGATCGCCCTCGTCACCGATTACGACTGCTGGCACGAGTCGGAGGAGGCCGTGACGGTGGAGGCCGTCGTGGCCATCCTGGAAAAAAACGTCGAGCTCGCCAAGCGGATCATCCGGCGTTGCATCGGCTCGATCCCGGCCCGGAGGACCTGTCCCTGCGCCGAGGCGCTCAAGGGCGCGGTGATTACCGCCCCGAAGGCCGTTTCGCAGAAGGTGAAGCGACGATTGAAGCCATTGATCGGAAAATACATTCGATAGGAAAGGACTGGCCAAGGACACGACCTCGAACCGGGCGGACTTCGTCATGAACCAGAAAAACAAACTGGATTTGCTTGTGGTGGGATCCGTTGCGTTGGATTCCGTCAAAACCCCCTTCGGCAATGTCACGGAGGTATTGGGAGGCTCGGCCACCTATTTTGCAACGGCCGCCAGCTACTATACCCGAACCGGGGTGGTGGCGGTGGTGGGCGAGGATTTTCCGGATGCCCATCGCTCGTTTCTGAAGGGCCGCCGGGTGGATCTGGAGGGCCTGGCCATCGCCCCCGGAAGGACGTTCCGGTGGCGGGGCGAGTACGGCTACCAGCTCAACGAGGCGATCACGCTGGAGACGCAGCTCAATGTGTTCGAGCGGTTCCAGCCGCAGCTGCCGGATCATTACAGCGAGGCCGAGCTGGTCTTCCTGGCGAACATCGATCCCGACCTTCAGCTGCAGGTGCTGGAGCGGACCCGGGCGCCCAAGCTGGTGGCCCTGGACACGATGAACTTCTGGATCGACGGAAAACGCGAATCCCTTCTCAAGGTATTGAAGAAGGTGGACATCATGGTGATCAACGACGGCGAGGCCCGGCAGCTGGTTCAGGAGGCCAACCTGGTGAAGGTGGCGGGCGAAATCCTGAAGATGGGGCCGAAGGTCCTGATCGTCAAGCGGGGGGAATACGGCGCGCTCCTTTTCACGCAGGAGGCGATCTTTTCGGCGCCGGCCTTTCCGCTGGAGACGGTGTATGATCCGACCGGCGCGGGGGACAGCTTCGCCGGGGGATTCATGGGGCATCTGGCGCGCACGATGGATTTCGGAATGAACAATCTGCGCCAGGCCGTCATCCTGGGAAGCGTGATGGCCTCTTATTGCGTGGAGGCCTTCAGCCTGGACCGTTTTAAGTCCCTTCGGGGGGAAGAGATTCTCAACCGGTTCAACCAATTCAAACGGCTGACTCATTTTGATGAACTTTCGGAAATCTAGCACCCGCGGGATCGGTCCGCTCCCGACCGTTGCCCCGCTCGTGGCGGCCGTGGTGGCCGCGGTGATGCTGCTCGGCCTGGCCGCCTGCTCGCCCGAAGCCCGTCAGCAGCGGCTGCGCGAGGCATCCGCCCACTACAAGCTGGGCATCTCCTATCTGAACGAGCAGATGAATCAGGAGGCCTTCGTCGAATTTCAGAAGGCGGTGGAGCTCAACCCGAACGACCGGGAGGTCCACTACGCGTTGGGCCACATCTATTTCGTCCAGATGAGATACGACGAGGCGGTACGCTCCTTCAGGAACGCCATCCGAATCGATTCCGATTATTCCGCCGCCTTTAATTACCTGGGAAAGGTTTACGAGGCGAAGGGAGAGCCGGAACAGGCCATCCGGCAGTATCGCAACGCCCTCAAGAACCCCGTCTACGCCACCCCCGACAAGGCCCACTATAACCTCGGCCTGGTGCTGCTCAAGCAGGGAAAGCGGGACGAGGCCGTCGCCGAGCTGCGCCAGGCCACCCTGATCAACCCCGAGCATGTTTTGGCTTATTTCGCCCTGGCCCAGGTCTACGAAGAGGACGGCGACTACCCGAAGAGCATTCAATCCTACCAGGAAATCCTGCGCCGGGTTCCGGATTCAAACGATGTGCGATACGAGCTGGGATGGGTCTATCTGAAGACCGGGGAGAAGGAGAAGGCCGCCGCGGAGTTTGCGAAGATCATCGAGCAGTCTCCCGATTCCGTTCTGGGCGGACGCTCCTCCCGCCACCTGGGCTTTCTCAAATCCAAATCCGCCGGCATCCGGCCGGGCATGGCGGCCGACCGGGTGCTCACGTTATTGGGCAGCGAGGATCGGGTCGTCCGGCGCTCAGGCGATGCCGCGGGGAATGAAGACTGGATCCTGAGCGCGTATGACTTGGTGCTGAGGTTCAAGGACGGTCGCCTGGTCGAGTACCAGCAAACCCCCAGAAAGTAGTTAGAGATTTTCCAATGGAGACCATCGGGGAATATTTGAAGGGCGCACGGGAAATCCGCGGCCTCTCCCTCGATGAGGTGGCCTCCAAGACCCGGATCAGC
>CAYGBP010000025.1:21894-23007 GCA_964348105.1 uncultured Nitrospirota bacterium
GAAGGGCCTTGCGGATCAGCCGGTCTACGTCTTCGAAACCGGCGGGTCCACGGGCGTCCCCAAGACCCGGATCAGCATCCGGATGCTCAAGGCGCTCGAGGCCAACGATTTTTCCCAGATCCCCAGCGAGGTCTTCGCCCGGGGGTTCGTCATTTCTTATGCAAAATGCCTGGGGCTGTCGGAAGACGAAGTCTTCAGGCGGTATCGTGAGTCCACGCACGGCCATTTTCTCAAGAAACCCAAGACCCAGCCGAGACCGGAGGCGGCGCCCCTCGCCGGTATCCACAGCCGCCTGACCTCCTCCCGGCTGGTTACGACGGCGGTCATTCTCGGGGTGGTCGGCATCTTTTCCCTCGCCATCTATGAACGGCTGACGCTGTCCGGCTCACAGGAGGGGGGTGAAACCGGGCCCATTGCCGCTCCGGCGTCCGAAGGATCGCTGCCGACGAAGGCGGCGGGGCCCGGGCAGGCCCCCGCGTTGCCCGGGACCGTTGACTTAAGCGTCAATGTGCCGGGCGCCGCCGACGGGCGCGGGACGGCCGGCGCTCAGGGGGCCGCCGACCCATTGCTGCTGGTGATCGAGGCGATCGATACCAGCTGGGTGGTGGCCGAGATCGACGGCTCGCGGATCAAGGAGGTGCTGCTGCACCCCGGCGAGGTGGTCCGGTGGAGGGCGAGAGAGAAATTCGTGCTGACCGTCGGGAACGCGGGCGGGTTGTCGGTGCAACTTGATGGAAAGCAGATGGAGCCGCTCGGTCCCAAAGGCAAGGTCCTCAGGAATTTGATTCTGACGCGATGAAAAAGACCGGACTCGCCGCGGCAACAGCCGCCCAGGCCGTGGAATATATCCGGAGCCGCTCTCAGGAGCGTCCCGCCGTGGGAATGGTCCTGGGCTCCGGGCTGGGTGAGTTCGGCGAGAAGATCGATCCCCGCGCCGTTATCTCCTACAAGGATATTCCGGGGTTTGGCGAGCCATCCGTCCCGGGCCACTCCGGCCGGCTCATCCTGGGAAGCCTGAAGGGGAGAAGCCTGGCCGTGCTGCAGGGCAGGTATCATCTGTACGAAGGATATTCGGCAGACCAGGTCGTCTTCCCGGTTCGCGTCCTTTCGGGT
>CAYGBP010000025.1:23020-27002 GCA_964348105.1 uncultured Nitrospirota bacterium
CGCCGGAGGAATCAATCGCAAGTTCTCCCCCGGGGATGTGATGCTGATCGAGGACCATTTGAATCTGCTCGGGGACAACCCCCTGCGGGGCAGCCTGGGCGAAGGGGGGGCGGGATTCGTGGAGATGTCGGATGCCTATGACCCGGCCCTTCGCGCGCGGGCCGGGAAGCTCGCCCGGCGTATGGGGGTCCGGTGTCACACCGGGGTGCTGGCCGCCGTCCCGGGTCCCTCGTATGAGACCCCGGCGGAGGTGGGGATGCTGGCCGCGTTGGGAGCGGACGCGGTCTGCATGTCCACGGTGCCGGAAGTCATCATGGCCCGCCGGTTGGGGATGCGCGTTCTGGGGCTGCTCTTGATCACGAACCGGGCGGCGGGAGGGCTGCGAAAGCCGACCGCCCCCCGGCGGGGCGCGTCCGGGGCCGTGGAGCGGGGCGGCCATGAAGAAGTTCTCCGAAAGGCCTCCGAACGGGGCCGGGAGCTGGCCGGGTTTCTGGAGCATCTGGTGGAGGCGGTGGACTCGATTGAGAAAGGGGCGGGGGCGGATGGGCGGTGAGGCGGTGAACGGAGACCTGATTCGTCAGGCCCGGGTCGCGATGGCGCGGTCCCTGGCATTATCCTCGAAATTCCAGGTGGGGGCCGCTCTGATGGATAAGGAAAACCGGATTTATCTGGGCTGTAACATCGAGACCATCACCTCGAATCTGGGGATCTGCGCAGAACGGGTGGCGCTATTCAAGGCGCTCTCCGAGGGGGTCAAGGAATTCGAATCGATCGCCATCGTGGCCTCGTCCGGCCGGATCTGTCCTCCTTGCGGGGTCTGCCGGCAGCTCTTGTGGGAGTTCGCGCCGGGCCTGCATGTGATCATGGCGGATAAAGGCGGCCGGACCGTGGTCAAGCAGATGCGCGATCTGCTGCCCGAGCCGTTCGACCGGTCCTCCCTGAAAGGATCGGCAAACAACGAGAAATGAGCCGCGCCGGCTTGCGGGCAGGTGTTACGCCTCGTATTTTCTTGCGGGGCAGGATTCCTGTCGGGCGTTGAAAAGCTCGCCGTCCACGATGCTGGCGAGATAGTAGGGGCCCCCCTTGGGCATCGAAGCTCCATCCTTCCCCGTATCCCTTCCGGACGACCGAGACGAACCGTTCCCAGGGGACGCGTTTCGCGTAGTCCGGTGAGTAAAACAGCTCGATCCGAAAAAGCTTTCCGAGATAAAAGGTGGCGAGGACCTTGTTGATCTCGGGGAAGCGGGCGTAAACGGCGAACATCTTCTCGCCCGGGAGCAGGGAGCCGGCGGCGATCTCGTCGACCGGATAGGCGTCTTCCATCTCGGCAATGCTCATGCCGAGGTAAAGGTTGGAGAAGGATCGGATGATCGTCGGCCCGTTTTCCGGGTCGGCCGGCGGTGTCGCGCCAATCAGGATGAATGACAAGATGAAAAGGGTGAATGTCTTACGCATCGGATAAAGTCTTTCCCGGATGACCCAGGGGCCCTTCCGAGTTCAACGGGTGGCCTTTTTGATCATTATAGCATTGGATGGGGCGGACATTCCAGACACCGGCGGGGGCGTGCGGATCCCGGGTCCTTCCTGCGTTTTGGGCCAATATTCAGTATAATATTAAGATAAAGGGTGGCTGCAGAGGCTCCACCGCCCGTGAATTGATGGGGCACCGGCCGTGCCCTGGAAGGCGGCGCATGTTTGGGGCCGCCGTAATAGCGTGGATTTAAACCGGGAGAATGGAAGGAGAGCGGCATGGGGGGTAAAAAAGGCCAGAAGCACCGGAAAAAGAAGGACGAGAAGCCCAAGAAATCGACGCATATCCCGCTGATTCCGATGCCCTCCGACAAGGAGACCCTGGAAGACGAGATGAGGGACATTTTCGAGGAGGACAAGGTGGAGCACCGGCACGGGTCTTCGGAGCCCGAGCGGGATTAGGGGCCGGGGCAGCGTCGAGGCGCGCTAAAATGCCCGCGGCGATTGGTGGAAGGCCTGACAGAGAGGCGGATGACGCGATGATTCAATTACAATCCTATAGAATGCCCGGCAGAATTCCGCCGTCGAGCAGGTTGATCCCGAAGAGAACGCCGTGGGAGGCCGATCCGAGGATGAGCACCTCCCGGGAAGGGGCATAGAGCACCTCGACGGGGACCCCGCCCAATCGTCCCTCCGCCCGGCTCCAGGTCCGTCCCCCGTCATGGCTCCAGAACAGTCCGCGACTGGTTCCCGCGAACAGCCGGGTTTTCCGGCCGCTGTCCTGTACCCGCAGGTCATGGATGATCGTCCCGGACGGTATCGACTGGCTGATCGGCCGCCACCCGTAAGATCCCTTGGAGGTTCGCTCCCCACGGTAGATCGCCGTGCCGGACCACAGATACAGCGTGTCCGCCACGGCCAGCCCTCGGATGGGGCCGTCCACCGCCTCGATCCGAACCGGTTTCCAGGATCTTCCCGAAGAGGCCTGCCGGTAGACCCGCCGCGGGGTCGCCGCAAAAAGCTCGGCGCCTTTTCCGGGCGCGATGGAAACGATACCGGCATCGGCGCTCTCCAGATCGATCCGGCTCCAGGCCGGTTCCGAACCCTCCGCGCCCGGGCCGACCTTCGTTTCATAGAAACCGCGGGGGCTGCCCGCCAGCAGCCGGTTCGCTTCGGCCATCCATAGCGCGGTGATCTCATCGTGTCCGGGCCCGCCTTCCAGGCGCACCCAGCGCCGACGCTTCCGGTCCCCCCGGTAGACGCCCTTTTCGGTCCCGGCATACAGCGTTTGCCCGGTGTCCTGCACCAGGAACCGGACGTCCGAATTCGGGAAGCCTTGGCTCATCGGCTCCCAAAGCCTTCCGGCGTCGCGGCTGCGGTAGACGCCGCCGGCGTAGGTCCCCACATAGATCCCGCGGCCCGGATCGTAGGTGATCGAGCGGATGCGCGGAAACTGAATGCCTTCATCCAATACCTGCCAGGCGGAGGAGCCCTTCGCCTGCATCATGATGCCGGAGTTGGTACCCACGAAAAGGTTTCCCTCGGCATCCAGCGCCATGCTCTCGACGATGATATCGGGGACCGCCTCGCTGATGCTGGTCCAATCTCCCGCCCGGTTCGAGCTGGCAAAAATGCCCTGGCCGGTGCCGGTTACCAGCCGGCCTCCCGGGCCCTGGATGACCTCCCGGATGGACTGGTTGACGAGGCCCTCGTTCGCGGCGGCCCAGCTCACGCCCTCGTTCCGGGACACGCCGCCGCCGAAGGAGCCGGCATAGAGCGAGCCGTCGTTTCCGAAGATCACCGTCCGGATGAAGTTCTCCTTGAACCGGGAGACGCTGTCCAGGCCTTCGTTGATGGAGTGCCAGCTTGCCCCCCTGTCGGTGCTGCGAAGAATGCCCTTGCCGGCCGTGCCGATCACGATCATGTTGTCGGGGCCGATCGCGATGGAATTGACCAGGACCATCTCCAGACCCTTGTTGAGCGGCTTCCAATTCGATCCGCCGTCATCACTGACGAAGACCCCGGCGCCCGTCCCGGCATACAACCGCTTATCCGAATCCACCGCGAGCGTGGCCACCTCCGTATTGGTCAGGCCCTCGTTGCTCTGGATCCAGGAATCTCCCCCGTCGGTGCTTTTGTATAATCCCCTGCGGGCGGTGCCGGCATAGACCGTCCCGCCGGCCTCGGCGCGAAGCACGAGAATGAAGGAATCCCCCAGCCCCAGCTTGGCCGGCCGCCAATTCTGCCCGCCGTCGGTGCTCTTGTAGATGCCGTCCCCGAAGAAGCCGGCGTAAACCGTTCCGTCCGGACTGACGGCCATCGCCCGGGCCGTGCCCCCGGACACGGGGCCGTTCGCCTGGTAGACCGTGACCTGGTCGTCGGCGGGCGGGCGGTAATCCTCCCGCTCGGTAATGTAGCTCAACTGCTCTCTGAAGCCGTCCTGCTCGCTGCAACCCGGCGGGGTCGCGGCGATCGTGAACACGCCCAGGATCGCCGTGATCATGATTCGTCG
>CAYGBP010000026.1:0-1666 GCA_964348105.1 uncultured Nitrospirota bacterium
GAAGGCCCCCAGGCGAATGAGGGATCCCTCCAGCTCGCGAATGTTCGTCTTGATCCGACTCGCGATAAAAAGGGCGACATCGTCCTCCAAGGGTATTCCTTCCGACTCCGCCTTTCGTTTGAGGATGGCTGTCTTCGTTTCGAGGTCCGGGGGCTGAATATCCGCAATCAACCCCATCTCGAACCGCGAGCGAAGCCGCTCCTCCATTTCAGACATCTCTTTGGTAGAGCGGTCGCTTGAAATGACGATCTGACGGCTGCGCTCATAGAGGGTGTTGAAGGTGTGAAAAAACTCCTCCTGCGTGCGCTCCTTTCCCGCAATGAACTGAATGTCATCAATCAATAAGACATCCACGGTCCTGTACCGGTTTCGAAAATCGGCCATTTTGTCGTAGCGGATCGAATTGATCACCTCGTTGGTGAATTGCTCGGAGGAGATATAGTAGATCTTTCGCTGGGGGTAATTGGTGCAGATATAGTTGCCCACCGCATTGAGCAGATGAGTCTTGCCGAGTCCTACCCCGCCGTAAATAAAGAGCGGGTTGTAGACCTCCCCGGGCATTTCGGCCACCCTTCGGGACGCGGCATGCGCAAACTGGTTACTCCCTCCGACGACGAAGCTGTCGAAGGTGTACTTGGAGAGCAGGTTAAGGTTTCGACTCAGACTTCTGCGCTCTCGTCGCTCTTCCTGCCGCTCTTCACTGGGCAGGCCCTGCGGCTCAGCCGGCATCCTGTTTTCTACGAAGTTGATGCGCACTGCGCGCCCAGGCAGTTGCCGGGACAACTGCTCCAAGACCAGGTCATGGTAATTGGCTCTGAACCGCTCCCCGAAAAACTTGTTGGGGACCGCAAGCGTAAGAACCCCTTCCTCGTAGTTCTCGGCGGTCAGCGGCCGGAACCATGTATCGAAAACATGCTTCGGTACCTCAATATCCTGCAGGCTCTGCTGCCATAATTCCTCGATTTTCATAGGATTTCCCCGCACTTACTCACAACCTTATCAACACCTGTGAATATCATTTTTCCATATAAATTTCAATAGATTGTGGTACCTTGAGGCGTGCTTTCTCTTGGAAGGGTGCTTGGTGTGCAAGCAAAAGTCCTTCTGATTTCTAAGCCTCCCTCGAAGACCGGCCGGCTGTGAATATACCAGATTCAGAACCCCGGTTCAAGACAAATTGCTCCGGCTGTCCATACCCCAATCCCGCGAGAACCGGCCGAATCCACCGGCACCCCACACCTTTCCCACTCCTTCTCCGTTCAACCTTTCCACGGATTTAAGTATCCGTTTCACAGCACTCCACGCCGCCTACTACTACGCCTCCTAAATCTTTAATTAATTGACAATAGAAATAAGTAGCTGATATTGTAATGTTCGAAAGATTTCCTGGCTTGCCGAAAAACCCTTATGCCTAAAGAGATGAAAAAGATTTGGATGGATGGAAAACTTGTTGATTGGGAAAAAGCCACCGTCCATGTCCTGACCCACTCCCTGCATTATGGATTGGGTGTTTTCGAGGGAATTCGCTGCTATCAGGCCGGGGGGAAATCGGCCATCTTCCGTCTTTCGGACCATGTGCGGCGACTGTTCGAGTCGGCTCATATCGCCTCTTTGGAGATTCCCTACGAGCCGAAGGAAATTGAAAGGGCCGTCCAGGAGACGGTGC
>CAYGBP010000026.1:1676-12387 GCA_964348105.1 uncultured Nitrospirota bacterium
AATGGCCTGGGCGAATGTTATATCCGGCCGATCGTATTTATCGGGCACGGTGAGATGGGCCTGTTTCCCCAGGGCAATCCGGTTCAGGTTGCAATCGCGGCGTGGCCCTGGGGCACCTATTTGGGTGATGAAGGGCTCAGCAAGGGGATCCGGGCAAAGGTTTCCTCTTTTCCCCGGCATCATGTGAACATCAGTTTCACGCGTGCCAAAATAACCGGCTACTATGTCAATTCCCAAATGGCCAAGCGCGAGGCCAAGGCGGGAGGATTTGACGAGGCCATTCTCCTCGACACAGAGGGGTATGTGGCCGAGGGTTCCGGGGAGAATATATTCATCGTCCGAAAGGGAAGACTGCGAACGACCCCATTGACCTGTATCCTGGAAGGGATCAACAGGGAAACGGTTATGGTCTTGGCGAATGACCTGGGGATCTTGTGTCGGGAGGAGCGTTTCACGCGCGATGAGCTGTACATCGCGGACGAGGTCTTCCTGACGGGGACTGCTGCCGAGATTACGCCGATCCGCGAAGTGGACGGACGCAGGATCGGTCAGGGCAGGCCGGGCCCCGTCACGACGAAGCTTCAGAAGGTGTTCTTCGATGCGGTTCAGGGTAAGAACGAAGGCTACAAGAAGTGGCTGACTTACCTATGAAGGTTGCCTTGAGTCCTCAAGGCCTGGCGCGGGCAGCCCTTTCTCATTGATCGGAATTTAGCGCGGGCGGCGGGCAGTGCGTCTCGGTTTATCCGGTCTCCTACGCGTTTCGAACCCCTGACGAGCTCTGCCCCTTGCAGATTCTAAAAGTGTCGCGTAGAGGTCCGCCCTGCGGTCCTTTATCAGGTCGTTATGCCGATTCAAACCTTTCTTTCTCGCTTCGCGCGGGTCGATGTCCATAACCTTCATCTCTTCCTTAGCGTCCGAAGCCCGATACAGCACCTCTCCCTGTGGGCTGACGATTTGACTTCTCCCAATGAACTGCAGCCGCTCCTTTCCTCCGCGCTCGTCAAATCCAATTCGGTCGGATGTGATGGAGAAGACACGGTTCTCGATGGATCGTGTGATCATGGCATCCGGGCAATGCGGGAGAACAAGGTTGGCGGGATGGCACACGATATCCGCCCCCGCCAAAGAAAGCGCGCGCATTGCCTCTGGAAAGAACCAATCGAAGCAGATCATGATTCCAATCCGGGCGCGTCCAATGTCCCATACCCTGAAGGGCGTGTTTCCCCTCGCAAACCAGAGTTTTTCTTCGTAAAAGAGATGAGCCTTGCGATACACATCGATGAACCCCTCGGGCCCGAGGAGAACGGCTGAATTGTAGAGGTGAGCGCCGCGCCGCTCGGCAATCCCGGCTACCAGGTAGATCCGGCGCGATCTGGCAAGCGCACAGAGGCGCCGAGTGGTATACCCGGAAGGGACATCCTCGGACAAGCGCTCCGCCTCGCGCCTCGAGACGAACTGGTAGCCGGTGTTAAACAGTTCGGGGAGAACGACGAGGTCTGCATCAGCCTGCTCCAATCGCTCCAAGACGTGATTCAGATTGGAGCGCACCCGGCCGAAGGATGGATTGAATTGTAAAAAACCGGCCCTCATCATGTTCGAAAAAAAACCCCCGCGCGCCCTAAGAATAGGTTAGCACAAAAAGGCGGCGGGTTCCAACGCCAAGGCCGATTGTATTGCCGGGCCGTTTCTGCTAAGATTTCTGCTGGCCCCAGCAGTCGCCCCGTGCATCGGATGACTCTCCATGAAGAAGAAAATAAAGCGAGCCATTACCCTCACGATCGGGGGAGTTTTTATCCTCCTGGGAATCGCCGGATTGTTCCTGCCGTTCCTCCAGGGCATCCTCTTCCTGATCATCGGTCTCGCGGTCCTCTCGAAAGAAAGTAAGACTGCCCACCGAATTCTTCAACGATCGAAGGAAAAATACCCCGGGATCTATTCTAAGGCCACCGACTGGACGCATAAACTGCGCCGCCGATTCGGGATGAGCGTCAGAGAGTGAACCGTGAAGCAACGATGCCTCTATCTGATTGACGGACACTCGTACATCTATCGGGCCTTCTTTGCATTGCCTCATTTTTCAAACACCAAGGGCCTTCCGACCAATGCGATCTATGGTTTTACCTCGATGCTTTGGAAGATCCTCCGTGATCAATCTCCGGATCTCATCGGAGTCGCCTTCGATACCGATAAACCCACGCTTCGTCACGAGCGCTTCGAGGCCTATAAAGCCCACCGTCCCAGCATGCCTGAGAACCTTGTTGTCCAGCTTCCATATATTCTCAGGACCGTCGAAGCCTTCCGGGTTGCCGTTCTGATGCAGGACGGATTCGAGGCGGATGATCTCATCGCCACAGCCGCCCGGCGGGCCGCGGACGCCGGGCTTCGCGTCATCATCGTAACCGGCGACAAGGACATGCTTCAGATGGTTGGCCCGGGCATCGAGGTTTATGATCCGATGCGAGGGAGGCGCTACGATGAATCACAAGTTCAAGCGCGGTTGGGGGTTTCCCCGGTGCAAGTGGCTGACCTCCTGGGATTGATGGGGGACAAAGTGGATAACATTCCCGGCGTCCCGGGCGTGGGTGAGAAAACGGCGGTCGGATTACTCCGAGAATACGGCACCCTCGACGATCTCTACGCCCGGGTGGAGGAGTTGAAAAGGCCGGCGCTGAAAAAGAAGCTTCAGGAGCACGAAGCGCAGGCCCGGCTGAGCCGAGACCTCGCGACACTCCGCCAGGACGCGTCCTGGGAAGGAAGAATACAGGACCTTGAAAAGAAAGAACCCGATCCGACTGCCTTGAAAGAGTTGTTTAAAGAGATGGAATTTGCCAGCCTGCTCAAGCAGCTAGACCCATCCGATCCCACGACGAATTCTGCGGCCGGCTCGGGCGAGGCGGCTTCGGCGGGATCGACGGCCCCGCGTCAGCCGGCCGAAGATGGGCCAGAGCGGCTGGAGGAGTTTCGCCGTCTTGGTGCGTCAGGCAGGCCGATCGGGATTTGCGCCCTGTTCGGAAAGGATGGGGAAAGGACTGGTCCACTTCAAGGCCTCGCCTTTTCGATCGGAAGCGGCGAGAACATTTACGTCCCGATGATCGGCTCCGACCCCGGACCCGCCGCCCGAATTCTGGAGGATCCCGATATCCCCAAGGTCGGGCACCAACTCAAACCGGTCTACCTCGCCCTGGCCCGCCTCGGAATCCGGATGCGGGGAGCCCGATTCGACACACAGTTGGGGGCCTATCTCCTGGCCCCCAGCCGACGCGTCTATGAGCTGGAAATGGTCGCGAACGAATTTTTGGAAAATACCGTTGAGCCGCCCCCGCCCCTATGGCACGCCACCCCCGAGAACACCTGCCGGCGCGCCGCCGAGCGGGTCGTTGCGATCAGCTCACCCATGGAACAGGTTCTCACCGAACGGGGTCAAATCGACCTGTACCGCGACGTGGAGTTTCCCTTGATCGAGGTGCTGGCCGGCATGGAGCGATCAGGGTTTCGGATCGATGTCGCCGTCCTGGCCGATTTGTCCAAAGAGCTGCAGGTGAATCTGGAGGCCCTGGTGGACCGAATCTACCGGCTGGCCGGTTGCGAATTCAACCTGAATTCCCCCAAGCAGCTCTCCAATGTCCTGTTTGATCGGTTGGGCCTTAAACCGGTCAAAAAGACCAAGACGGGGTTTTCAACGGACGAGGCGGTTCTCTCACAGCTGTCCCGCCACCATGAGCTGCCCGGCGAGATCCTCAACTACAGGCAGTTGGCCAAACTCAAATCGACATACGTGGACGCGCTCCCCCCCCTGGTCGATTCCGAGACGGGTCGGTTGCATACGACTTTCCATCAAACCGCCACGGCCACGGGTCGGCTGTCGAGCAGCGATCCCAATCTCCAGAACATCCCGGTTCGCGGGGAGTGGGGGAAGCGGATTCGAGCCGCTTTCAAGGCCGCCCGGGGCTATCGCCTCATGTCGGCCGACTACAACCAGATCGAGCTCAGGATCCTGGCCCATCTGTCGCAGGATCAAGGGCTGATAGACGCCTTCCGGGAGGGGGTGGACATCCACACATCGACCGCCTGCCGGATTTTTGGCTTGCCCCCGCACCTGATCAGCTCAGAGATGAGGCGGGCGGCCAAGACGGTTAACTTCGGCGTGATCTACGGGATGGGACCCTTTGCCCTTTCAGGCGAGCTTGGCACGTCCCAGGCCGAGGCCAAGCAGTACATCAACAATTATTTTCAGCATTATGCCGGCGTGAAGCGGTTCGTTGAAAAGACGATTGAGGAGGCGATGCGCGAAGGATACGTCAAGACCGTATTCAACCGCAGGCGTGAGATTCCCGAGCTAAAGTCGGTTCGCAATGGTACACGCAATCTCGGGGAGCGCCTCGCCGTGAACACGGTCATTCAAGGCAGCGCAGCCGATATGATCAAGCTGGCGATGGTCAGAATCGCCAGGCGGCTGGAACAGGAGAATCTCGGGGCGAGGATGATATTGCAAATCCATGATGAATTGATCGTCGAGATCCCGGAGCATGAAGTGCCAGGTGTGGAGGCGGTTGTCGCCACCGAGATGGAAAATGTGCTTCCCCTTTTCGTTCCCATCCGGGTGGATCGTGGCATCGGGCAGGACTGGGCGGCCATTCATTGAGCCTGATGCTGCACCTGGCGCTGGACTTAATTCCGGCTGATCCGATCCGATGGAGAAGGGCGGCCATCCGGATTGGGGCCGGGTCCCTCGAAGGGGGCCTTGATGAGGTCCTGCAGGAGCAGTTCCACTTTTCTTCTTTGTGCCAGGCCCAGGGTCATGCCGCCGAACCGGCATTGCTGGTAGATCTGAGTAATTTCCCTGACTCGTTCCCGGTCGCGCCCCGCAATCTGCAGCGTTCGCAGAAATTCGGAAGGGGTTAAATGATCCGCCTTGGCCAGTCCCTTGGACTCGAGGATTCCCAGCATCAGGACATAGAATTGCGTCGCGGGGTCGCTTCGGGAGGATCGGGATAGATGTCGGCGAAAACCGGCTTTTCCGAGCGGGTTCCAATGCCGAAACAGGATCAATGCCGCGATCAGCAATCCCAGGATCGCGCCGCTGAAGAGCCAGGGAGGCGTCAACCGCGGCAGTACTTCTCCCAGGCCATTCTTGACGGCGGCCCAGGCGGACTGCAGTGTATCGCTTGCGCGGACGGCCCGGCGTTTCAGCGAGGCGATCACTTCAGCCTGATCGTTGCCGCTGTAGTTGATAATATATCGGTCCCAGCGGGTCCGCCAATGATCGAATGCATGCGCTAGCCCCGCCCCCCACAGCGAAGGGCGGGAGAGCTCTGGCGGCGTCGGATCGAAGGTGACCCATCCGGCCGATGGAAAGTAGACCTCGACCCAGGCATGCGCGTCGCGTTGCCTGACGATGTAGTATCCCCCGAACTCATTCCATTCATCCGGAAGAAACCCGGTGACCAGACGGGACGGGATCCCAAGGGTCCGGAGCATGAGCACCATCGCGGTGGCAAAATGCTCGCAATATCCCTTTCTCTGTCCGAAGAAAAAATCATCCATCGGCGTAAGATCGGGATCGGGCGAAACCTCCAGGGAGTATTCGTATCCGAACATCAAGTGCGCTTCGATGGCCTTGATCTTTTCGTGCAGGGTCAGGCTTTCCGCCGCCACGCTCCTGGCGAGTTCGGCAATCCTGGGATTGATTTCAGGCAGATTCAAGTACTGCTGGCTGACCGGTTCGGGGTAGGCGAACGATGATTGCTGTAACTCATGGGGGGTGACCCGGTGGAGCCTGGATGCGACCGAATACTGTATCCTCGAGACCGGAATATGATTTAAGTGGATCGATTCTTGCTGGTCGGCGGCCACCGAGAGTGAATCCCCTTTGACCCATACCGGATGTGAAAATCCGAAGAGCACGGTGGTCTCCAGAGGCTCGAGCAAGATGCGTTGCTGAACGAGCGGACCGCGTTTCTGGGGGGATCGTTTTCCGGGATCTTCGATCCGGTAAAGACCGCCTGCCTCCGGAGAGATTTTTTTCCGAACGGCGCGATGGTTCGACCAAACAACGCCGTCATAGTCGCCGAATGCCATTCCCCTGAGATAGAGCCGGGGCCCCGGCAACATTTCCTGTCCGGCGACCAAGACCCGCATCACCGGCTCCGAACCGGCCTTGATCGGACCGATCGATCCGAAGCTGACTTCTTCGGAGAAGCCTGCGACCCGGACCGGCTCAGGTTGTTCCTTCGAAAAAAGGCCGCTGGTCACGCGCGGTACGGCGAAAAAAAAGATGAGGGTGAAAAGGAAGGAACAGAGGATCAGCACATTGACCATGGCGAAAAAGCCTGGGCTGATCAGGCGGGAATGAGGGTATGGAGTTTTCTGGGCTTCGGCCGTGAGATGGATGAGGATCAGGACCCAGACACTCCCCACCAGGAAAGCGAAGAAGGAGATCCCGAGGAAGAGCCCGTCCGATAGCTGGGACGCGGCCAAGACTTCCAGAAAGCCGACAAGGAGAAGCTGAAGGTGCGCCCTGGGATTCGTCAGGTGGAACAGGCGGTAAATCATGAGATAGATCAAAAGATGAATAGCGGCATCCAAGGAGGATTCCGCCCACCAAAGCAGATCGGGGAGGAACAGAACGATGACCGTCAGGGTGACCGCATTCCAGAACCTCGGGCGTGGCTGTCCCCAGCTGCTCATGAAGAGCGGGAAGAAGCTGGCAGCGATCGCAACAAATCCGGCAGCTAAAAGGAAAGGATGGATGGGATTGGAATAAGCCAGGGTCGAAAAAGCTCCGGCCATCAGAAGCCGGCTCAGAATTTCCAGGTGCAGGGGCGGCAACGGGGTGGCCGCAAAGTTCGCCCGACCGGATGATTCCATTTCAGAATCGGAGTCCGCCACTTAGGCTCCTTCCTGCAGAACGCCTGGAGAGCGTCCCGCACGCTGCTTTCGCTTTTGTGCGCGGAGGCCTGCCGACGCCGCACCTAGCCGGTTTTGCGGACGCTCCGCTCGCCCTTCCACTGAGCCGGTGTAATAATCTGCCTCAGCGGGGCCCGAAGGCCTTTCCAAAAGGGATCGTCCCACGGCAGGATCAGAATCACCTGCTGAGATCTGGTGCTCGTCCGGCCAGAAAACCAGGTTACCGATTCAGGATTCAAATCGTCCCGAGGCTCGATTCGCGCAAGATGCCGGAGGATCTTGTGGCAATGCGCCAAGCCTTGTCGGGGCAGAAATTCGCGATCCAGGCTGCAAAAGCCCACCGTGTATCCCTTCTGGGAATAGTTCAGAACCAAAGAGGCCGAAAGGCTGACCGCCTCTTCGAAATCATCGCGTGAGAATGCCTTCGATGAAGGGCCGAAAGGGGCGCGATTGCTCAGCCAGATTTGAACTTTGCGCTCGTCTTCCTGTTCGTTTTCCTTGACATACAGCCTGGCGTGTCGGGCCGAGATCTTCCAATGAATGCTTCGGGAGTCGTCACCGGGCCTGTAGCCGCGGAGGCTGTGCAGGGCGGGACCCTCGCCCTTTCTGCGGGTCTCCAGGGCATCCCCCGCCACGATGGCCCCGGAGTCCACGTTCCAGACGCGATGAATCTTCGGATAAACCAGGACCTCATGGGGGGCGTCGATCAGAAGCGTCTTCTCGAACAGGCCGAAGGGAAAACCGGTCGTGACCCTGTATCCTCGGGACTTTTGGATTCCCCTGCGGGTAAAGATCATCGTGGTCGATTGCTGGTGGATCGTCTTGCTCACCGTGGGATACATCGCATCAATTCTCAGGGTGAAGGAGGAGAAGAATCTCTTTTCGTTGTGAACCGTCCATCGGCAGAGCGTGGCCTGACCCGCAAATATTTCGGATCCCAGGCGGTGTTGAACGCTGATTCCCTTTAGACCCCACTCGGAGAGGATGCTTGAGATCAGGACCAGCGCAATCATGAGGGTCATCAAAAAATAGAGAAGGTTGTTGCCGGTATTGATGGCCGTGGTGCCCACCAACAGCGTGAGGACCAGCAGCAGGACGCCCTCAGGGGTCAACTGAATGGAGCGGTTTCGATATTTAAGCGCCGGCAGGCGGCTGGTCAATCGATTCATAATTCAGGCATGGACATGATTCCGATCGCGCCTGACGGGAGCGCCAATACCACATCCTACAATGGGACTGGAATTTCCTCAAGGATTTCGGAGAGTATGCCCTCGGCATTGCTCTGATCATTCCCCAACACATCCAAGCGTGCGTTGACGATCACGCGGTGCGCAAAAACCGGAATGACCAGCCGTTTGACGTCATCCGGCAGGCAGTAGTCGCGGCCCTCGATAAAGGCCAGGGACTGGGCAGCCCGGACGAGAAAGAGCGCCCCCCGCGTGCTGACCCCCAGATCCAGGACCTCCGAGGAGCGCGTGGCGCTGACGACGGCCAGAAGATAATCCAGGATGCCGTCATCCACTTTCACGCAGGTGACCTCCCGCTGCAGTTCCAATACCTGCTGGACGGAGAGAACGGGTTGGATGGTTTCGGGTGTCGTCTCGCTTCCCCACTCGGAGAGGATGCGCTTTTCATCCCGTACACCGGGGTAGCCCAGCCGGATTCGCATCATGAACCGGTCGAGCTGCGACTCGGGCAACGGATACGTCCCCTGGTACTCCATCGGATTTTGGGTGGCGATGACCATGAAAGGGGAGGGGAGCACATGGGTCTGGCTGTCGACGGAGATCTGGGCGTCGTTCATCGCCTCCAGCAGGCTGCTCTGGGTTTTCGGGGTGGTTCGGTTGATCTCGTCGGCCAGGACGATGTTCGCGAAGATGGGGCCTTGGCGAAACTCGAACTCGTGGCGCTGAGGATTGTAGATGTTGACACCCAGGATGTCCGAGGGCAGCAGATCGCTCGTGAACTGAATTCGCTTGAAGGAACAGCCCAGGGAGTGCGCCAGGCCGTGCGCCAGGCTCGTTTTACCCACGCCCGGTACATCTTCGATCAGCAAATGGCCGTGGGCCAGGAGGGTGGTAATGGCCATGGTAATGGCCTCCTCCTTGCCCTGGACCACCTTCTCGACGTTGCTCTTCAGGTTTTGAATCAGATCTCTGGATTGCATGACCGCCTACAAAATGCCCAAAAAAAGTTTATCAGAACGCCACAATACCGTCAATTTCGGCCCGTCGAGCTTCTCACCGGGGCTGGGTTATGGTATGATTCCGCTTCATTAAAAAGCCAATTTCTTCTCCGGGGCGGGCTGTATTAATGATTCTGGTCGGGTTGACAGGCGGGATCGCGAGCGGAAAGAGCATGGTTTCAAAGCGGCTGCAGGAGCTGGGGGCCTATATCATTGATGCCGATCAGATTGCCCATGAAGTGGTGCTGCCCGGACGACCGGCTTATGATGCCATCGTCGAGCATTTCGGCCCGGGGATCCTTAGCGAAGACAAAACGATCGATCGTGCCAGGCTGGGCAGCCAGGTGTTTCGGGACGCGGCCAGCCGGACGGTCCTGGAGGAGATCATTCATCCGCGGGTCTTTGAAGCCGAGGAGCACCGCCGCCGCGAGATTGCCCAAAGCGATCCCGACGCCGTGATCATCTTCGATGCGCCGCTCCTGATCGAGACGGGTGCCCATGAATTGATGGACCGCGTGGTGCTGGTCGTTGCGGACCGAAAGACGCAGATCAGCCGGCTGGTGGAGCGGGACCGGCTTGATCCGGCGGAGGCCCAGCGAAGGATCGAGGCCCAGCTCCCGGTTGCCGAAAAGGAGCGGCATGCCGATTTTGTCATTGACGGGAATGCGGCACCTTCCGCGGTTGCCCGGCAGACCGAGGCCATTTTCGAGCAACTGCGAAGGCTTGCGCGGCGGGACGTTTCGAATCCTTAGAGTCCCGGGCCGGATCCCCCGATCGAAAGGGCCGACAGTTGACATTTGGGCGGGGCTTCTATACCCTATTGTTTGGTTCAGTTCTGCCCATATCGTTTGGAGTCACCGTCCCGCTCCGGGCCCGGGTTCGTTGCGCGGCCGGGCGGTTCACGGTCCTCTCCTCACGGCTTCAAGACCGATTCGACCATCCCGATAGTCCGACAATCTTTAGGCTCCCGTTCGAATTGAGAAGAGGGCGTCGGATATCCAAGCGATGAAAGAAGGCCGAGCATGCGCAATCAACCGGTGAAAAAAGTGGTCGTTCCCGCGGCAGGCCATGGGACCCGGTTTCTGCCGGCCACCAAGGCGTCTCCGAAGGAGATGCTCCCGCTCGTCGACAAGCCCTTGATTCAGTACGTGGTGGAGGAAGCGGTCCGATCCGGGGTCGAAGAGGTGATTATCGTGACCGGCCGCGGGAAGCGCGCGATCGAGGATCATTTCGATATTTCCTTCGAGCTTGAGGCCAGCCTGCGGGCAAACGGCAAGCTAAAGCTACTGAAGGAATTGCAGGGGATTCATTCGCTGGCCAACTTCTGCTATGTCCGGCAGAAGGAGGCGCTCGGGCTGGGGCATGCCGTCTACCAGGCCCGGCATCTGGTCGGCGAGGAGCCCTTTGCGATTTCGCTTGGCGATGATATTATTGACGCAAGGATTCCGGCGACGGCCCAGTTGCTGAAGGTTTACCAGCAGTTTCAGGCGCCCGTGGTGGCGGTTCAGAAGGTGGAGAGAAAAGAGGTCGTCCACTACGGTATCATCGAGGGAAAGGCTGTTGGCCGAGGGCTCTTCCGGGTTTCAGACCTAGTCGAGAAGCCGCCACCCGACAAGGCCC
>CAYGBP010000026.1:12424-14048 GCA_964348105.1 uncultured Nitrospirota bacterium
ATCTTTAATTCTTTGGAGAAGGTGCAACCGGGCCGAAACTGGGAGATTCAACTCACCGACGGCCTGCGCGTCTTGGCCCGCCAGCAGGCGCTGTATGCCCTTGAGGTCAGCGGTCATCGGTATGACGCGGGCGACAAGCTGGGTTTCCTGAAGGCGACGGTTCAATTCGGACTGAAGAACGGGGAATTGGGGCCGGCCCTTCGGCAATATTTGAGATCTCTGCGGCTTTGAGGGTCGGAGAGGATTTTTAAAAAAAAGCAGGGCTGATCTGGTTGTGGCAAACATGCATTTTGAAGAGATAGCTAGGCTTATGGGAGAGGATTTTTAAAAAAAAAGGAGAAACGGTGTCCAAGCCAGCTAAACCTGAAGAAGATCAGGTGATTGAAATTCCAGATACCATGCCGCTTCTGCCGGTTCGGGATTTCGTCATTTTCCCGCATATGGTGCTGCCTCTTTTCGTGGGGCGCGAAATGTCGATCCGGGCGATTGAGGAGGCCTTGGCGGGCAAGCGTATGATCTTTCTTGCCACCCAGAAGCAACAGGAGGTGGAAAACCCGCAACCGGCGGATATCCACGCGGTGGGCACGGTTGGCATGATCATGCGCATGCTCAAACTCCCCGATGGCCGGATCAAAATTCTCGTGCAGGGTGTTTCCAAAGGAAGGATCCTCGACTATACCCAGGAGACGCCGTTCTACACCGTGAAAATCCAGAAGATCGCGGAGGCGCAGCCCACGCCGATGACTCCGGAACTGGAGGCTCTCATTCGGGCGGTCAAGGAGCAGGTGGAGCGGATCATCGGCTTCGGGAGGCTTATGTTACCGGACCTGCTGGTCGTGATCGAGAACCTGGAGGATCCGGGAAGGCTCGCCGACATGGTGGCCTCCAATATCGGAATCAAAGTGGAAGCAGGCCAGGCGGTCCTGGAGGAGCTGGACCCGGTGAGCCGGCTCAAGAAGATCAATGAAATATTGGCCAAGGAGCTGGAGGTCCTGAGCATGCAGCAGAAGATCCAGGCCGAGGCCAAGGGGGAAATCGATAAGACGCAGCGGGAGTACTTCCTCCGGGAGCAGCTCAAGGCCATTCAGAAGGAACTGGGTGAGGTGGACGAGCGCACCGAAGAGGTGGCGGAATTCCGAAAACGGATCAAGGACGCCCGCATGCCCGAAAAGGTCGGAAAAGAGGCCGAAAAGCAGTTGAATCGGCTCGAAAAAATGCATCCCGATAGCGCGGAGGCCGCAACGATCCGTACCTACCTGGAGTGGATGGTCGACCTTCCCTGGAAGAAGAAGACCAAGGATAATCTTGACCTCAAGGCGGGCCAAACGGTTTTGGACGAAGACCATTATGACCTGGAGAAGGTCAAGGAACGAATTCTAGAATACCTGGCCGTTCGGAAGATGAAGGACAAGATGAAAGGCCCCATCCTGTGCTTCGTGGGTCCGCCGGGCGTCGGCAAGACCTCGCTCGGACGTTCCATCGCAAGGGCGCTCGGCCGGGAATTCGTCCGGATCTCCCTGGGGGGAATCCGGGACGAGGCCGAGATTCGGGGACACCGGCGCACCTATGTGGGGGCATTACCCGGGCGCATTATTCAGGGGATCAAGCAGGCCGGCTCCAACAA
>CAYGBP010000026.1:14058-14692 GCA_964348105.1 uncultured Nitrospirota bacterium
CCTCCTGGAGGTCCTGGACCCGGAGCAGAACAACAGCTTTTCGGATCACTACCTGGGTGTTCCTTTCGATCTTTCGAATGTGATGTTCATTACCACGGCCAACCTGATGGATCCCATTCCATCGGCCCTGAGGGACCGCATGGAGGTGATCGAGATCTCGGGTTACACAAAAGACGAAAAGGTCGGCATATCACATGACTACTTGATCCCAAGACAGCTTAAGGAACACGGCATCGGCGATCAACATATTCACATCACGAATGGGGCGCTGGAGGGCATCATTACCCAATACACGCGAGAGGCCGGCGTGAGAAACCTTGAACGCGAAATCGCCACCGTCATGAGAAAGGTGGCGCGAAAGATCGCCGAGGGAAAGGAGAAGCGCTACATCATCACCGACAAGACCCTTCATAAATATTTGGGCGTTACCAAATATCAGCCCGAGCTGGAACAGGAAAAGGACGAGGTGGGGGTGGCCACGGGCTTGGCCTGGACCGAGACGGGGGGGGACATTATCTATGTGGAGGCCACCCTCATGAAGGGGAAAAGCACCATCACCCTCACGGGACATCTCGGCAATGTCATGAAGGAATCGGCCCAGGCGGCCCTTTCCTACATTCGCTCCCAGGAAAAG
>CAYGBP010000026.1:14743-19059 GCA_964348105.1 uncultured Nitrospirota bacterium
CATATCCATGTCCCTGCGGGGGCCATCCCCAAGGACGGACCCTCCGCCGGGATAACGATGGCAACCGCGCTCACTTCGGCCGCCACCAATCGGCAGGTCCGAAGGGACGTGGCCATGACGGGCGAGGTGACGCTGAGGGGAAGGGTGCTGCCGGTCGGCGGCTTGAAGGAAAAGATTCTTGCGGCGAAGCGCGCCGGCATCAAGATCGTCATCCTGCCCAAGCGAAACCTCAAAGATCTTGACGAAGTTCCCAAGCAGGTCCGGAAAGATCTTCAATTCGTGTTTGTCGATACCATGGACCAGGTCCTGCCGGTTGCGCTGAAATCGCCCGGGCGAAGCGAAAAGCATCACAACGGCGTCCGGGCGCCGGTGAAGGCCAAACCGCGGCGCCCATCCCATGTGGCTCCTTCCCTGAGCAGCAGTCCACGGCGAAAATGAATGCCCGCCGCAGAGGGACTCGACGGACTACCCCGGCCGGGTCTTCCCGACGGACAGGACCCAAATTTCCCCAATCGAAATACCCCGCCCCAAGACGGGGAAACGATTCGACGTCCCTGGGCCGTTTGGGTGAGCAGGGCCTGATCGAGCATTTACGCAGAAGGTTCGAAGCGGGGCCGTCCTCCTGGGGGAAGGGCCTAGGGGATGATTGCGCCGTGATCGCGGGGGGGGCCGGGAGGTCGAGGGATCTATTGCTGACGACCGACGTCCTGGTGGAGGGGGTGGACTTCGATCGGCGTTATTCTCCCTTTCATCAAGTGGGCCACAAGGCGCTCTCGGTCAATCTCAGCGATGTGGCCGCGATGGGCGGGATGCCGCGATCCTTTGTGGTGGCGATCGGGGCCCCTCCCGGTTTGCTGTTGTCCTCTCTGGATGAGCTATATGACGGGATGTACGAAGCCGCGGAACCTTACCGGGTCCAGATGATCGGAGGGGATGTATCCGCCTGCCGCTCAGGGCTGTTCGTAGCGATTACCGTGCTGGGCGAGGTGGAGACGGGCAGGGCTGCGGGCCGGGGCGGGGCCCGTGTCGGCGATCAGCTTTTCGTGACCGGAAGCCTCGGCGATGCGGCCGCCGGCCTTGAGGTTCTCAGGAGGGGCGGTCGCGGGGTCTGGGGGGAGTTGGAGCTGGTTCGCCGGCAATGCTATCCCGTTCCCCGGATCGAGCAGGGAAGGGTCTTGGCCCTTCAGGGACTGGCACGTGCCATGATCGACCTATCGGATGGCTTGGCTTCGGATCTAAGGCATCTGTGCCGCGAGAGCGGGGTGGGGGCCGTCGTGAATTCCGGCGCGATTCCGATCTCGGCCCCCCTTCGGGCCTACACGGAGAGGCAAAAGGCCGATCCAATGCGATACGCCCTGACGGGAGGCGAGGATTTCGAGCTTCTCTTTGCGGTGGACCGCAGGAAGGTCCCTGAACTGCTCCGTGCCTTTCGTGGGGCGTCCGTTTCGGTCAGCCGGATCGGGAGCATCGTTCCCAAAAGCCAGGGGATCCGGTTGAGGGCTGAAGACAATCGCTTGAGGCCTTTCCCGGCCCGGGGATATGAACATTTCCGTGCGGGGCGGGGCCCTTGACACCGAAGCGCATTGTGTTACCTTCAAATGAGATTGGGGAATCCGCCCGGGTGCTCAATCCCTTGGAATGCAAGCAGTTTTCATGCCTGCCCCGTCTGGTTAGCCCGGACGAAAACACGTCGGTCGGGCCCGGAGGATGGAGTGTTTACAAATTATTTTTCTTTGTGTTAGGATGAATAGGCTGTGATGAGCCTCCCGTCCAGAAATACCTTACACTTGTTCGGCCTTCTTGTGCTTGTCACCCTCACCCTACTCGGGGCGTGTGCCGCGCCGGAAATTCAAAGGCGGACGGATCTCTTCTGGCCGTTGCCTCCCGACCCGCCCCGCATTTCCTTTGTCATGAGCCTTTCCGAGCCCCGGGATATGGGGGTACGCCGGGGGTTTTTCCGGCGGGCCACCGAATTCCTTTTCGGAAGGGAAGAGCCTCCCCGGCTCATCCGCCCCCATTCCGTATTCTCTGACGGCCGCGGGAGGCTGTACGTATCCGACACGGGCCTTCAGGTGGTTCATGTCTTTGATCTGGATCGCAGGTCGTACCGCCAGGTCTTTCGCATTCCGGGGGGGCGCCTGTTGTCGCCGATCGGGGTAGCGGTCGATCCGCAGGGCCGCCTCTTCGTGTCGGATTCCGAGCTGGACCGGGTGGTCGTCTTTGACGAACGGGGCAGATATACGCGGTCCTTGGGGGAGGCCGACACCTTCATTCGTGTGGCGGGGATCGCCCTGTCCCCGGATGGGTCCACATTGTATGCCGTGGACGCGGGGAGTCACAAGGTCCATGTATTCGATCCGGAAGGCGAAAAACGGGCCGAGTTCGGTCGGCGAGGGGGAGGGCCCGGTGAATTTAATTTCCCTTCTCACATCACGGTTGACCGGCAGGGCAGGGTCTATGTGGCCGATTCATTGAATTTCCGGATCCAGATTTTTGATCAAAACGGCACTTTTATTCGAAAGTTCGGCCAGCTCGGCAACACGCTCGGCTCCTTTTCAAAGCCGAAAGGGGTGGCGGTCGACCGCGAGGGCCATGTCTACGTCGTGGACGGAATATATGATACGGTGCAGGTGTTTAATGGGCAAGGGGAATTGCTAATCCATTTCGGCAGTTCGGGGACCGAGGAGGGTCGGTTCTGGCTTCCGGTCGGAATATACGCCGACGCGGCCGATCGGATTTATGTGGCCGACACCTATAACCATCGCGTCCAGGTTTTCGAATATCTGGGAGAGGAGAATCAATGAAAAGGGCCTTCGCGGGCATGAGCATCTCTGGAGTCGCCCTGATCAGCCTTGTCCTCGGGATCGGTCCCTATGTCGGTGCCAGCAGTCATCTTGCGCCCGGCCCGCCTTCCCTCCCCCAGATCCTGGAGGATGTCTCCAAAACGAAGCACAACCTTTCCTCCGTGCCGCCGACCGAGATCCTCTCCTCGGGCTTGCCGGGCACGAGCCGGGAGGTATTCTCACCCGAGACCACCGAGATCTGCGTCTTCTGTCACACGCCGCACGGCGCCAGCTCGGAGGCCACCACCCTGCGAGCCCCGCTCTGGAATCGTAACCTGTCGCCTTCAGGTTATCAACTCTACGACCAGGTCTGGAGCCGCTCCTTCGAGGGGCAGTTGAATAATCCCGGCGCACCGACGGGATACTCCCGTCTTTGCCTGTCCTGCCATGACGGGACGATCGCCCTGGGGTCGCTTCGGAACGCCCCCGGGTCGGGGGGATTCGACTTCTCCCTGGGAATCGAGTATGAAGGAACCATCCCGCCGTTTCCGTTCGGGACGATCCCGGAAGGCAGCGGGGCGGCGACCGGCAACACCCGTCGGCTGGGCACCGATCTGAAAAACGACCATCCGGTTTCCTTCGTCTATGACGATGCCCTGGCCGCGGTGGACAAAGAGCTGGTCTATCCGGGTCAGCCCTCGCCCTCCGGCAAGGTGGGCCAGGAGCCCTTGTATCCCAGCGGCATCGGTCCCATGCGGCGCTATCCCGGGGCGGACCTCTCCAGGGTCGATTCGGTTCAATGCACGTCGTGTCATAATCCGCACCAGGTGAACTACCCCAAATTTCTGCGGGCCAACTGGCTTCATAACGCGCCGGACAACGCCGGCGAGCAGATCCTGTGTCTCTTCTGCCATGAAAAGCCGGGCTGGATCGAGAGCACGCACGCCATCACCTCCGCCAAGCGAAGCAAATATCCCTGGGTGAACAACGATCAGAACCATCCGGCCAGCGGCTACGATTTTGACGGGGATCATACCGTCGCCCAGTACGCCTGCCGAAACTGCCATGATCCGCATACCGCGCAGGGCGCTAAGCGCCTGCACCGTGGAGGGGTGGACACTCCGGGCGGGTTGGATGCCATCGAGAACACCTGCTATTTGTGTCATGCCCCCAACCTGCAGGCGATTCCCCTGTTCTTCGCCCCGGCGGGCGATCCGACCTCGGGCGCCAATCCGAGATTTGAAACAGGACGTCCGGCCCCCGACATCTACACCCAGTTCGCCAAGGATCGTTCCTTGGGGGGGCAGGGGAGCGCCATGAACTTGAGACTCGCCCAGGGCCACGAGCCGGTCTTTACCAGCTTTCCGCGCGAGGGCGTGGAGCTCAACAGCCCCTTTGCGCCCCCCTTCAACAAATTCGAGGCGGGTGCCCCCGGCGGGATGGCGCCCTCCCCCGACACTTCGCCGGATCCCCGGCATATCGAGTGTGTCGACTGCCACAACCCCCATCAGGTGGTCAAAGAGAACCGCTTGA
>CAYGBP010000026.1:19069-26879 GCA_964348105.1 uncultured Nitrospirota bacterium
AATGCGGGGGATCACGTTCAACGGCCTGGTGGTCGGTCATGACAGTGATGAGACGGGATGTATGCCGGGGCCCTGCAACCGGGAGCCCTTTGTCTATGAGGTGTGCTTCCGTTGCCATGGCAACAGCGTGCGGAACATCTTTGCGGGCGACCTCGTGGAGGATACGGCCTTCAACTACCGGTCGAATCCCCTCGTCCCGGCCAGCAACCCGAGCCTGAGCATGAAGGGATTCAGCAACAAGCGGATGGAATTCGCCACCTACGGCACGGCCGCCCAGGAAATTTCTGCTGTGATGGATCCCCAGCGCGGAAGCTACGTAGACGGAACGGTCTGGGGGACTCCCGATTTCACCACAGGGCTGCGCCGGGTGGGGCCCGGCGTGCACAAGGCATTTCATCCCGTCGCGGCACCCGGCCGGAATGCGACGCCGGCCCTGTGCAAGCAGCTATCCAGGGCCTTCGGGTTGACCGGCTGTGATACGGGTCCCAATGCCCTGCCCAGCGCCGCGACATCGCTGATGCATTTATCCACCCTGACCATCCAGTGCACCGATTGTCATAACAATGACTATTACGATGCCTATCAGGGGACCTCGACCCTCGGAGATCCCGACCTCCTGGGTCCCATGACCGAGTCGAACCTGCGGAGTACTGACAAGAGGCCTAACGCGTCCGGGATTTCGAACGAGGCTATTTATGATACCGAGCGCTCGGCCGAGCCCATTGGCCCTCACGGCTCCAACCAGATCCGGATCCTGCGCGCGAAATACAATACCGATATCGCAAACCCGGGCCGGAATTTCGTCCAAGACGGATTCAGCGCATCCCATTATAATAACTTCCTGCTGTGCTTTCAGTGCCATGACCGTCGGGCCTTCGATCCCGGGGCAGGGGCGGATCCCAACGATTGGTCGTGGACCAACTTTTTCGGATCTCCCACGCCGACTGATGATCCGGGTTTGTCCAGGGTTGTGACCCTGAGCTGGGAATCCAACCTGCACATGTATCATTTGATGCGAACGGGCGCCTACTGTCACGAGTGCCACTATAACGTGCACAGCAACACACAGGCCAGCAACACCATTTACGGGGATGGGACAGGCTACGTCGTGGACCGCAACCTTTGCACCACCTCCGGGCAAAATTGTGTCGGACTTCCCCCGGATCTGGAGGACGGCGTCGCCGACGGCGTGAGCAGCACGCACCTGCTCAACTTCGCGCCGCCGGGGCCGAGCCAGTACAGCGGAGAGGCTCGATGCGATCAGTCTCAGGCCATTCCCGGAGCGGACCTTGCGTGCCCGCCGTTTACTTTTACGGGGGCTGATCCGAATCCGACCGGATTCAAGGACAATATCTTCGAGGGTGTCGAGGGGGTGACGGCGGACCGACCGGTCTGGTATTACGATGCCAGCATGCTGGTTCAGGCATCCCCGGGTCCTGCCCGTTTTCGCTGCAATCTTCGCTGTCACGGCGTGGTAATGGCAACCTGTTTTTATATCACGCGGAGCGATCCGAATTTTAGCACCAGCCTGGATGTAGCGATGAACACCAGCGCCGGCTGGTGCGCCGGGGGAGTTCAGCAGGTGGCGCCGATCCAATTCGGCGGCCTCTCGCCCGAAATAAAGGATCTGGTCTCACATCACGACCACGGGGATCAGGCCCTGGATGTCCTGCCCGAAGTCATGCGTAAGTACATTGGCCGCTTCGAAGGCCGGGTGAGCGATGGCCAGGGCGCCACCGGCAGTTCAGTCGTGTCGGATGGCCGAGGATGAGTTGGCCTCGAAGAGGAATCATCCTGGGATCAATTCTGATCTGTCTTACGGTCCTGGCTCTGGTCGTGGGGTTTCGCGATCAACGGGCAGGTTTCTCGGGGTCGCGGGAGGTTCCGGAGGGAATGGTCTATATCCCACCAGGAGAATTTCGGATGGGGAGCACCGGCCGGGAGGGAAAGATCGGGATTCAGATCGGCGTGGACGAGCTGCCGCAGCACAAGGTGAAATTAAAAGGCTTCTTCATTGACCGTTACGAAGTGACCAACCAGGCCTATCGGGAGTTTATCGAGGCCTCGGGGCGCAAAGCACCGTTCGATCCCCATGATCCGACCTTCTATACCTGGGTGGACAGAAAGCCGCCTGCGGGACAGGAAAACCACCCGGTGGTTTATGTGACCTGGGATGATGCGGATGCCTACTGCCGCTGGGCCGGCAAGCGGCTTCCGACCGAGGCGGAGTGGGAGAAGGCCGCACGCGGTCCCGATGCCCGCCCCTGGCCCTGGGGTGAAAGTTTTGATTTTGGGCGCTGCAATGTCTATGAGTCCCGGATCCAGTGGACCACGCCGGTCGGGAGTTTTCCCGAGGGGGCGAGCCCGTACGGGGTGCATGATCTATGCGGGAACGTGGCCGAGTGGACGGCCTCGGCTTATCGGCCGTATCCGGGCAGCGATTTGAAGCGAAAGTCGTTTGCGGACTCGGTCAAGGTAGCACGGGGCGGGGCGTGGACCGTTCCCTACGAGCCTTACTCCCGGTCGACCAACCGCAATCTCGCACAACCCCTGGGCTATCAGCACCGCTCGATTGGCTTCCGGTGCTCGAAAGATCCATGATTCGACAGGGGTGTTGGGCAGCTTCTGGCGTATGCGGAGGGGTCCTGATTTTGAGCGCGACCCTGGCCCTGGCTGCGGATCGGATGGGGGCTGGGAAGCAAAACATGATTTACATTGCCGAAGGGCCATTCTGGATGGGGAGCGATCCGCCCCAGGAGGCGTTTGTACTGGAGGGGGGGGTGGACGAATATCCGAAACATTCGGTTACCCTTCGCGCATTCTGGATCGATCAGTTTGAAGTGACCATCGTTCAGTACAGAAATTTCGTCGAAGCCACGGGGCATCGGCCGCCCCCGATCTGGGCGGGCCCCGCCCATCCGGCACCATCGGGATCGCATCCCGTCATCGATGTTTCCTGGAATGATGCAGAGGCATTCTGCAGATGGGCGGGCAAGCGGCTTCCGACGGAGGCGGAGTGGGAAAAGGCGGCCCGGGGGACCGATGGCCGGACCTGGCCCTGGGGAAATTTGTTTCAACCCGATAGGGCCAACACCATGAGTTCCGGAAAGGGATGGACCGTTCCGGTGGGAAGCATGGAAGGGGATATCAGTCCCTACGGCGTCCATGATCTGGCAGGGAACGCGATGGAATGGACCGCCTCCTGGTATGCGGCCTATCCGGGGAGTCGCCTGAAAAGGTTTGCATTCGGAAAACGGTACCGGGTCATGAAGGGGGGCGCATGGAACACTCCGGCCCTTCCATTTTCACGCGCGGCCAACCGTCACGCCGTTGGGCCGAAATGGGACCATCCCAACCACGGGTTTCGATGCGCATTGGATGGATAACCCGCCGGCTCGAAAAGGCCGCGATGCAAGCCGGTGTCCCCGCGCTCAGCGGGTGGGTGTGGTGGGGAGCCATGAGATGAGCCAGACGGAGCGAGTGATACTCAAACTGCAGATCGTGCTGGCCGTGGTTTGTGCCATGACCGCGGGTTGTTCCCTGACCTATTTATCATCGAAGGGGGCCGAACCCGCGGTTGGCCAGGATAACGACGCCATGGTTCTCATCCCGGGCGGATACTTTTTGATGGGCAGCACCGAAGAAGACGGCGTGGTCGGCATCGATGTCGGACTGGACGAGATGCCTCAGCACCGCGTGTATGTAAAGCCATTCTATATTGATCGATATGAAGTGACCAATCAGAAGTACTATGAGTATGTGAAGGCAACCGGAGGATACATCCCCGCCACCTGGGATCACAAACAGCATCCGTCGGATGCGGTCTGGCCCGTCGGAACCCCTCCGCCGCAAGAGTTGGATCATCCGGTCGGGGATGTGGACTGGTATGATGCCGAAGCGTACTGCAGCTGGGCCGGCAAGCGCCTGCCGACCGAAGCCGAGTGGGAAAAGGCGGCCCGGGGTTTGGACGCCCGTATCTGGCCGTGGGGAAATGAGTTTGGCCATGAAAAATCAAACACGATGGAGGCTGGACTCGAATGGTCCCGATCCGTGGGGAGTTTACCCGAAGGCGCCAGCCCCTATGGTGTTCACGACATGATCGGGAATGTTTGGGAATGGACCGCTTCGTGGTATGAACCCTATCCAGGAAGCGACTTGAAGCGGGGTGCCTTCGGGAAAAAGTACCGCGTCCTGCGGGGCGGCTCCTTCCTGACGCCGGTGCGTCCCTTCGCCAGGGTGACCCACCGTTTCGCACCCGAGCTCTTGCCCATCGAGTTGAGGGATGAAAATTGGCATACCGGCTTTGATGTGGGCTTCCGGTGTGCCAAGGACGCGAACTAGTCCGCCCCAAAAAAATCCTCATTCCCATCCCGCCACGTCGAGTCGCCAGATGTCTTGATTCCCGGAACGGTCGGAGGTAAACAGGATCGATCGCCCATCTGGGCTCCAGTCAGGCAGGCTGTCCGATCCCTTCGAACGCGTCAGCCGGTGGATGCCCGAACCTGCCGGATCGGTCAGCCAGAGGTCCCAATCCTTTCCCCGAAGAGAGGCATAAACGATCCGGTTTCCGTCCGGGCTCCAGCTCGGATGCTCCTTGGGTTTCCCGTCCCGCGTCACCCGTCTTGCCCGGTTGCCTTCACGCTCGAAGATCCAGAGCTCCGGATGCCCCGAACGGCTTGAGATGAAGGCGATGCTTTCTCCGTCCGGACTCCAGCTCAGATGGGAGAAGAGGATATTTTCACTCGCGATGGTCGAGGCATCACCGGTGGCTGGGCTGAAAACGGCGATCTGCCAGGCCGGGGATGCTTGCATGTCGAGAGAGAGGTAGGCGATGTGTCTTCCATCGGGGCTCCAGGCCGGAGCCAGCTCCTTGAAAGTCGGTGTCTGGATCAAGGGACCTGGCTGCTGCCCGGCCGGCGAGATTTTCCATAGATCGGTCCAGTTGCGCATCCCGGACTCCCGGTCGGTGGCAAACACGATTTCGGAGCCGTCCGGTCGCCAGGCCGGCGAGCTGGCCTGGGAATGGCCGTCGGTCAGCCGCCGTTGGGCCGACCCGTCCGAGTTCATCAACCACACGTTCCACTGACCGGATCGGTCCGATACGAAAACGATCGATTTTCCGTCGGGACTCCACCGCGGCGCGAAGTCGTTTGCGGGGTGGTCCGTGATCTGAACGGGGATGGGTGAGATTCGAACCGGCCCGGGAATTCCTTTACAACCGGTCCAAATCATGGCGACCAGGGCGAGTCCCGCGGCGGAACAGAAATTTATCCAACCACCCGCACGGGCTATTGAATCGAGGTATGCCATTACCGAACTGCCAGGGTCCAGATATCGAGGTTCGCCGATTCATCCGAGACATAGGCGATGAACTTGCCGTCGGGGCTCCAGACGGGAATTGCTTCGTTGGCGGCCGTCCGGGTCAACTGACGCAGCCGCTTGCCTCGCCGGTCAACGGTCCAGAGATCGAAGTTGCCCGACCGGTCGGAAACGAAGGCCAGAATTCGTCCGTCCGGGCTCCAGGACGGGCTCCAGTCATGATGCCGCGCCGAAGTGATCCGGGATGGCTTGCCCGTTCGCAGATCCATGACCCAGAGCTGCCCTCGGTTCGGCGATTGGAAAAAGCCCATCCGGCTGGATGAATCCGGGTTCAGGGCGAGGGGCGAGAAGGGGCTTTGGCCCGACTCGAAGGCGATCCGCCGACCGTCCGGACTCCAGTGCGGCGTCCAGACCCCTCCGTCGCCGTTCGTCACCCATTCGGGATCTCCCCCGACGCTTTGCATGATCCAGATCGAGTTGACGCCGGAGCGATCCGAGAGAAAGCTGATACGGTCTCCCCCCGGGCTCCAGGAGGGATGAAGGTCGAGGCCCGGATGCTGGGTCAGCCTTCTTTGATTTCGTCCGTCGGCGTCCATGACCCAGATATCATAATTGCCCGTCCGGGTGGAATAAAATGCGATCTGTGTCCCGTCCGGGCTGTAAACGGGGAATCCATCGTAATCCGGATCGTCCGTCAACTGGAGCAAATTTCCGCCGTCCCGATCCATCACCCAGATGTCCCCGTTTCCTGAGCGGTCCGAGGTGAATGCGATCCGCCGCCCGTCCGGACTCCAGGACGGGTAGTAGTCGCGGGCCGGGTGGTTGGTCAAAGCCATGCGCTGTTCTTTCGCCTCCGGGAAAGGCCCGGACATCAGCCTTGTGCAGGCGGGGCTTGCGAGCAGGGATAGAATCATGAGATGGAATACGTAATGTTGAGGCGTGAGGATCCACCGCAGGAGAGGCGAAGATAGCAAGCGAGTACAAACTGAAAACGTGGGAAATAGTTTACGGGATGCGCGCCGCCGGGATGGTTGCAATGTCTCCCTTGCCATCCTTTCGCACATAAGTGAAGGCGATGGTTTCCCCATCCGGGCTCCAGGAAAGGGAGTAATATCCCAACCCCTCGATAAATTCTCGATCGACATCGTAAAGGGGCCTTCGCTTCTTGAAGATCCCACGGGAAATCGCTCGAGGATCGGTCCCGTCGCTGTTCATCATCCACAGCTCCCGCTCGCCGCTTCGCTCCGACACGAAGGCGATAGACCGGCCGTCCGGACTCCAGGCCGGCAGCATGTCCCGGGCCGGATCATGCGTCAGCCTTCGATATTCGGACCCTGTTTCGACATCGATGAGGTAGATATCACCGCCTCCCGATCGGCTCGAGGCAAAGGCGATGGTCCGGCCATCGGGACTGAAGACCGGGCCCCAGTCGCCGTTTCCTCCCGTGGTCAGCTTGCGCTGATGTTGCCCGTCGGCGTCCATGACATAAATGCTGTACTCCAGGTCGCGGTACGAGACGAAGGCGATCTGTCGGCCGTCCCGGCTCCAGCTCGGGGAGAGGTCGGCCATGCGGTTGGAGGTCAGGCGGACGAGATCGCTGCCGTCCGGGTTCATCAGCCAGACGTCCCAGTTTCCGGATCGCGTCGATGCGAAGGCGATTTTCGATCCACCCGGGCTCCATGCCGGGTAGCGGTCTACCGCCGTGTGATCGGTCAGGTTCTTCAGAGCGCCCGAGGCGGACCTCAGCAACCAGATGTCGTAATTGTCCGAGCGATCCGAGACGAACGCGATCCGACGATCGCGCGGGTTCATGGCGGGGTTGAGGTTGTCATAGGACCCGTCGGTCAGGATCTTCGCGCTTGGGTGGCTGGGTGATAGCCAGCCGAACCCCGGCCCGTAGCCATTCCGGCAGCCGGCGCCCAGGAGGAGCGTCACAGCCGCCAGGAACCATACGGCTGTTGAAGAAATCGACGGAATTCGTGATACCTGCATTATACCGCTACTCCAGCTCGACCGCCCAAAGATCGGCGTTTCCGGATCGAAGGGATGTGTAGACGATCTTTTTACCATCGGGACTCCACGAAGGGCGGAAATCGCTCGCCATGTCGCGGGTGACGGGGACGGGATCGGATCCGTCCGCATTCATGACCCAGATATCGTAGTTGCCGCTACGATCGGAAGCATAGGCGATTCGCTCACCGTCGGGGCTCCAGGTCGGATGCCAGTTGTTGTGCAAACCTCGGGTGAGCTGGAC
Source organism: uncultured Nitrospirota bacterium (assembly GCA_964348105.1). GTDB lineage: Bacteria > Nitrospirota > Nitrospiria > DATECO01 > DATECO01 > CAYGBP01. The sequence continues at coordinate 26,643 of CAYGBP010000026.1, forward strand.
AGGGTTGGACCCGTCTTGATCGATCACCCAAATGCCGATTGAACCGGCCCGAACGGATTCAAACAGAATCCGCTCACCGTCCGGACTCCATGACAGGCCGCAGGTAAAGATCTCAAAGGGCTTGGAAACCGCCAGGCTGTTCGCCGGCGTGGCCGATCCGTGGAAGTGGCCCGAGCTGAAGAAGAGCTGGCGGTCCTCCGGATTGAAGCCATCGGCCAGCTTTCGGGCATTTCCCCC
>CAYGBP010000027.1:0-2106 GCA_964348105.1 uncultured Nitrospirota bacterium
GCCTTTATAAACGATGGTGCTGGAAGAAAGGCTGACGATATAAAAGACGTCTCGGTCGGGGATGGCCGACGCCAGGATCGCATTCTCGACCCGCTTGCGGATCACATAGAGTTTTCGCTGAAACTGCGCCTCGCTCAGAATGTCGCGCGCGATGAAGAATTGCCGCATGTAAGGCTGGCTTTGCCGGGCCACTTCGCCCAGGTGCGCCTCCTTGGCGGGAACGTCCCGCCAGCCCAGCAGCCGCTGGCCTTCTTCCTGGATGACCCGCTCGGTCAGCTGCTCGCACTGCCGGCGCTGAGCGGGGTTCTGGGGCAGGAATGCCATCCCGACGCCGTATTCGCCGGCCGAAGGGAGTGTGATGCCGATATCGGCGCAGGCCCGCTTGAAGAATTTGTGCGGGATCTGAATCATAATGCCGGCGCCGTCGCCCGTGCAGGGATCGCAGCCTACGGCTCCCCGATGGGCGAGGTTTCGGAGCACCTCAAGCCCTTTTTCCACGATGTCGTGGGATTTATTGCCTTTGACGTCGGCGACGAATCCGATTCCACAGGCCTCCTTTTCAAGCCCTGGATCGTACAACCCCTGTTTCTCGGGGAGTCCCCCCCGGCTATGCCGCGTCATTGGACCTGGTCACTCCTTTCCCGTCATAAACGTTGTCGCCCGTTTCCTCGTCGCGAAAGACATCCCGCAGTAGGGCATAATTCTCGCCGAATCGCTCGATCAATTCCTTTTCGAAGCGCCGGACGATCTTGGTGATATAAACATCATGCTTGATGTAGTCTTCCGCGAGGGCGGCGAAGCCTTTGTTCTGGCTCCAGGCCCCTTCCGTTTCGCCCTCGCGCCTCATGCTTCCCATCAGGACCTGATGGCCGTCCGCCACCATGACGAAGCCGCGCCCGCCCTGTTCATCGTGGATTGCGTCCTCGATCGGATGAAAATAGACCTGACCGACATCGGCGGTGGGCGGGCCAAAATGGACCAGGGCAATTCGGACACCCCGCTGTTGCGCCCGATTCAAGGATTTTTCCAGTCGCTCGAGTTCTTCCGGCCAGAGCGAAAGGAGGATCACTGCCTTGGCGGCTTCGATCATGCGAAGGGCCTTGTCGATCAAGTGATCGTATTCACAGATGTTCCAGATCTCGCCCACCTCGGCATCCCGGCCGATCGTCAGGAAATCCCGCTTGAGGGAGTCCACGAGCCCCTTCATAGTGCTGAGTCGCTGATTGAGCAGATCCTCCGGATTCATCGGGGTGTAACGGCGAGTCTTTGCATGAGCGTCGTTGGCAGACGCCGCAGAGATAATCCGCTTTTCCAGGAGTTTTCCCAGCACTTCATAGATCTTGGAGGAAGGGATTCCGGATGCCTTCGCGATTTCGTAGGCCGTTGCCGGATGGTCCTTGGTCAATGCGACGAATGCCTTAGCCTCATACCCTGAAAGGCCCAATTCCGTGAGCTTGGATACGATGTTTCTCACGCACGCTCCTGAATCACTACTTAAGTAGTTAGTAACACACCCGGATCCTGAAAGTCAAGATGAAACTCGCCTGCAAGCTCCGGTGTGACGCCTTCCGACCCGGATTTCGCCAAAGAGTAACCTGGCGGTCAAAATCGGAAAGATTTTACTCTTTTTCCGTGGACGCGGGGAGGCGACAGGGGGAGGCCTCCACCCCGGGGCTGCCTGCCCCGAAGGGAGGAAATCGAGGACACGGGAGGGGCGGAAGTCACTCTGGGGGCGGTTGAATTCATAGAGATGGCCGGCGGATGGCCGGCAGGTTGAATGACGGTGGGAGAAGAGGGGTGGGAATGGCTTGGAACTTGCAATATAAATCGTCGGATCGCTCGGACGGCCCGTTGAGGGGCAACGATACAGTGTTCCCGAACGATAGGCGGGCCATCTGCATCTTGACGATCGGGAGAACTTGACCGCTTCGCAACAGGAAAGGGGAGACTCCTTATTATGAAGAAGATCGCCGTCGCGGCCAACGATGACTGCACGATTGCCGAGTTGATTGACAATCCCCCATCCGTCGTGGTTTACGAGGTAAACGATCGGGAGTTCCTCAACCGGACCGTGGAGACCTACTCCTCCGGGCAGAAGATGCTCCT
>CAYGBP010000027.1:2116-3718 GCA_964348105.1 uncultured Nitrospirota bacterium
CGGACCGTTCGCTACTTCAACAACGACATCTTCGAGGTCCTGGACGACTGCCAGACGGTGGTGGGGAAGAAATGCAGCGATGATCTGATGAAGCGGCTAAGCGAGAAAGGGCTTGAGGCCGTGCTGACCGAGGAGGATTCGGCGGACGGCGCCATCGGCCGGATCATCGACATCGATCGCAACATGCAGGGCAAAGCCGATCAGACCTGCCGGCACTGACAGGCGGGGCGGCGCGGGATAAATCCCGATGCGGCGTTTATCCTGTAAGAAAGTTGATCAGAATTCCCAAAAGGCCGAAGAGGAGCAACCCCAGCCCGATTGATAATTCCAGTCTGCCTTCCGTAAAAGCCTTCTGCTGTTTTGCAGTTTCCTTTTGCATGATGTAACCTTCCAGTGTGCTGTGTTCGGGCCATCCGGGTCCGGGGGATCCGGATACTCGATTTGAGTATAGCACCGGCTCCCGTGTTGTCAATGATTCCCGCTGGATTCCGCGGCGGAATGGAAATTCCGGACGGGAAGCGCCCGCCGGCCCGGCAGCGCCCTTAACGGCCCCTTCCGGCTGCAAGCACGGCAAAAGGGTTTGACATTACGGGGGTTTATCATTAAACTAAGCATGAATCCCATTGCGCGACCACAGGAGGTTGGGCCTAAACCGATGGAAGATACGGGCGAAATCAGCAAGCCGGAACAGCAGCTCTCGGATGAGGAACTTCTGGCCTGCGTAACGGCGAGTCCCCTCCCCCGCCACGTGGCCATTATCATGGATGGCAACGGACGCTGGGCCGAGAAACGCCTCCTTCCGCGGGTTGCCGGGCACCGGGAAGGAATTAACTCTGTTCGGGAGGTCCTTTCCCTGTCCCGGGAGCTGAAGATTCGTTATCTGACCATTTTTGCCTTCTCCCTTGAAAACTGGCGGCGACCGCAGCCGGAGATCGACGAGCTGATGGTTCTGTTGGAGACCTACCTGAAGCGGGAGGTCAAGACCCTGATGGAGCACCGCATCCGTTTCCGGACGATCGGGCGGGTGGATCATCTGGGCCCCCGGATCCGGGATCTGCTGCGGCAGGTCGAACGGGAGACCTCGGACAATCGGGAAATGGTCCTGACGACGGCCCTATCCTATGGCGGGCGCGCCGAGATTGCGGATGCCGTGTCGCGCCTGGTCCGGGAAGTTCAATCGGGACGCTATGAGGCCGAAAAGATCGACGAGGACCTGCTGGCTCAATACCTGGACACGACGGATCTTCCGGATCCCGACCTGATGATTCGGACCAGCGGAGAGAAACGCATCAGCAATTTTCTCCTGTGGCAGCTCGCCTATACCGAGCTGTATTTCACCAGGACCCTGTGGCCTGACTTCAGGCGCAGAAACTTCCTGCTCGCCCTGCATGATTATCAGAAACGGGAACGCCGATTCGGCTTGGTTCGAGACCAGGTCCGCCGGGGGGACGGGTGATTCCCCGCCCCGGACCCGGTCGGGCGCCCGGGGGGACGGCAACGGGGCGTCCCGTTCGAAGCTCAGCCGGACCGGTGGGATACCGATCGTGAAGGGCGCGAGCACGAGGGAGCATCTGGCGCGGGTCGCCACGGCGGCGATCGCGC
>CAYGBP010000027.1:3728-4607 GCA_964348105.1 uncultured Nitrospirota bacterium
AAGCTTGTGGTGGACGGAGACCGAGTATCCCTTCTTTTCCAAAGCCGTCGAGTACCAGCAAAAGGCGATCGCGCTGCCCGCCTTATATCTCATCATTCGGTACCTTCCTCCTCCTGGGTTTTTCTTCTTCGTGTCGGCGGGCATTCTGATTTCGCAGCATGAATTTTATCGGATGTCAGTTCCTCGGGAACGCGGCGGGTCGATGGGGGTCGGTCTACTGTTCGGTCTGCTCCTGCCCGCGGCCTTTTACCTTGGGGCAGCGGACTACGCTGGCGCGGCGGTTCTCGTCTTGACCTTGGCGGGGATCTGTGTCATGCTGACCTCCTTATTTTCAGTGCGGGATTTGAGGCAATCGGCGACCGATTCGGCCGTCCTCCTGGCGGGAATCCTTTATATCAGCTTGATGCTCAGCCACCTGATCCCCCTCAGGGGGCTGGCGGACGGGTGGGCGCTGGTCTTGTTCGTCTTCGCGATCACCTGGTTCGCGGATGCGGGGGCGTATTACGTCGGCACGCTAATGGGGCGTCGGCCGCTGGCGCCCCGGATCAGCCCGAAGAAAACGGTGGAAGGCGCGGTGGGGGCGGTAGTTTCCGCCGTGGCCGCCAGCGTGGCCGCCCAGCAATGGTTCCTGCCGTTTATGAGCGCTTGGGATGCGGTCCTGGTGGGGGTGTTGCTTGGCATCGCGGGGCTCCTGGGGGATTTGAGCGAATCGCTGTGGAAGCGCGGCGCGGGCGTGAAGGATTCAGGACGGTTGATCGGCGCGCACGGCGGTCTTCTGGACAAACTGGACGGCATCATCTTTACCACGCCGGTTTTTTATTACTACCTCGTCTTGGTCAAGGATTACGGGGCTTAACCGGCCTGTAAGAGGAGGCATCG
>CAYGBP010000027.1:4617-12216 GCA_964348105.1 uncultured Nitrospirota bacterium
GAATCCCTTGTTGACGAGCAGATCCACATCGTGCGGACGGGTGTCCAGCTGACGGTTGATGAGGCTCAGGGCATCGGTGAAAAGGTTGGCGATACTGGGTTCGACGGGCTCCATCGGAACGAATACCCTGAATATCGTTGATCAATTCCAGGATCGTTTTGAAGTCGTTGGATTGACAGCGGGATGGAACGGTGATAAGCTGGAGCAGCAAATTAAAAAGTATCGCCCCCGGATCGCGGCGGTCGCGGACGAGGCGGTGGCCGCCGACTTGAGAAGGCGTTGCGCCGGACTGAAAACCCAGATTATGGCGGGGGTCGAAGGGGCGAAAGCGGTAGCCACGCATCCTGACGTGGATCTCGTCGTGTCCGGGATCGTCGGGGCGGCTGGTCTGCTTCCCACGTACAGCGCCATTCAAGCCGGAAAGAACATCGCCCTGGCGAACAAGGAAACGCTGGTAACGGCCGGAGAGCTGATTCAGCGCGAAGCGAGGGCGCGGGGCGTCCGAATCTTTCCGGTTGACAGCGAACACAGCGCGGTCTTCCAAGCCATCGCCGGGCATCGGCGCGAGGATGTGAAGAAAATTATCCTGACGGCGTCCGGAGGCCCGTTCCTCAACACTCCCATCCGCAAGCTGCGGCTCGTGACCCCCCGGGAGGCCGTGCGGCATCCCAATTGGAACATGGGAGCCAAGATTTCGGTCGATTCCGCTACCCTGATGAACAAAGGGCTGGAGGTGATCGAGGCGCGCTGGCTATTCGATTTGCCCCCGGAAATGATCGAGGTGATCATTCACCGGCAGAGCATCATCCATTCTATGGTAGAATATGTTGATGGCTCGGTCATGGCCCAGATGGGGGTTCCGGACATGCAGGGGCCCATCGCCTATGCAATGACCTACCCCGAGCGCCTGCCGTTGAAACTCAAACCGCTGGACTTGGCCGAGGTGGGCAGTCTGACATTCAAAAAGCCGAACTTCAGACAGTTTCCCTGTTTGAAGCTCGCATACGAGGCGTTGCGGGCCGGGGGGACGATGCCTGCCGTGCTGAACGCGGCGAATGAAGAGGCCGTCTCGGCGTTTCTGAAGGAGCGAATCGGCTTTTTGCAGATCCCGGAAGCCATTGAGGAAGCCGTCGGTGCGCATCAGGCAATCGGGATGGCCGGACTCGAGGACGTGCTGGCGGCCGATGAATGGGCCCGTCGCCGGACGCGCGACTGGATTGAAAGCCGGTCTGCCGCCGTGGGCACCACGCATTGATCCGGCGGACAGGCAGAATCCATGATGGATTGCAAAGGACCGCACTGAGATGATCTTAACCATCTTATCATTTATCGTCGTTCTGGGCGTCTTGATCTTCATCCACGAGCTCGGCCATTTTCTGGTCGCGCGAAAGGTGGGCGTGAAGGTCCTGACCTTCTCGATCGGATTTGGACCGAAGCTACTGAAGCGGGAGTTGGGAGAGACCGAATACGCCCTTTCCGCCTTTCCACTCGGCGGGTATGTGCGCTTGCTGGGCGACGATCCGAAGGAGATGATCGACCCGTCGGAATCGCACCGCTCGTTTCTCAACCAGTCGGTTTCGAAGAAAATGGCGATCGTCTTCGCCGGGCCGCTATTCAACCTTTTGCTGGCACTCGTGATCTTTGTAGGAATTTACATGGCCGGCATTCCGGTGGTTACCGCCGAAGTGGGCGAGGTACAGGAGAACACGCCGGCGGCGGCAGCCGGACTGCAGCCGGGAGATCGGATCGTGTCGATCGGTGAGCAGGAAATCACGCGCTGGCTGGACATACAGGACGCAGTCCAGGTGGCCGGTGGGCGGGCCGTCGACCTGGTGGTGCAGCGAGGGGATTCGGTCATCAATTTGCGCGTCACACCGGAAGAGACCGAGGCCCCGAACATCTTCGGGGAAATGGAGCGCCGGTGGGTGATCGGCATCACGCCCAAGGGCACGGTGGTCACCCAGCGGCATGACCCGGTCACCGCCGCTTACCTGGGAACGAAAAGGACGGTGGAGCTGACGGAGCTGACGGTGATCGCCATCGCAAAGCTCATCCAGGGAAAGCTGTCCACCAAGACGATCGGTGGCCCCATCATGATCGCCCAGATGTCGGGACAGGCGGCGGAGGGGGGATTTTTGAACATCTTCTTCTTCATTGCCATCCTGAGTATCAACCTGGGGGTCATTAATCTGCTGCCGATTCCCATCCTGGACGGGGGGCACCTGGTCTTTTTCTCCATTGAGGGAATCATGGGCAGGCCGGTCAGCCTCCGGACCCGGGAGGTGGCCCAGCAGATCGGCCTTTTTATATTGATTTCATTGATGTTGTTTGCCATCTATAATGATATCGAACGGATCATCACCGGGGGGTAGGGACCAGGAGTCCGCCGTTCGGCTATTCCAGGGAGGGATTGAGCCTTGACGAAGGTTCAGAGGAAAAAGACGCGCCAGATCCAGGTGGGGAACATGAAGATCGGGGGCGACGCCCCGATCGTGGTTCAGTCCATGACCACCACGGATACGCATCAGATCGACGCGACATTGGCCCAGATTCATGACCTGGAACGGGTCGGGTGCGAGATCGTCCGGCTGGCGGTCCCGGATCAGCGCTCGGCGGACGCCCTAGGGGAAATCCGGGCGCAGACCCGCATCCCGATCATCGCGGATATTCACTTCGATTACAAGCTTGCGCTGCGCGCGATGGAGCAGGGCGTCGACGGCCTTCGGGTCAACCCCGGGAACATCGGCGGCCGAGACCGGGTGGAGCGGGTGGTGAAGGCGGCAAAGGAGCGAAAAATCCCGATGCGCATCGGCGTCAATTCAGGATCATTGGAGCGCGATCTGCTCGACCGTTTCGGGTACCCGACGGCCGAGGCCATGGTGGAGTCGGCGCTGCGCCATATCCGGATCCTGGAGGAAATGGATTTTTACGATCTGAAGGTGTCGTTGAAGGCGTCGCATGTCGGTTTGGCGGTGGAGGCCTACCAGTTGTTTTCGGAGCGCTCGGACTATCCGCTGCACCTGGGAATTACAGAGTCCGGAACGGAGTTCAGTGGGACGGTAAAGTCCTCGGTCGGACTGGGGATTCTGCTGGCCCAGGGGATCGGTGACACGATCCGGGTCTCCCTGGCGGCCGATCCCGTCGAAGAGGTTCGCGTGGGATTCGAGATCCTCAAATCTCTGGGGCTTCGTCACCGCGGAGTGAATGTGATCGCCTGTCCGACCTGCGGCAGGCTTGAGATCGACGTCATTCGCCTGGCCAATGAGGTGGAGCAGCGGCTGGCTCATGTCAAGGAGTCCCTCAATGTCTCGATCCTGGGGTGCGTCGTCAACGGAATCGGAGAGGGCAAAGAAGCCGACGTGGGGATCGCCGGAGGCCGCGGCGTGGGGTTGCTGTTCCGGCACGGGGAGATCATTCGGAAGGTTCCAGAGGATCAGATTCTGGACGTGCTCATGGCCGAAATCGATACCATCCTGAATGAAAGAAAAGTCGGAGGAGGGGACACGCCGGCGCCGGACCCCTCGCGCCCGAATCCGTCGACCCGTTCCGGCCCGAGCGACGGTGAGAAGATCCCGTTGATCATGCCCTCCTGATGCCGTTCCCCGGGAAGTGGCTTTCCGACGGGGCGTTTCCGTCCGATCATCATCCATGCGATACACGCGACTTTTAATTCCCACCCTTCGGGAAGACCCCGGGGAGGCGGAGGTGGTGAGCCATCGGCTGATGCTGCGAGCCGGCTTCATCCGCAAGACCGCCTCCGGCGTCTATACCTATTTGCCCTTGGGCTATCGCGTCCTGCGGAAGGTTGAGGCGATCGTTCGAGAGGAAATGAATCGGGCCGGGGCGCAGGAGATCCTGATGCCCGTCTTGCAGTCCGCCGAATTGTGGCGCGAGACGGGTCGTTGGGATCAATACGGAAAGGAGCTGTTCCGGCTGCTCGACCGGCATGACCGGGATTTTTGCCTGGGGCCGACGCACGAAGAGGTGATTACGGATCTGGTGCGTCGGGAAATCCGATCCTACCGACAGTTACCCGTTACGCTGTATCAAATCCAGGTGAAATTCCGGGACGAGGTTAGGCCGAGGTTCGGGCTGATGCGGGGTCGCGAATTCATTATGAAAGACGCCTACAGCTTCGACCGCGACGTCTCGGGCGTTGAAGAAAGCTATCGGAAGATGTTCGATGCCTACCAGCGGATCTTCCGGCGATGCGGGCTGGGTTTTCGACCGGTCGAGGCCGAGAGCGGATTGATCGGCGGGGCGTATTCCCAGGAGTTCATGGTACTGGCCCAGACCGGGGAGGACGCCATCGTGACCTGCTCATCCTGTGATTATGCCGCGAATGTCGAGAAGGCGGCGGGTCTCGAAACGTGTCCTCGCTGCAACAGCGGGCTGGAGAGGCGTCGGGGGATCGAGGTGGGGCACGTATTCATGTTGGGGACCAAATACAGCGAATCGATGGGGGCGGTTTTTCTCGACCAGGACGGCCAGGAGCGGGTGATGGTGATGGGATGTTACGGAATCGGGATCGGCCGGACGGCCGCCGCCGCGATCGAGCAGAGCCACGACGACAGGGGGATGATCTGGCCGAAGGCCATCGCCCCCTTTCAGGCCCACGTGATCCCGATCGGGGCAAGGGCCTCAGCCGCCGTCAAGGCGGCGGAAGAACTTTATCAGAGCCTGATCTCGTCAAACCTCGAGGTCCTCCTGGATGACCGGGATGAGCGGCCGGGCGTGAAGTTCAATGATGCGGACCTGATCGGAATTCCCTACCAAGTGATCGTGGGTGATCGTGGTCTGAAGGAGGGGCTGGCCGAGATCAAGGAGCGATCCAGCGGGAAGGTTCACAAGACCCCCCTGGACGGGGTACCGCCAAAACTCGGCGCGCTTCTATCGGAATAATATCCGTCAGGGGGGAAATGGCCGGGGGCGCTATCTCTTTAATTATCCGAGGGTGAGGGCTTCCGTTCTTATCGGGATTTCAGGCGAATGATTTCCGAGGGCCGAAAGGGGCCTTTTTCGGTGATGATGGCGGTGATGAGCTCGGCGGGGGTGACATCGAAGGCCGGGTTGGCCACTTCAACCCCTGGCGGGGCGATCGGTGCCCCTCCCATAATGCGCGTGACCTCTTCCGCTTTTCTTTCCTCGATCGGAATCCTGCTGCCGTCCGGGATGTTGAAATCGATGGTTGAAGTCGGCGCCGCGACGTAAAACGGGATGCGGTGGTGTCGGGCGAGGACGGCGAGGCTGTAGGTCCCGATCTTGTTGGCCGCGTCCCCATTGGCGGCGATCCGATCCGCCCCGACGATACAAAGGTCAACGCCGCCGCGCTGCATCAGGGCCCCTGCCATGTTGTCCGTGATGAGGGTGGCGGGGATTTTTTCCTGAAGCAACTCCCAGGCGGTGAGGCGGGCACCCTGCAGGACCGGTCGTGTTTCATCCACCAAAACCTGAAAGGTCTTGCCCTGCTCCTTGGCCGTTCGGATGACGCCCAGGGCCGTTCCGTGACCTCCGGTGGCCAACGCGCCTGCATTGCAGTGCGTCAGGACGCTGCTGCCTTCCTTGATATAGGGAGATCCGAAGCGACCGATGGCCCGGTTCATCTCGATATCGGCCTGAAGGATCTCGTTCGCCTTTTCAACCAGCTTGTGCTGGATGGTTGTTACCTCCGCCTGGAGGTCCCCATCCAGGACCATTTTCATCTGGTCAATGGCCCAGAAGAGATTGACGGCCGTGGGGCGGGTGGAGGCCATCAAATCGCAGATCGGGATAAATTGCTTTAGGAAATCCTCCCGGTTGGATGCCTGGATCGCGTTTGCGCCGAGGGCGAGGCCCATGGCTGCAGCAATGCCGATCGCCGGGGCGCCCCGGATTTTCAATTCGCGGATGGCCTCCGCCACTTCACGGTAATCCGTTAAATCCAGATAGACAAGCTCGGACGGCAACCGGCTTTGGTCCAGCATGCGGACCTTTCCGTCGGTCCACTCTATGGTAGGGGGTGTCGACATCGCGTTCTTTCTAGCTTGAATGCATTCTACTTGAAATGGGCGATGGAGTAAAGCACCGGATCTTTTGACTTTTGGGGATAAAACTGATAATCTAATTTTTTTGAAAATGAATATTGGCATCCCAAGGGAGATCAAAGACCAGGAGTACCGAGTCGCCGTGACTCCGTGGGGTGTGAAAACCCTGGTCGATGCCGGCCATCGGGTTCGGGTGGAGTCGCTTGCGGGAGCCGGCAGCGGATTCTCCGATTCAGAGTACCAAAGCCGGGGTGCCGAGATCGTAGCCTCCAGGGAACGTCTCTACGGAGAGGCGGAAATGATCCTGAAGGTGAAGGAGCCCGTTTGCTCCGAATACGATCTGCTGAAAAAGGGACAGACGCTTTTCTGTTTTCTCCATCTGGCGGCCGACCGGCCGCTGGCCGATCTGCTCCTGGCCCGGAAGGTGACCGCCATTGCCTACGAGACCGTGGAGTCGGACGATGGCCTCCTGCCGATACTCAAACCCATGAGCGAAATCGCGGGTCGGTTAGGCGTTCAGAACGGGGCCTATTTCCTGCAGCGGACGCATGGGGGGAGAGGCATCCTTCTATCCGGCGTGCCGGGGGTGGAGCGCGGTACCGTCGTGATCCTGGGGGGAGGAACGGTCGGGACCCAGGGGGCGCGCGTGGCGCTGGGGCTGGGGGCTCGGGTCGTCATTCTCGATGAGAATATCGATCGGCTACGGGTGCTGGACGAAATGTTCGACGGGCGGGTCGAAACCGAAGTGTCCAATCAGGAGAGTATCGGTCATCATATGACACAGGCGGATCTTGCCGTAGGGGCCGTTCTGGTGGCCGGCGACAAGGCGCCGCGCCTCGTGGATCGCGGCCTCGTCGGACGAATGAAAAAGGGGGCGGTGGTGGCGGACATTTCGGTGGACCAGGGAGGGTGTTTTGAAACCTCCCGGCCGACGACGCATTCCGAGCCCGTGTATGAAGAGGAAGGAGTCATTCATTACTGTGTGGCCAATATTCCTGGCGCCGTTCCGCGGACGGCGACCTGCGCCCTTGCCAACGTGACGCTGCCCTACGTGAAAGAGCTGGCGGACCGTGGGATCAAGGACGCATTAAAAGAGATTCCCCCCCTCCTCCGAGGGCTCAACGTGATGAATGGAAAGGTGACGCACCCGGCAGTGGCCCGGGCCCTGCAGATGCCGGATACACGGCCCGAGGTGGCATCAGAATAAATTGGGAGAATTTTTTCAGGATATTGCCTGAATTGATTAAGATGACGGGGCGTAGCGCAGCCCGGTAGCGCACCGGCTTCGGGAGCCGGGAGTCGCTGGTTCAAATCCAGTCGCCCCGATAGGAGTCTTTGGTCAAATCATGGCCGATACAGTGTCGGCTGATGGAATACCCGGGCAGCAGCTGGATTGGGTCCCGAGCGGATGCCTTCGGCCCGGTTTGTATTCCGCTCCCGGGGGAGCGGCGCGTGATCAAATCCAGTCGCCCCGATAAAAATTTGCTTGGCAAATTTTTTGAGCCGTCGCGTAGCAGATCGAGTTGTCGGATGCTGCAACGGGTTTCCATTTAAAATATTTCTGTTTTCCGGTTAT
>CAYGBP010000027.1:12226-14211 GCA_964348105.1 uncultured Nitrospirota bacterium
CGGAAGCCGATGATCGGCGTCATCGGGGGCGGTCGATGCGATAACGAAATCGGTCGCATCGCCGAGGAGGTCGGTCGCCTGATCGCCGAACGGGGCGCCGTTCTGGTGTGCGGCGGCCTGGGAGGCGTCATGGAAGCCGCCGCAAGGGGTGCCAAGCAGGCAGGGGGAGCCACCCTGGGAATCTTGCCGGAAGACAACACCTGCGGCGCCAATCCCTACATCGATTATCCGGTCGCCACCGGGATGGGATACGCGCGCAACGTCCTGATCGTGCGGACCGCGGATGTTCTGATTGCCATCGATGGGAACCACGGGACCCTTTCGGAAATTGCATTTTCGCTGATTTACGGCAAACCGGTGATCAGCCTGCAGTCGTGGGAGATCGATCCGATGATCCGGCGGGCCAAGGACGCACGTGAGGCGGTCGAGTCGGCATTCCATGCGATTGGGAAATGACCGGGAGGCTCGTTCAGGCGGCGCGCTTCCCGGGGAATTTCATTCCGAAGCCAGGGGATTCGGACGGATGGCTGAGCGGGTTTCCGCGATAATCCACGTGGAAGGTCGGGTCCAGGGCGTCGGCTACCGATTTTTTGTGGAGTCGGCGGCGGTAGAGATGGGTCTCTTCGGATATTGTCGAAATCTCGCGGACGGGCGCGTGAAGGTTGAAGTGGAAGGCAGCGAAGCGGCGATCCGAAAATTGATCGATCGGCTGAAGGAAGGCCCCAGCCTTTCGCAAGTGACGCGGGTCGAGGTTGAATGGGGTCAACGGCAGGCGAGATTTTCCGAGTTTCGAATTACCCATTAATCCCGGGATTGCAATGAACCGCCGGGTCGGAGGGCAGAATGGCTAAGGGGTGGAGAAAGAAGGGCAAGGAGGACGCCTTCGAGGAGCCGTTCCGTGGAGCGGTCGCTGATGAATCGGCTGACGAGATGGGAATGGAGCCGGCCGCCTTCACCGAGGAGGGCAAAGCCCTGCCGGAAGAGATCGAGCCTGAGGAGGCCGACGAGACGGAGGCCTCTTCGGGTCTGGATGCGGTCAAAAGTTATCTGAAGGAAATTCGAAAATCCAAGCTGCTGACCTTCGAGGAAGAGCAGGCCCTGGCCAAGCGGATTGCGAAGGGAGATAAGAAGGCCAGGCAGAAAATGATCGAGGCCAACCTGAGGCTGGTCGTCAGTATCGGGAAGCGGTACATCAACCGCGGCCTTCCCTTTTCGGATATCATTGAGGAGGGGAACATCGGATTGATCAAGGCGGTGGAGAAATTCAATTACAAGCGGGGTTTTAAATTCAGCACCTACGGTTCCTGGTGGATCCGTCAATCCATCGAGCGCGCCATCATCAATCAGAGCAAGCTGATCCGCCTGCCGGTTCACGTGGTGGAAAAGATTAATCACTACCTCGTGGTGCTTGAGGATCTGATGCAGTCGTTGGGTCGTGAGCCCGCCACGCAGGAAATTTCGAAGAAATTGAAGGTCTCCGAGCGGGAGGTGGTCAACCTTCAGCAGCTCATCCGAAAAAGTTATTCGCTCGAAAGTCCGATCGCCCACGGGCATGAGACGTCGCTGAAGGACATCATCGAGGATACCAGCCGGATGTCCCCCTCCAACAGCGCCGAAGGGATCAAGCGGCGCGAGGAGATCCTGGAATGGATCAAGACCCTCAAGGACAATGAACAGGAGGTCGTCCGGTTGAGGTTCGGTCTCGACGGGGGCGAGCCCCAAACCTTGGAGGAGATCGGAAAGATCTTCGGTCTGACTCGGGAACGGGTGCGTCAGATCGAGTCTTCGGCCTTGAACCGGCTCCGGCAGATCATCGCCCACAAGACCATCAAGCCGGAAGAAATCCTCTAGAGCCGCAAGGCAAGACGGTCGATGGCCGGCGCTGCCCCCGATGAGGGGAGATCCGGAATGCGATGATGATTGGCTGTATCCCTTGAGTGACGGTTTGCGACTGAATTCTTTTTGCGAATTTGCCCAAGCAAATG
>CAYGBP010000027.1:14223-25899 GCA_964348105.1 uncultured Nitrospirota bacterium
CGGGATGTGAGGGGGAGATGGATTTAAAGGGGATCATCAGGGAGATTCCGAATTTTCCGCGGGAAGGAATTCTTTTCTACGACATCACGACGCTGTTGAAGGACTCGGCGGCCCTCCAGCGGGTGGTTGATAAGTTCGCCGGGTTTTATCAGGATGAAGGCATCCAGAAGGTGGTCGGGATCGAATCCCGGGGATTTATCCTGGGGGCCCCGCTGGCCTATCTGCTGGGCGCAGGCTTCGTCCCGGTCCGAAAGTCGGGCAAACTTCCAAGCGAGGTCCATGAGATCAAATACAGCCTGGAGTACGGATCCAACACGCTTGCCATCCACAAGGACGCCATCGCCATCGGGGAGCGGGTGCTGATCGTGGATGACCTTCTCGCCACGGGCGGTACCGTCGAGGCCACGGGGAATTTGATCAAGAAGCTCGGGGGCTCCATCGTGGGAATGGCCTTTCTGATCGAGCTGCAAGACCTGCGTGGTCGGGATAAGCTGAAGGGTTATCCCCTGCTGTCACTGATTACCTATTGACCCCCGGATTGCGGTCGGTTCGTCTTTTGCCCGGTCCGGTGTTGTGTCCTTCGGCTTCACGAATCCCCGGAATTCGAGTATACTAAGATCGATTCGTCATTCTTTTACCCAATCGGGTAGCGCCGGCCATTGAGGATTCGTCTCGCATCGGCCGTGTCTCGTCGACGGATGCCCAGCTCGGAGTCGTTGATGCATATTCATTTCATTTCAATCTGCGGGAGCGGGATGGGGGCTCTGGCGCAGATGCTGCAGCGCTGCGGCCACGCGGTCACGGGCTCTGACCTGAATCCTTATCCCCCCATGAGCCTTCAGCTGAAGGAAGCCGGAATCGCCTGCCACAAGGGCTTCGACCCGCGCCATATCAGCCCGTCGGTGGAGTTGGTCGTGATCGGAAATGCCGTCCCCAGTTCCAACCCCGAAGTGCAGGAGGTTTTACGCCGGGGGATTTCTTATGTTTCCTTTCCCCAGGCGCTGGGGCGATTTTTCCTCGAAGGGAAAATGCCGATCGTCATTTCGGGGACCCATGGAAAAACCACCACCTCTGCCCTGATGGCCTGGATGCTCCAGGCCACCGGCCAGCAGCCGGGATTTTTGATCGGGGGCTGGGCCAGGAATTTTCAGGGGGGAAGCAACCCGGGGGAGGGGCCGTATTTCGTGGTGGAGGGGGATGAATACGACACCGCCTTTTTCGATAAAGGACCGAAGTTTCTCCACTATCGCCCCTGGAGCGCTATTTTGACGAGCGTGGAATTCGATCACGGCGATATCTATAAGAATCTGGAGCAGATCAAATCCGCTTTCCGTTCCTTCGTGAAGCTCATTCCCGATTCGGGCCTCCTGTTGGCCGCGGCCGGCGATCTGGCGGTCGATGAAGTGGTCGCGGATCTACCGTGCACGGTTCAACGGTTCGGAATGGACGGGGATGCGGACCCGAAGGCCATCGAATGGGCCGCGGCGGACTTGGTCTATGAGCGGGGCGGAACACGGTTTGAGCTTGTACGGTCTGGCCGGCGACTGGGGCGAGTGCGCTCGCCTTTGCTCGGTGGCCATAACGTGAAAAATGTTCTTAGCGTCATCGCCATGGCCGATCGACTCTCCATTCCGATGGACCGCGCTCTGGAGGCCGTGGCGGGATTTCAAGGCGTCAAGCGCCGCCAGGAGGTGGTCGGGACGGTGGGCGGCATCACCGTGGTTGATGACTTCGCGCACCATCCAACGGCCATTCGGGAGACCTTGATGGGCCTTCGTTTGGGCTATCCCGGTCGACGGCTCTGGGCCGTTTTTGAGCCTCGCTCGGCCACCAGCCGCAGGAATGTGTTCCAAAAGGCGTTTGCGCTCTCCTTCGACCAGGCGGATGAGGTCATCGTGGCCGATTTATACGCGCCTGAAAAAATCATGCCCGAAGAGCGCTTGAACCCGGGAGAGCTGGTCAACGACCTGAAGCGGCGAAAAATTTCGGCTCGATTTATCCCGGACGTCGAGGAGATCGTCTCCTTCCTGACGGCGCATCTGCGAGCGGGTGACCTCGTCTGCATCATGTCCAGCGGCGGGTTCGGCGGTATTCACTCCAGCCTCCTGCAATCTCTCGAATCCGGACGTTCCCTTCATGGACAGACATCCCGTCAAATCATCAGACCGCGCCTCCTGCATAAGGGTGACACCGTCGGGGTGGTTGCCCCCGCCGGCGCGGTTTCCCGGCAGGAACTTGAAAAAGGGATCGCCCGGCTGAAATATCTGGGTTTCGGGGTTCGGCTGGGAAAGGGCGTTTTCGACTCGCTCCACGGCCTGGCGGGTTCCGATGAGATCAGGGCCCAAGACCTATTGGCGATGTTCGAGGACCCGGAGGTTGCGGCCATTCTCTGTGCGCGGGGGGGCTACGGGGCCTCGCGAATCATTCCCCTTCTGGACCCTGAGAAGATTCGAAGGCATCCAAAGATCTTTGTCGGGAGCAGCGATATTACCGTGCTTCTGCTGTACCTGGTGCAGAACTGCGGTCTGACGGTCTTTCACGGGCCGATGGTGGCCCCGCACTTCGGGAGGGTGCAGTCGTCGGTGACGGAGGCCTACTTCATGAAGGCCGTTGCCCAGCCGGAGGCATTAGGCCTGATCAATCTTCAGGGGATGAAAGTGATCAAGCCCGGCGAGGCGCAGGGAGAGTTGATCGGGGGGTGTCTGTCCATGCTTTGCAGTGCCATCGGCACACCCTACGCGCCGCAGACCCGTGGCCGCGTTCTCTTCTTGGAGGATGTCAACGAGCCGTCCTACCGCATCGACCGGATGTTGACCCATATGAAAAGTGCGGGGTTGATGGCCGGTGTTCGCGGGGTTGTGTTCGGCCAGATGCAAGGGTGTCTTCCGAAACCCGATGAAGGCTTCGGACTCGAGGAAGTCATTGCGGATGTCCTGAAGGATTTCGAGGGACCCGTCGTATTCGGCCTGCCGTCGGGGCACGGCCCCGATTGCATTACGATCCCTTTGGGTATCCCGGTCAGCGTCGAGGCACCCGGGATTCGCTCCTTGAAATCGCAGGGGGTCCGCATCGCCCTGCATGACTCGGGTGTTTCGAATCACCCGCGCGGGTGATGCTGCCGGTGGATTTTCTTGAGCCGGCTCCGCGCGACATGGGTATAAACCTGTGTGGTGGTAATGCTGGAATGACCCAGCATCATCTGGACCGAGCGAAGATCGGCGCCCCGATCCAGGAGGTGCGTGGCAAAGGAGTGGCGCAAGATGTGCGGGTACAAGGGTTGCTTGATGCCGGCCTTGAGGGCGTATGCCTTCAGTCGGTGCCAGAAGGCCTGGCGGCTCATGCTCTTGCCCGATCGGTTGACGAAGAGGGGGGCGGGGAGAGCGGCTCGATGCAGTTTGGGCCGGGCCTCCCGGAGATAAATCCGGAGCTTATCCAGACAGATCGCTCCAACCGGGATGATTCTTTCTTTGGACCCCTTTCCCAGCACCCGCACGAGCGCGTCGTCGAACCACAGATCGGCGACTCCCAACCCGACGGGTTCGCACCTTGATCAGCTCCGAAATCCGCAATCCGGCCGCATAAAGCAGCTCGATCATTGCATCGTCCCGGATCCCTAGCGGGTGGTCGCCCTTGGGGAGATTGAGGAGTTGTTCGACCTGCTGCTGTGTCAGGACGTGCGGCGGCCGGCTCCAGCCCCGCGGGGAACGCAGCAATTCTGAAGGGTCAGAACGAATCAAACCCTCGGCTGCCAGGAAACGGAAGAATGCCCGCAGGGAGCTGATCATCCGCGAGATGGAACGGGAGGAGAGCCCGCCTTCCTGAAGCCCGGTTACGACGGCAAGGAGGTCGGCCCGTGTGATCCTGTCGAGTGCCCGTTTACCCAGGGGAGCCATGGCGCGTTCGATGTCCCGTGTGTAGGCCTCAAGCGTGGGTGGGGCGAGACCTTTTTCGACCGCCAGGTGCGAACGGAATTTCTCTAGCAGGGGCTTCATGGGGGCTCGCTCATCAACTCTATCATACGGGATTTGGCTTGACAAGGACAGGACCATTCTTTATAGTCTAAATCAATAAGATGCGTATTTTCAGCATTAAAAGGTCTTCCAGCATCGTTCTGGCCCCCCTTTTATTCCTGTTGATCCTTCCGATCGATCCTGATCCGACTTCGGCGGATGAAACGAAGGCCGAGGCGCAGGCGTTTAAGAACGCGAAGCGGTTTTTCGATCACGGCGTGCATGAGCGGGCGATTACCGAGTTGCAGGCATTCGTGGCCCGATACCCAAAAAGCGAAAAGGTCCCGGATGCGTATTATATGGTGGGTCAGTCCTACATTCGGCTGAACCGGTTCTCCGAGTCTGCGGACTTTCTCAGGTCCGTCGTGGACAATCACCCGGATTCGGCTTATGCCGAGCGTGCGGGGCGTGAGCTGGCCCAGGTGTATTTGAGGATCGGACGCACGGATGAGGCGATACCCCTGTTGGAGCGAGAGGCCGCTTTGTCGGGCGACACGCAGGCGAAACGGGATCTTTACGGAAAAATCGCGGATTTGTATCTGAGCAACCAGGACGGGCTGAAGGCGATCGAGAGCCTGATGCGCCGTCACCGGTTGCTGGCCGATCCGGCGGAGCGGGGAAGGGGAGAGTCCAGGATTCGGGAAATCATCGAAACCCACCTGGATGATCCTCAACTCATCCGATTAGCAGAACTTCATCCGAAGGGCTTTCCCGGCGATGCCGCCCTCATGCGGCTGAGCCAGACGGCTTACTCGCGGGGAGATCTTCAAAGCGCCGAGGATTTCCTGAACCGATTCCTGACGGCATTCCCCGGACATCCCAAAGGCGACTCGGCCCGGGAAATGCTGACCAGGATTCTGGAGATCCACAAGTCATTCGAATTTAGAATCGGCGTGCTCCTTCCCTTGACGGGGGAACAGGCCCCTTATGCCGACAGCGTCATGAAGGGAATCGAGCTGGCGATGGAGCAGGCCAAGGACCTGTTCCCGGAGCATTACGTCGGGGTGATCGCCCGCGACTACGAGGGCAAGGTCCAGAGGCTCAAGAACTATATGAGTGAATTGATTGAAGAATATGAAACGATTGCGATTATCGGACCGCTGCTTAGCCGTGACGTTGAAGAGGTCGCTCCGGTGGCAGAGGAATACGAGGTGCCCATCATCACCCCGACCGCCAGCCGGCGCGGGGTGGCGGCCGGCAACCGCTACGTGTTCCGCAATACGGTCTCTCATGAGCTGATCGGCCGCCGACTGACCGAATATGCGGTTCTGGACAGCGGCTTGAGGCGTTTCGTCATTTTTTACCCCAAGGATTCTTATGGGCTTGAAATGATGAAAATCGTGTCGGAGGAGGTCAATCGGCTCGGGGGAGAGATCATCGTCGCCAAGTCCTATGAGCCCGACGCGAATGATTTCGGAAAGGAGATCCGGCAGGTCATCCAGTTGGACCTTGGCCGATATGGCGCCCTCGTCCCGCCGGCTGAAAGCGACGAGGTCAAGGAACCCGAATACGTCCCGGGATTCGATGCCGTCTTCCTGCTTGGCAGTCCGTTCAAGACCGGACTGCTGGCTGCCCAGCTGGCCTTTCATGACGTCAAGGACCGGATGCTGCTGGTCCCGCACGGCGGAAACTCCGAGAATTTCTTGGTGGCGGGGGACCGTCATGTGGAGGGAGCGATCGGCGTGGACAGTTTCTTCGAGGATAGCCCTGATCCGACCGTGAGAAATTTCGTGGGGCTCTATCAGGCCAGGTATCAGGAACCCCCGGATTTGTTCGCGGCGCAGGCCTATGATTGCGTTCAGCTCATCCTGCTCTCCCTGAAGAACGGGGCGTTGCTTCGGGACGAAGTGAGGGATTACATCGCGGCCGTGAGAGAGTATCACGGGGCCTCGGGTGTTACCACCGTGACCCGGACGGGCCAGGTCGAAAAACAGTTGTTCGTGATTCAGGTCAGGAACGGAAAATTTGTTCAGGTGAACTGACGGCGTCCAAACCGGTTCGGTCAACGCCGCCCGGGTACGGCGCCGACATGAAGCAGGACGAAGGCCGCAGCGTCCGCCGCCGGATCTCCGGGCGGGGCACGGGCGGTATGGACAATGGCCCTTTTGCAGGATGTGCGGATTATCATTAACCGCGGGATGATCGAGCTTGGACATATTTCCGATTCTCAGAGATATCGTGGTCATTGTTCCCGCGGCTTTGATCGCAATCACCTTTCATGAGGCCGCCCACGGATTCGTAGCATACCGCAAGGGCGATCCGACCGCCAAAATGCTTGGGCGGCTGACCCTCAACCCGATTGCCCATATCGATTGGTTCGGAACGATCATCCTGCCCGCGCTGTTGAAATTCTTTACAGGTTTCATCTTCGGATACGCGAAGCCGGTCCCGGTCAATTTCCTTAATCTGCGCCGTCCTAAAACCGATATGATCTGGGTGGCCGCCGCCGGCCCCGGGACGAACCTCTTGCTGGCGCTGGTGAGCGGCCTGCTTCTGCGGATCCTCTTCACGCTGGACCCCGACCTGATGCTGTACCGCCATATGGGGGGGCTGGGGGCCGATATCGGGAGCGGAACTTCCATCCTGCTCCCGATCGCCGAAATGCTCCGCTACAGCGTGATTATCAACATCATCTTGATGGTGTTCAATCTGATCCCCATCCCTCCATTGGATGGAGGGCGGGTGATGGTGGGACTGCTTCCCGAGAAACAGGCCGACGCCCTGAGCGCGGTTGAACCCTACGGTTTTTTGATTATCCTTTTCTTTTTGTTTTTGGATCCATTCAAAGTGCTTCATCATATGCTCGGCTTTTTGATCGCCGTGTTTTATTCATTCATCCTGGGAGGCGTGGGTCTGTAAGTCCGCGGCACCGTGCGGAGAGGGGCATGAAGCGTCGCAGGGAAAGAGTCTTGAGTGGCATGCAGCCCAGCGGGATACTGCACCTGGGCAACTGGCTGGGGGCGCTTGATAACTGGAAACAGCTTCAGGAAAAGTACGAGTCTTACTTCTGCGTGGCCGATTGGCATGCCTTGTCGACCAATTATGCGGATACCTCTCGTATCCGGGAAAACATCCGGGACATGCTGATCAATTGGATCGCGGCGGGCCTGGATCCGCAAAAATGCACGATTTTCATCCAGTCCCGTGTCCCCGCGCACGCGATCCTGCATCTGCTGCTTTCAATGATCGTTCCGATTCCGTGGCTTGAGCGAAACCCCACTTACAAAGAACAGCAACAGGAGATGGCAAATCGGGATCTCGCCACCTACGGATTTCTCGGCTACCCCGTGCTGCAGTCGGCGGATATTCTGATTTACCAGGCGGATTACGTGCCGGTCGGCGTGGACCAGCTTCCCCATATCGAGCTGACCCGGGAGATCGCGCGCAGGTTCAACGGCCTTTATTCCCCTGTGTTTCCTGAGCCGGAGGGCTTGCTCACACGGGTTCCCAAGCTGCCCGGAACGGACGGGCGGAAGATGAGCAAAAGCTACAACAACGCCATCTACCTGTCGGATGATGAGCCGGTGGTCCGTGAAAAGATCCGGACCATGCTGACCGACCCCGCCCGAAAGCGCCGAAAAGATCCGGGAAATCCTGACGTCTGTCCTGTATTCGATTTTCACAAGATCTTTTCGGGTCAGGAATCGATCGATCGGGTCAACCGGGAATGCCGGACCGCCGAGATCGGTTGCATCGATTGCAAGAAACTCATGGCAGATGCCCTTGTTCCTCGCCTGGAGCCGATCTGGGATACGCGCAGATCCCTGCTGCGGGATTCAGGTCGGGTCGAGGAGGTGGTTGAGGAGGGAACGGCGAAAGCCCGGAAGGCGGCAGAGGAAACATTGGGCCAGGTCAAAGAGGCGATGAAGATCTGAAGCGGGCTGGGCTCCGCGGTCATCGGATCGGCGACATCTCCCACGGAGGTCTCTTTCAGGGGGTGAAGCGGATTCCGATTTCAGCCCATTCATCCGTCAAGGAGAGGTAGGGCACGATCCTGTCCTGGCCGGAGTAGACCCGCCAGGCGTTCAGCGCCGTTTGAAGCGCCGCCATCCCCAGAATCGTTTCGTCCGACAGACCCGTCTGGTCCGCGATGCCCACCGGATCGTAGCTCGAATTTCGATTCTCGGCCAGATAGAAGGCATAGACGCTGTAGAAAAGAAAATCGGTGCCGGAGAAGAAAAGCAGCGCGCGGTTGAAGGTAGTCGGTCGGGAACGATGCTGTTTGAGAGCCGTTTCGAAGGTGAAGTTGGCCGCCACTTCTCCCGCAAGCTTGTATGAGAGGACTGTCTTGGAATCCAGTCCCTTGGCCGTCGAAAGGCCAAGATAAAAGTTCCCATTCTTCATCGTAAAAAAATTCATATCCACATCCTGGGCCCCGCCCATCTGGGCCACGACGTAGTGGCCGGTCTCGTGGATCACGATATGGGTCAGGAAAGCCGCCCCGATTCCGGAGAAGTCGCCCAGGTCCAGCCCCCGGGCGGGGCTGGCGTGGCCCATCAGAATCAGTGCGACCAGGCTGATTAAAGGGATGATCCGATGGCGAATGTCTTTCGATTGCATTCTGATCAATCCAAAAAAAAACCCATTTCCCCGATAAAGGAAATGGGTCGCGACGATGCGATAACCAATTCGGTGTCCCCGCTATCCCCCCTTGCCAAACTGATCGCCCATGCCGCCGGGCCGTTTCAATCGCTGTGGCATCGGCGGCATCCGGTGTGCAGGATGGCTTCCGGGAGGACCGGAAGCTTTGCGTCCCCGGTTTTCACATGCCGTTGACCCGGTGGGACAGACGGCATCCCGGTTGGCCCATGGGCCTCCCGGGCGGGTTTGCCATTATCGGTGGTAATTTGATTTCTTTATTCAAATAAAGATAGCAGAAATTGCGGTGCTGTCAACTTTCGAGGGGAGGATGTTGATTCGAGGCTTATCCCTGTCGATAGAGGATGGAAATCAGTTCGGCACGACGACGGACATTGAGCTTCTGGAAGATCGCCTGGATATGGTCCTTGACCGTTTGCTCGGTAATGCACAGGCGGTCACCGATCTCCCGGTTTGACAAGCCCTTGGCCACCCACGATACGATTTCCCGCTGCCGAGGGGTGAGTCCCGCCTGATTCAGTTTTTCGACCAGTTCGTCACCGGTCCGCCGCGGTTCGAGCAGAATCAAATGCCTCGATTCGGATAATCCGAGCGGGAGCCTGCGCAGCGTATAGGCCTGGCTCTGCTCGAGGAGGTCCATGCGCCCGTTGTTGGCTTCCAAAGCCGATCGGCCGGCCGGATTGATCGGGTGGGGTTTGCCGTCCTGGCCCAGGGCAATGATTCCCAGGTTGAGCTGGGAGCCAACGCCATGGACCAGATCGATGCTGTAGAAGGCGCGGGAGAGGTGGGGCATCAAGGTGGACAGGATCTGCTTCTCCCGGCCGGTGAAGTCCCCCTCCCGTCGGGTCCGGTGAAGACAGAGCGCGCCGATGGGCTCCCGTCCGAATGATACCATGGCGTCCAGCTCGAAGAACATCGGAATCATCGGCTGAAATTCCCCGCAATATTCGGTCTTCTGCAGGCGCGTGTCGGCCATGACGTCGGTGATCCGCATGGCCTCGTTGAACCGCCTGTGTCTTAGCCCGATATCGAAAAGGGGGTGGAGTGGTGCGTAGTGGGCACAAAAGACCGGAAGGGTGTCGCTGGGACTGTTGAAAACCGCGTGGCCGTCAAGCTGAAAGCCGTTCTTGCGAAGATTGATGGGGACGAAAACCCCGCCGTCGAACGCAAAGATCTTCTGCAGGCGCTCACAGACAGCGGTGAACATCCCTGCGCGATCCGGAATCGTGTAGGCGATGTCCGCCGTTTCCTGGACTGCTCTTGAATCCCGGTCAGTGAGGGGCATGGCGGCCTCAGGATTCGGGAACGTCGCTAATCATAGCACGAAATCACGGTCATTTGTCAATGTGTTCGGCTGCTACGCCATGGTTTTTTAAAAAATCGGAGGAAGGGATCCCCAATGTCATTGAATATTAGCAGGATACGCCTCGATCAACCCGCAAAATCCTACTTTCGTAGTATTGCGGGCCTCAGGAAGGTAAGGCTAAGATTACGGGCCGGAGAGTCGCTTTTTTCAATCGGTGGACCGGGATGATAACGATGCCAACCGGGGGAAGCATCCTCGCGGTTGGCTGTCAAAAGGGGAGGAGCGGTCAGATGATCGGGCGGATCAGGCGATTGGAGCGGGTTTTGGAGCATTGCGTTCAAGAAGCGCATGACGATGAAGGGTTGGATCAGTGGGTGGCCCGGCCCGGGTGGGAGCGGGTGGGCGAAGGCGGTCTGCTGGTCTGGGCCGAGGCGGCACCGGAGCGGCGGGCGAGGCCGAGGAGAATTCTAACGGGGTACAGGGGGGCAGGAGGGGTGGACCGGCTTCAATCGATGGAGACCCTTCGTCACGATTGGTCGCGGTCGCCTCTGTCCATCCGGGTTGCCGGGCAGCGTCTCAAAAGCCTGATCGAGCAGAACCTGGGGCGATTGGAGGCCGCGGTCCTCTATCTGAAGGGAAATTGGCTATCAGACGCCAAGATGGCGTTCGCCGTTAGGATTCGCTTGAAGCGGGCAAAGTTCTGGGTCGGGCTGGTCAGGACCGGGGGCGATGGTGAAAGGCTTCTTGGGGACTTCTTCCATTGTCTCATGGCACGGGACATGACTCCGGAGCCGACGGCCCTCTGGATGGGCAGTGAGTCTGGAGGCACCGAGGAAGTCCTTCGTTCCTTGTTGGAAGGCCTGACCGGGCTGGATACAGGCGCCGTTCGGGCAATGCGGAGTTGGTGGGCCGTCTATCCCTATCGCGCGGAATCCGCCCCTGGCAGGGAAGGAGGGGAGAGGAGCCCCTTGAAACCGGGGCGTCGGCCGGGCCAGCTCAGGGCAATACCCCGGAGGGGGCCCTGACACAACACCTGGGGTCCAGCGCCTCCAAACGGCCCCAGAAATTGAATTTTTGCTTGATTTTCGCCCTGAAAGCTGGTATAGGTCACATGCAGAATGAGCCTTGCCCCCCCTAAATTTCAGAACGGGCCGGAAGAGACTTATCGGGTTCAGCTTCCCATTTTTGAAGGCCCCCTCGATCTTTTGCTCCACCTGATCAAGAAAAACGAAATCAATATCTACGATATTCCGATCGCCTTGATCACTCAGCAGTACCTGGGCTACCTCGATCTGATGAAATCCCTGAATTTGAACATCGCGGGAGAATTTCTGGTAATGGCCGCCAGCCTGATTCATATCAAGTCGAGGATGCTACTCCCTCCCGAAAAGACGGACGAGCAGGAGGAGATGGAAGATCCCCGCACGGATCTGGTTTACCGTCTGCTCGAATACCAGCGTTACAAAGAGGCCGCTGACCGCCTATGCTTCAGGGAAGAGGTGTGGCGGGAAGTTTATCGGCGGGAGGTGGAGCCGCAAATCGAGGAGAGTGGCCATGAGGTGTGGCTCTCTGAGGTGAGCTTATTCGATCTGATGGGTGCCCTTCAGTCCGTGCTGGCGAGAACGCCCAAGCACACCACGATCGAGATCGTCCCAGACGAGCTTTCGGTCAGGAAGCGAATGAGCCTCGTCATGGAGCGGCTGGAGGACTCCAATATCCTTCCTTTCGAGGCCCTGTTTGATCAGGACGGAACCCGGGCAT
>CAYGBP010000027.1:25909-26201 GCA_964348105.1 uncultured Nitrospirota bacterium
CGTCACCATCCAGCAGATCAAGGCGTTCGGAACGATTCGGATCCTAAAGGCGGAGGCAAAATAGATGGACGGAGAGGCCCGAAACGGAGAAGAAATCATGGAGGCGTGCGAGTTGCAGGCCGCGATCGAGTCCCTCCTATTTGTCTCTCCTGAGCCCTTGCTGGTTGAACAGATACTGAGCGTCCTGACGCTGCCCGGTCCACGGCGCATGGATGTCTCCCGGGAGAAGGTCCTGGAGACGCTGGACCGGATTCGTCGGGATTGCGATCAGAACGGCCGGGGCATTCAGCTG
>CAYGBP010000027.1:26211-26760 GCA_964348105.1 uncultured Nitrospirota bacterium
CCCGAAAACGCGCATTGGATCCGCCAGCTGCATGCCGTCAGGACCTCGACCCGACTATCCCGGCCGGCGTTGGAGACCCTGGCCATTGTGACCTACCGGCAGCCGATCACCACCCCCGAGATTGAGACCATTCGGGGGGTTGACTGCTCCGGGGTGCTCAAAACGTTGCTGGAGCGCCGGCTCATCCGCATCGTGGGCCGCAAGGACGGGGTGGGCAAACCGATGCTCTACGGAACCACCCGCGAATTCCTGCAATACTTCGGCCTGCGTGACCTCAGCGAGCTTCCCCCGCTGAAGGAGTTGGAGGAAGTCGCCCGCGAGATGCCGGATCTTGAGGCGGTCTCGCCCTCCTCCCCCGGCGATGCCTGAAGGCCGCTGATCAGCTTCAAATCGGGCAAAAAGAAAAGGAGGCGTCCGTCAAGGATGGTTTCAGTCCCCTTGCGGCTCGGGCGATTGGCGGACTTCGTCGCCGAACACCCCCATGTGGCGGAATTTTTCGTAGCGCTGACGGAGGACCTCGTCCATGGAGAGTCCCTCCAGCTTGCTGAG
>CAYGBP010000028.1:0-2961 GCA_964348105.1 uncultured Nitrospirota bacterium
CGTCAACAACGCCGTGAAGATCCGGTACATGTCAGGGGGACAGTTCGAGATCCCCCTGGTGGTGCGCGGGCCCGGCGGCCCTTCCCGCCAGCTGGCCGCCCAGCATTCGCAAACCCTGGACGCCTGGTTCTGTCACACCGCCGGCCTGACCGTCATGGCTCCCGGTACGCCGGCTGACGCCAAGGGGCTGCTTAAGGCCGCCATCCGCCAGAACAACCCCGTCGTTTTCCTTGAAGGGCAGGAGTTGTATGGCACCCGGGGGCCGGTCCCCGCGGGCAATTATACCGTCCCGATTGGGCAGGGAGAGATCAAGCGGACGGGATCCGACGTCACGATCGTGGCCTGGTCCAAGATGCTTCACGTGGTGATGCAGGCGGCCGAGATTCTGGCCGGGGAAGGGATCTCGGCGGAGGTGTACGATCCCCGCACCCTGAAGCCCTTCGATCTTCAAACCCTGCTGGATTCTGTCGCCAAAACCAACCGCCTGCTGGTGGTCGAGCAGGCCTGGCCGTATTGCGGCGTGGGCGCCGAGATCGCCTTTCAGGTGAACCGCGAGGCATTCGATTCGCTGGACGCGCCGGTGGAGCGCATGAGCGGGCATGACGTCCCGATGCCGTATTCGCGCCCGCTGGAGATCGCGGCCGTTCCCACGGCCGAGGAGGTGGTGGCGGTGGTTCGCAGGATGACGGGAGGAGTGTGATGGCCAGTCGCGTGGTGATGCCCAAGCTGACGGATACCATGGACGAGGGCGTGGTGCTTCGCTGGTACAAGCACGAAGGCGACGCCGTGGAGAGCGGCGACCTGCTGGCCGAGATCGAGACGGACAAGGCCGTCATGGATCTGGAATCTTACGCCTCCGGTGTGATACGCAAGGTCCTGGTGGCCGAGGGTGCGCGCGTGCCGGCCGGCGGATTGATCGCCGTCATCGGCCGGGAGGGAGAGGATATCGGTCCCGCCCTGGAAGGCGCGCCGGCGGCCGCCGCGGCGAAACCTCCTGAAGCGCCGCCTCCGCGTGAAGACGCCGAGCGCCCCCTGGCAATGGCCGCTGTGACGGCCACCCGACCGGCTCCGGGACCGGCCCCCGGGCAGCGGGGCCGTTCAGGCGTGAGGTCCTCGCCGCTCGCCCGCAAGCTGGCCCGGGAGATGAATGTCGATCTGACCGGGGTGACGGGCTCGGGACCCGGCGGGCGCATTACGAAAGCGGACGTCGAAAAGGCGGCGGGCAAGCGGCCGGAGGCGCCCGCCGCAAAGGTCGCGCCGCCGGCATCGGGCGAACCGAGACCCGTAACCCCTGCGGCGGTCTCGGGCCGCGAAATCGAATTGAGCGGCGTGCGGCGCACCATCGCGAAAAAGATGGTGCAAAGCAAGTCTCCCGTTCCGCATTTTTATCTCACGATCGATCTTGCGATGGAGCGCTGCCTGGACCTTCTTGAGCAGTTAAAAGAGGCCTGGGGAAAAGAGGCGCCCTCCGTGACGGCCATCATCGTGAAGGCCTGCGCCGAGGCGTTGCGGCAGAATCCCCAGGTCAATGCCAGCTTCGCGGAGGATCGAATCCGCCTGCATGACGAGGTGAATATCGGCATCGCGGTGGGACTGGAGGAAGGTTTGATCGTTCCGGTGCTTCCAAACTGCGAACGCAAATCGTTGCGAGAAATCGGGAGGGAATCGCCCGAACTGATTGCCCGGGCCCGCACGCGAAAGCTTCGTCCGGAGGAGTTTACCGGGGCCACCTTTTCAATTTCGAACCTCGGGATGTTCGGCGTCGAGCACTTCGTCGCGGTGATCACGCCTCCGGAAGCCGCCGTCCTGGCCGTGGGGGCAGTCCGGCAGACGCCCGTCATCCGCGATGGGGCGGTATCCTCCGCCCGGATGATGAAGGTGACGCTGTCCTCGGATCACCGGGTGATCGACGGGGTCCTGGCCGCCCGCTTTCTGCAGGACTTCAAGCAGGCGATGGAACAGCCTTTCCGGTTGATCGCCGGGGAAGGCGACGCAGGCCCGAAAGAAGGGACTTAAATCGCATTATGCATGATCTCATCATTCTGGGAGCCGGCCCGGGCGGTTACGTCGCCGCCATCCGCGCCGCGCAGCTGGGGCTGCGGGTGGCGCTGGTGGAGCGCGACGCCCTGGGCGGAGTGTGCCTGAATCGCGGCTGCATTCCCTCCAAGGCGCTCATCACCAATGCCGAAGTGATTTCCCTGATCCGGAGGGCGGAAGAGTTCGGCGTCACGGTGGAAGGGATCCGTCTGGATTTCGCCAAAGGCGTGGAGCGAAGCCGCGGCGTCGTTCGCAGGCTTCAGAAGGGCATCGAGCAGTTGTTGAAAAAGCATCGGGTCGAGCTGATCGCGGGCTCGGGCAGCCTGGTCGCCCGCAATCGCGTCCGGATCAGCGGCAAGGGCGGCGATCTCGACCTGCAGGCGCGCAACATCCTCATCGCGTGCGGCACCCGGGTCAAGCTGCCGGCCGGCGTACGGGTGGACGGCAGCAAGATCATGACGAGCGATGAAGCCCTGTTTCTCAAATCGCTGCCGGAGTCGATGGCGATCCTGGGGGCGGGATACACGGGCGTCGAGTTCGCGTATGTCTTCTCGGTCTACGGGGTGGACGTGACCCTCGTCGAGCTGCAGCCTCAGATTCTTCCCACCGAAGACGCCGAGGCCGCCTCGGTCATCGCGAAGCGCTACAAGCGGGCCGGGGTGAAGATCCTGACGGGGACGTCGGTGGAGCAGATCCGGACGGAAGGTCGCGGGGTGACCGTGGTCGTCTCCGGCCAAGGAAAGCGGCAGGAGATCCAGGTGGATGCCGTCCTGGCGGCCATGGGCCGTCAGACCAATCTCGAGGGGCTGGGCCTGGAGCACGTCAGCGTCGCGACGGATCGGGGCTTCGTAAAGACGGATGAGCGCATGCGCACATCCGTCGTTACGAAGCCCCGATCCGTCGCGACGCTAACGTGCTCCAGGC
>CAYGBP010000028.1:2971-4424 GCA_964348105.1 uncultured Nitrospirota bacterium
TGAGCGCATGCGCACGACCGTCCCGGGCATCTTCGCGATCGGCGATATCGCCGGCAAGGCCCTGCTGGCCCACAGCGCCATGGCGGAGGGCATCTCGGTGGCCGAGGCCGTCGCGGGGCGGGATGTCACGGCGATCGATTATCGATTCGTGCCCCGCTGCACCTACTGCCAGCCCCAGCTGGCCGCCATCGGGCTGACCGAGGAGGAGGCGCGAAAACGGCACCCGGTCAAGGTGGGAAAGTTTCCCTTTGCCGCGAACGGAAAGGCGCTGGCCCTGGGCGAGCCGGAGGGATTCGTCAAAGTGATCGCCGAAGAGCGGACCGGCGAGATCCTGGGCGTGCATATGGTCGGGGCGGGCGTGACGGAGCTGGTTTCGGAAATCTCGCTCGCCAGGCTGCTGGAGGCCTCGACCGATGAGATCAAGCGGGCCATTCATCCCCACCCGACCCTGTCCGAGGCCCTGATGGAGGCCGCGGCCGCCGCGGCCGGCGAGGCGATCCATCAATGAAGGGCGCGACGATCATCGCCCCCTTCCCCTCAGATTAAACCTTTCTTTTCAGAGCATCCAGTAAAGCAGGCCCCAGATCCCCATGCCGGACGCGGCCAGGATCTTTTCCCGGGCTTTCAATGTTTCGTTTGAGAGGATGAAGGGAATGCTCAGCGGTGAGGTCAAAAAACAGGCGGTGAAATAGATCCATTTGCGATCCGACGCGGCAGGATCGGGCATTTCAAAGGGGGTGCAGAAGGGACACTCGATCTCGCCCTCCAGCCTTTGCCCGCACCGATCGCATCGGGTGATTCCCAATATCTCATCCAGCTCGGAATCGTGATTGCCCAACCGGTATTCTCCTGATCCTGATCGTTTTCGGCTGCCACGGATATTCTATCAGCCTGCTGCGGTGAGCGCAAAGCCCCGGCGGCATTCGATGCTGACTTGAGGCGTTGTTAGTGGTAGAATACCGGCGGCGGGGAGTCTTCCATGCATGAATTCGAGTTTGTCCAGGATCTCGTCATCATCTTTGGGCTGTCCGTGGTGGTCGTCCTGGTCTTCCAGCGGGTGCGGCTGCCCTCGATTGTCGGTTTCCTGATCGCCGGGGCGCTGGTGGGGCCGCACGGATTAAACCTGATCGATGACCTGGAGCGCGTCGAGGTCCTCGCCGAAGTGGGCGTCGTGCTGCTGCTGTTTACCATCGGCCTGGAATTCTCGCTGGCCCAGTTGAACCGCATCCGCAGCTTCGCCCTGACGGGAGGAGCGCTTCAGGTCGGCCTGACGATCGGCGCGACGGCTTTGGCCGGCCTGGTCTTCCATCTGACCATCCAGAAGGGGATTTACTGGGGTTTCCTGCTCGCCTTGAGCAGCACGGCGATCGTCCTCAAGATCCTGATGGAACGCGAGGAGCTTGATTCGCCCCACGGCAGGCTGGTCCTGGCGATCCTGATCTTTCAGGACCTC
>CAYGBP010000028.1:4441-13391 GCA_964348105.1 uncultured Nitrospirota bacterium
ATGATGCTGATGCCTCTGCTGGCCGGCACCCCCAAGGAGGGGGTGGTGGACGTGATCTACGCGCTCATCCGGTCCGTGGTGGCGATCGGCATCATCCTGGTGGCGGCGCGCTGGCTCATTCCGAAGTTGTTGGTGGTGGTGGTCCGTGCCAAGAGCCGCGAGGTGTTCGTCATCACGATCATCCTGATCTGCGCCGGCATCGCCTGGCTCTCGGAGGAGAACGGACTTTCCCTGGCCCTGGGGGCCTTCATTGCCGGGCTGGTGATTTCGGAGTCCGAGTACAGCCACCAGGCCCTGGCCGATATCATGCCCTTCCGGGATAGCTTCAACAGCCTTTTTTTCGTCTCGATTGGCATGCTGCTGGACGGGCGGTTTTTTCTGGAGAACATGCCGTTCATTCTGCTACTGACCGCCGCCGTCCTGATTCTCAAATGGCTGGTGGCGGGCGGTGTGACGCTCGCGCTGGGTTACCCGGCGCGGGTGGCCATTCTGGTGGGTCTGGCGCTGCCGCAGGTCGGAGAATTTTCATTCGTGCTGGCGAAGGCGGGACAGTCCTACGGACTCATGAGCCAGAATGATTACCAGCTCTTCCTGGTGATCTCGATCCTGTCGATGCTGCTCACACCGTTTCTCATTCAACTCGGACCCCGGGTTGCCCGCCGGGCGGAAGGAATGGGAAGGATGCCCTCCTGGTTCCCCCGGTTCAGACCCCGGGAGATCGAGCCGGCCGCCAAGCCCCACCGGGACCATGTGATCATCGCGGGCTACGGTCTGAACGGAACGAATGTGGCCAGGGTGCTCAAGGATGCCAAGATCCCTTATGTGGTGCTGGATATTCATGCCGAGACGGTCTGGCGGGGACGCGCGCAGGGAGAGCCGGTCTATTTCGGGGATGTGACCCAAAGCGAGGTGCTCCACCAGATGAGGATTCATCACGCCCGCGTGCTGGTGCTGGCGGTCTCGGATCCCTTCGCGGCGCGGCGGGCGATCCGCGTAGCCCGAAGCGAGAGCCCGAGGATCCATATCGTGGCCAGGACGCGGTATGTCAAGGAGGTGGATGAGCTGCTTCGGCTCGGCGCCAACGAGGTGGTCCCGGAGGAGTTCGAGACCTCCCTGGAGATCTTCGATCTGGTGCTGCAACAGTTCGATGTTCCCAAACGGCAGATCGCCCAGAAGAAGGAGCAGATCCGCCAGGAGGGTTATGCCTTGCTCCGAACGGAGGGGCCGCCATCGCCGCTGACGACCACGGAGCTCCCCGTCGAGGTGGAGGTGGAATACTATCCCTTGAAGGCCGGCTCTCCCTTCGTGGGAAAGAATCTGGCCGAGCTTCAGATCCCGACCAAAACCGGCGTCCTGGTGGCCGCCATCATCCGCGAGGGACAGACCTACCCCAGCCCGACCGGCGGATTTCATCTGGATCAAAAGGATACCCTGGTTCTGACCGGGAACCGCGACGGGATCCAGGAAGCCATCAACTATCTGAAGAGGAGTGAGGCGGGCAGGGCATGAGGGCATGCGCGTGCTCCGCCGCCCCCGCGGGAGCGCATGCATTGTTTTGACAGATTTTGCCACGATTTAGTAAGATCGGCTTTTAGGCGTGAAGGAGGGATGGGTATGAAGGTAGTCAGAATCGTGTTGCTGGCCGTGGTTTTCCTGGCGCCCGGAATGGCGGGCGCCGGTCCCGATGCGGACGAAACGGAGCGGTTCGTCCGGGCACGGGTGGAGATCGCGGAGTTCATGAACGATTTCATGAAGGAGCAAGGCGGGATGGAGCGTTTTCGTCCGGGGCCGGACCGGCATTCCATGGAGGCGGTGCAGCGGATGGTGCAGGAGATCAATGAGGAGGTGGCGCAAATCCTGGGACGGCACGGATTGACGATCGATTCGTATCGCGAGCAGGGGCCGCCGATCTTTCAGGACCAGAACCGGCTGGATGCCCTCTTCCAGACCCATCCCGATCTAAGGGCCAGATTCGAGGCCATCCCGGATGAGCCGATGGGTTTCATGCGCGGAAGGGACCGTTGATGCTCGGCGTGGTTCTGGGGGTGATGCTGTCATCCGTCCTGCCGGTTGCCCAGGCACCATCAAAGCCCGTCGTCCTGGCGGACTACGGGGACTTCGATCAGGCCTGGGATGTCCGCGGGGATCGGAAAAGGATACCGGAAGTGTACACCGTCCGCGCTGACGAATCCGGGCCGATCCTGTCGGTCCGGATGGAGGGGAAACCGATCCGGATTTTCAAGAAGATTTCCTGGAATCCCTTCACGCATCCGGTTTTGAAGTGGAAGTGGCGCGCCCTGCGTTGGCCCGAAGACCCGGAGGCGAGCATCGCCCTATACGTTTCGCTCGATCGTGACGCCCTTGGGATTCCGACGATCACCAAGTACCTTTGGAGCGCCGGAATGCCCGTGGGAAAGACCATCAGCGGGGGATTCTTCAGCCCGAACCAGGTGGTCATTCGGAGCGGAACGGATTCCGTCGAAAAGTGGTTCAGCCAGAGGCTCGATGTCTTGAAGAGCTTCAGGGAAATCCATCGGGAGGACCCTCCACCCGCGGCGGTCGGTATCGGCCTGCTGGTCGGAGAGGGAATCGAGATGGAGATCTCCCAGATCGAGGCGCTCGCGCCGTCGCAATGACCCTGCCGTTTTGTTATCGTGACATGCTTGTGATTCTAGCGGGATAGATGATGGTACTGCCCGAGCTTCCGAATCCGCACGCGATCGCGATGCTGGCCCTGACCGGGCTGGCCCTCTTTCTCTTCACGCGGGAAAAAATTCCTCTTGAATCCTCCAGCTTGCTGGTCCTGGTCTCGCTGGCGGTGGGTTTCGAGGTCTTCCCTTACGTTTCAGAAGGCGACAGGTTGCATGCGATCGATTTCTTCACGGGATTCGGACACGAGGCCCTTGTCGCGGTGTGCGCCCTGATGATCGCGGGACAGGGCCTGGTCCGGACCGGTGCGCTGGAGCCCGTCGGCCGCGCCCTGGCCCGGGTCTGGGGGATGAGCCCGCAGTTCTCGCTTCTGCTAACCCTGCTGGTCAGCGGAATCTTGAGCGCGTTCGTCAATAATACGCCCATCGTGGTCCTGCTCCTTCCGATCCTGATCGGCGTAACGCTTCGCGCGAAGGCCTCGCCCTCGGGCGTGCTGATGCCCATGGGATTCGCCACGCTGGTCGGCGGGATGAGCACCACGATCGGGACCTCGACGAACCTTCTGGTGGTGGCGGTGGCGGCCGACCTGGGGCTGAGACGCCTGCAGATGTTCGATTTTTTCATACCGGCGGCGATTGCGGCCGGAATCGGCATTCTCTATCTGTGGCTGATCGCCCCGCGCCTTTTGCCCGACCGCAAGCCCATCCTGGCGGACACCTCGCCCCGGATTTTCACGGCCCAGCTGCATATTAACCCTGAAAGTTACGCCGACGGGAAAAAGCTCGCGGAATTGATCAAGAAAACGAACGGGACGCTGAAGGTGACCCGGATCCAGCGCGGGCCGGGAACCTTCATCACGCCGCTGCCGGACGTGGTGATCAAGGCCGGAGACAAGCTGCGCGTCGACGACACGCCCGAGCATCTCAAGGAATATGAAAAGGTGCTGGAAGCCTCCCTGTATTCGGGCGAAACCCAGGTGGATGAGGAGCACCCGCTGACGGCCGAGGATCAACAGATCGCGGAGGTGGTGGTCGTCCAGGGATCCCCGCTGGAAGGCTCGACCCTCAACTACGCGCGTTTCACCGACCGGTATCAGCTGGTGACCCTCGCGCTGCACCGGGTGGGCCGGGTGGTGGAGCGGCTTCGCACCGGACTGGGGGACGTGGTGCTGCGTACGGGTGACGTGCTGCTGGTTCAGGGCGCCCGCGGGCAGATCAGCTCGCTCAAACGGACCGGCGAGCTGCTGGTCCTGGATGCGACGGCCGATCTACCCTTTACCAGCCGGGCGCCGCTGGCGCTGGGCATCATGGCGGCGGTGGTCGTTGTGGCGGCCCTGGGCATTTTACCCATTGCCATCAGCGCCGTGGCCGGCGTGCTCCTCATGATTTTTACAGGATGCATTCAGTGGCGGGATGCCACCATGGCCTTGAGCGTGCCCGTGATTCTGATCGTGGTGGCCAGCCTGGCCCTCGGGGTGGCATTGATGAAAACAGGGGGGGCCGACTATCTTGCCCAGCTTTTCGTGGCGGCAACCTTCGAGGCATCTCCCTCTGTCGTCCTAAGCGGTCTGATCCTCCTAATGGCAGTCCTGACCAATATCGTCTCGAACAACGCCGCGGCCGTGATCGGGACCCCCATCGCAGTGAGCATCGCCACGCAGCTCGGCCTGCCGCCCGAGCCCTTCGTCCTCGGTGTGCTGTTCGGGGCCAACATGAGTTATGCCACCCCGATGGCCTACAAGACCAACCTCCTGGTCATGAATGCGGGGGGATACAGCTTCGGTGATTTCGTGCGCATCGGCGTTCCCCTGACCGTGATCATGTGGCTGGCCTTTTCCTGGCTGCTTCCCAGTCTCTACGGCCTGTAAGCCCCGGCGGCCCAGGGAAGTTCAGGATGAAGCGGGCGAGATGGCCTTGGCGCCGGGATCGGAAGACGCGGCCAAGATGCCCATGACCACGGATTCGCTCATGAGCCTTTTTTCGATCAGGGCCGTCTTGATCCGCTCCATGATGTCGCTGGCCAGAATTCGCTCGTAGCGCGCATCCAGGACATAGCACTTGACCTTGAACCGCGTCAGAAAGGTCCTGTCGAAGCGGTCCTCCACCGTGACCAGGATCGGTTTTTGGAGAAAGACGTACGGGCAACTGGCCGCCGCCTCCCAGGCCAGCGACTTGACCCGGTCCACCTCGATCGAGGCCGGCAGGGAAAATTCGATCACCACCATTTCGTCCAGCTCACCCGCGTTCGAGTTCGCGACGGCTTGCGTCATCACGGTGGAATTGGGGACCGTGACGACCGTGTCGTCGAAGGTGCGCAGCTTGACCGAGTTCAGGTCGATCGCGATCACCTCGCCATAGTGCTGTCCGATCTTCACCATGTCCCCGATTCGGAAGGGTTGATCGAAGACGATGAGGATTCCGGAAAGTACGTTCTTGAGAAGATCCTGGGCGCTCAGACCCAGGGCGAATCCGGCGGATGCCACGATGGCCAGCAGCGTCGCCTGGGGAGGCCGGATCACCAGGACAATGACCGCGAAGATCGCGGCCGTCCAGATCAACAGGCGGATGATGGGAAAAGAACCGGTGATCTTGACCCGATATCGCGCGAAGCGTTGTGCGAGGAATTCGGAGAAGACCTTGAAGGCCTTCATCAGGATCCAGGCCAGAATGAAAATGAAGGCCGCTTCGAGAAGGTGGCTTAAGGATATCAGCTGCGAGATCGATTCGATGGGAATTTTATCCATGACGGTTCCCTTTTTTTAGTGAAGGATGTTCCGGGATTCCAGCATCCGGCTGACGGGGTGATAAAAAACGGTGTTCATCCGGTAAACGGTGTCGGACCCCTCATCCGGCGGCTGGATGGCCTGAACCAGCCTGATGCCGCACAGGTAGTCAAGGGCCATCCGACTCTGAAAAAGGTCTTGCCCGAAAATCCGCGCATGCTCTTCGACGGTCAGGCCGCCGTTTCCGATCAACTCAGCCAGCGTGAACATGTAAAGGCGATCCAGCTTTGCGAAAAAAGACCAGTTGATCTTGATGCAGGGTGAGACCCGCATCGTCTTTCGGGCCGGGTCATACCGGATGGAGGCCAGCCAGAAATACAAGGCCGACTGCATGTTCCCCCCCGTCAGGTCGAACAACTCCTCGAAGTAGACCTTTTCCAACGCCTTCTGTACGGCTTCGGATTCAAGGGGATGGGATTTTAAAAGCCGCCTGACCTCCAGGTCGGTCATCCCGTCCGCCTGGAAGAGCAGGGAGTACCCGGAGCCCTCGTGGCGCCTCTTCAGTCCCTCCTGGATTTCCTTGGTGTCGTGCAACTCCGTCGGAACCTGATGCGTAAAGTACCTGGAAATATTCATGAGATGTTCCATTCGACGCCAGGGATAGGCCCTCATGGAAACGAGCCACAAGAGGTGAGCGCGGGTCGACATCATCAGGTAGGAAAAGCACTGGGCCGGTTGCGAGCCGCCGATGGTCCGCAGCATGAGGTTGTGTCCGCCTTCCACGATCAGAATCTGGGCGGGAAGCTTGAGGAACTCCTCTCGCAGGCGCTCGATGGAGTCCGGCGTGGAGTCGAGTTTGAACCGATTCGAGAAGAATTCCAAGACGTCGGCTTCGGTCCGAAGCCTCTGATCGATCTGAAGGTGGATCGTCGGAATCCTGGAGCGGATTCGGCACAGATAGGCGTTGATCAGGGTTGTTTTTCCGCTTCCTTCCGGACCGATAATTGCCGCGCTGCACGGTTTACCCGAACGCCATCGGTCGAGCAGATCGACCAGGGTCTTGAGCTCTTCCTCCTGCCCGACGAGGCAGCGATCGTCGATGGGGGCTGCCCAGTCGAAATGCTTGATGTAATCCGCTGGGATATTATCGCCGGGCTCCACGACCTCGGACGGGGACGGCAGGTCGGTCAGGGCCAGGAGGGTTTCCTCGTGTCGCTGGGCCGTCCAGCCGAGTGCAAGGCCCCATTTACGAATTATTCCCGCGAGGTGGTCGTAGATATCCCCAATCCATCCGGTCAATCCGTGCGGCGGGACGTCGCGTTGCGTGTACCCACCGCGGGGGAAGGCTGATCTTGGCCCCATGGCGATTTCCTACCTGAACCGTCCGGTCCTATCCACGAAGGGAGTTTGCGAGGGCACTCCATTCCCG
This sequence comes from uncultured Nitrospirota bacterium, assembly GCA_964348105.1. Classification (GTDB taxonomy): domain Bacteria; phylum Nitrospirota; class Nitrospiria; order DATECO01; family DATECO01; genus CAYGBP01. The sequence continues at coordinate 11,242 of CAYGBP010000028.1, forward strand.
GAATTCCGGTCGGGATTGGATTGTACCACAGATGGAGGCCGGGGCGCATCGCCTTGGAGGTGGATTCCCGCCCCCGAGCGTCGTGGCGCCCGCGTTATGCCTCCCTGGCCCAAGGTCCTAGCGGTTGACAACGGAAAGGGAAATCCCGATAATGGGCCTGCCATGGACGCAGCGCGCAAGGTGCAGGTTCAGAAATTCGCCGCCCGAATGATCCGTGCCGCCAAGCTGGATCCGGCGCTGTACAAGGAAGTGGAAGAGGATCAGGAGGCCACGCGGCAGGCGCTGGCCGTGGTGGTGCTGTCGGGGCTGGCCACGGGATTCGGGACGATCGGGCTGGTCGGCGGTTATGGCGAAATTTTCATGGCGACCGTTTACGCCGTGCTGGCATGGATCGTCTGGGCCGCGCTCACCTACTGGATCGGCACCCGACTCCTGCCCGAGCCGCAGACCCGGGCCGACTTCGGCCAGATGCTGAGGGTGATCGGGTTTGCCAGCGCGCCCGGAGTGATTCGCGTCCTCGGGATTTTGCCGGGGCTGACCGGATTGATTTACGTGGTGGCCGCCGTCTGGATGCTGGTTGCCATGGTGATCGCGGTGAGGCAGGCCCTGGACTTTGAGAGCACCTGGCGCGCCGTTGGGGTCTGCTTTATCGGCTGGGTGGTCCAGGTGCTCGTGCTCGCCCTCGTGGTGCACTTCGCCTTGATGGGTCTTGATGAATGATTTACCGGGTGACGGCTCCTTCTCCGGTGTCCCAGGGGATAGGGCGATTGCTCTGCTGAAGTTTCTTCGCTCCGTCGGTTTGTTCAACGGGTGCTTCCCGCCGCCATCCACTTCCGAGTTTAGCCCTTATCAAGCAAGCTGAAAGATATCAAACAGGGAGGATAGCCACATGCCTGGGAAATCGTTAGACGAGTTTAGGGAAATCCTGCTGGACTTTGGCTTTTCATTCATGCAGTCCGGGTTGCGGATTCTGGTTATTATCGTCGTGGGCCTCGTGGTCCTGCGAATCATCCGGTTTCTGATGGATCGCCTGGAATCGCTCATGATCAAGGCCAAGGAACCGACGGAAGCCGTTCCGGGGGCGACCAAAAAGCGGGTCAATACGCTGGTCGGGATCCTGCGGACCATCACCAAATTCGCGATCTGGACCGTCGTGATCGTGATCGGTCTGGATCAGATGGGGGTGAATGTCACGCCGATCATCGCGGGCGCCGGGATCGCGGGTCTCGCCCTGGGATTCGGCGCCCAGAACCTGGTCCGCGACGTCATCAGCGGATTTTTCATGATCCTGGAGGACCAGGTCAGGGTCGGGGACGTGGCGGTGATCAACGGCACCGGGGGGCTGGTGGAGGCGATCACATTCCGCACGATCGTGCTGCGGGATCTGTCGGGCGTGGTGCATATCTTTCCGAACGGCAGCATCTCGAATATCTCGAATATGACCAAGACCTGGTCGGCCTATGTGATCGACGTGGGCGTCGCCTATAAAGAGGATACGGACCGGGTCGTCGAGGTGATGAAAAAAGTGGACGAGGAGCTGCGGGAGGACAAGGAGTATGGTCCGAAGATGATGCAGCCGATTGAGATCTTCGGCGTGGATAACTTCGGCGAGTCCGAGGTGACGATCAAGGCCCGCCTCAAGACCCTGCCGATCCAGCAGTGGTCCGTCGGACGGGAATATCGCCGCCGTTTGAAAAAGGCGTTCGATGCCCAGGGGATCGAAATCCCGTTCCCGCATCGCAGCATCTATTTCGGGGAGGCGAGCAAGCCGTTCGAGCATCTGGTCAAGCAGGCGGGGGCCAAGGCCTAGCCCCCGCGTGCGGGCCGGCACGGGCTGTGCGCGGGATTAGCCCGAGGCGCGGGCGTTTTCCAGGTATTTGATCTTGGCCTCGATGAACTCTTTGTGGGTCATTTTGAGCCCGTAGGCAATCGTCCGGACCTCTTCAACCTCCGAGTGTTGCAGGTCCGTATCGGAGCCGGCAATGTCGAAGAGGCATTCCAGAAGCTGGCGTCGCTGCTCGGGCGTGCTCATCTCATAAAACTCGCGGGTCAGCCGGAACCGGTTCAGACCGCGCGCCGCCGACTCATGGATGACCGACAGGATCAGTTCAATCGCCTCGGGTTTGAATCCGGCGACCTTGGCGAGGTGT
>CAYGBP010000028.1:13401-14128 GCA_964348105.1 uncultured Nitrospirota bacterium
CTTGAGTGTGGCCGTCTCTTTTTCCCCCAGCTCCCTGTGGACGCTGGCCACGTGGGCCAGGAGGCCCCCGAAGAGGGCGGCATAGGCCAGCTCGTCGGGGTGGGCCTCGATTTCCAGCCGCTCCCGTTCCAGCTTGCGACGGACGTTGAACAAGATGCGGTTATTCAGGAAATCATGCAGCTCCTCGCTGCGCTTGGAACCCTTCACGGGGCGGAACACCGTCTGGCGGAACAGGCCCCGCACCGACTCGAGCAGTGCGGAAACGGATGATGCCCCCCGCAGGGCCGCCGTGAACCGGCCCAGGAAATCCTGCTCTTCGGGCGTTGTGGCCCCATCGACCCGCATTATGCCTTCCAGCGCGGAGAGAATCGATTCCCGATCGTTGAAGCCGGCGAATCTTTCGGCGAAATCCCGAATCAATGCGTCCGCCTCCTCGGCGGTGACCGGTTCTTCGAGATACATTTCGATCCGTGCCCATTCCTCGCCGGTAAATTCGAACTTGAACAGAAAGTCCTTGAGGTAATTCAGTTCCTCATGGCTGATCTTTCCGTCCGCCCAGGCCATCGCCACGAGGACTCTGGCAAGCGAGATTTCCTTATCCTTGGATGACATTTGGGCTTTGCTCCATTTTATTGATATTTCGCGCTGCGAAGCGATATCGTCTCTTTCAAGCCGGGCCGATCGTCGTCTTTGATCAGCCTGACGTTCCTCCCCCGACGATCTCCTC
>CAYGBP010000028.1:14267-16283 GCA_964348105.1 uncultured Nitrospirota bacterium
CGGTGGGCCAGTCTATGAAAAGCTGCTGGCAGGCCTTTCCGAAGCCCCCTTTCCAGCGCCGGGCCCTGCGTTCTTCCTCGGCAAGCAGCGGCTGGTCATCGGCCTGCTGACCGGCACGAACGAGGCAGCGATACGCGGAGGCCAGCCTTCGGAGGTCGCCCTCCTTTCGTTTCTTGAACGGGTTCCACATGCTTTTCCAGAACATAGAGCACGGCGTTTCGCCTGTCAAGAGGGGGAAATCGGGTCCGCCAACCTATTTACAAGGCCATCAGGCCAGCCCCAGCGAGGAATGACCGGTCCGAGGTGGAATCCTTTTTCCCATAAGGGATGGGGGGATGGGAAAATCGGAAAAAGGGGAAGATTCGGGAGACTTTTTGGGCGCGGCGCCATGGGCCTGTTGAAAAATTTAACCTTCATTTTCATTGACTTATGATAAAATTCCAGATAGCATACACGATTTTTCCCTGCGGGAACGCGACTTGCACAAAGGCAAGGCCTTAAAGCGAAGGGATAAAAGGTATAACTTGATCATCCAGAAAATGCGACCGGTCCGAATTGCCACTCTGTTCTGCGTGCTCCTCTACCTGGGGACGATGCTGTTAGTGGCCTAAGCCTCTCATAAAGCAAGAAATAGGGCGTGGTGCCCCGGAGACGTGGAGGGGCGCGGTCCCGCCCAACCGAGTGTCTTGTAATCCGTAAGTCTTGCGGAAAGAATTTCGCAGGATTTTTTTTGTGCCTTCCCCCTTCCGCTTTGAACACGGCAGCTCTCCCTCGGCCCGGGCCGCCAGACCGTAACTTTCGGGGGCGGGGATTTCGGCTATTATTAAAGAGAGTGGTGGACGGGGTGGCGGGTAAGGGTGTCCGAATGTCCCTGGCGATTTTTCATGGGTATCACCTTGAAGGCTCCGGGAGCTGTGTTTACGTCCGAAATGTGGCGGCACGCCTTTCGGAGCTTGGTCGGCAGGTTCTTCTTTTCTGTCAGGAGCCGTCCCTTGAGCGTTACCCCTTCGTGAGCGAAGCCTACCGGTTTCGTGCCGACGGGACCATGGCGCGGCTCTTTTCACGACCGTCTCAGCGCAAGGGTAACGTCATCGGCTTTCTCCCTTATTTGAAAAGAGGCCTTCTTCCCGTGTTCGTGCCCGGCAAGTTCCCGGGTTTTGATCAGATAAAGCCCTTCACGGCATTGACGGAACAGGAACTCCGGGATTACATCGAGTCGAACCGACACGCCCTGCAGGTCGTGATGAGAGCCTATGGGGCCCGGTTAGTCTTCGGCCAGCATATCGTGATGTCCTCCTATATTGCACGACTTGCGTGTGCGGGCCTGCCCGAAGCGCGGTATTTTATTTTTCCGCACGGCAGTGAGATCGAGTATCTGATTCGCCGGGATAAGCGATACAGGGCGCTGGCCCTCGAGGCCCTGGAGCAATCAGAGGGAATCCTGGTCGGCAGCGATGAGATGGCCCGTCGCGTCAGCGGTCTGTTCGAAGGTCCGCGCCCATTCAAGGACCGGTTCAGGCCTGTTGCAATTGGCGTAGATGCCGCTTACTTCGCCCAGCCGTCGGGCTGGACGGTCAGCGAACGGGTCAGCGCCTTGAAGGAGCAGGTCCAGGCCGAAATCAGGCAACATGCCGACAGCCCGGATCGACCCAATCCGGATTTGATCAAGCGCCTTGGAGAGATCGAATTTGAACGGGAGCCGGTTCTCTGCAATTTCGGCCGGCTCATTCCCGAAAAAGGCGTGCATGAACTTATATTCCTCGCCCCGAGGCTGATGAAGTCAATCCCCGAACTCAGGATAATCATAGCCGGTTCGGGGCCCCATACCGATGCGTTCGGGCGGCTCGTCCGCTCGTTGCAGGCGGGCGACGGAGCGGCCTTCAGGCAGGTCATCAGGCAGACCCTTCTGGTGGAGCCCCACGGGGAGATTGATCCATACAGTGGAATCGAAAAATTCTTGCGCCAAGTCGGGGAACGGCGGTATTTTAAAGAGGCCGGATCATTTCAGTGGTCGCA
>CAYGBP010000028.1:16293-16926 GCA_964348105.1 uncultured Nitrospirota bacterium
GCATCGACTCATCTTCGCGGGATATCTGCGTCATCCCTCACTGAGAATGCTTTTGAGTCTAACCCAGGTCTGCCTCTTTCCATCGCTGGTCAAGGAAGCCTACTGTCTGGCCTTGTACGAGGCGGCGGCCGCGGGATCATTTCCGGTGGCCTACGATCATGGCGGGCTCAGAGAGGGAACCGACCGGATCGGGAAGGCGCTAATCCCTTCCGAGCGGGAACTCATGAAGATTTCAGTGGACGATCACATCCGCATCCACGAGATCCTTGGAAAAATCCCGGAGGTCTGCAAACAGAGCCGCCAAGCTTATGATGGCAGGCTATCCAAGCTGGTACAGTCCGAATTTGGATGGAGGGAAGCAGCACGCTGTCTGAATGATGCGCTCGGAGGCCAATAGCGGAAAGGAATTCGGTCGTTCCTCCATTTCCTCTGGGAACATGGTCCGTTGCCATTTTCATGAGTTCGCGTCGGGGATATTATTGATGTCATTTCCTGGGGGATGAAATCTTATCCGGGCCTCTCGAGTAGCAATCTTTCCCCGTGGCAAGGGGATCGGAAAAAATGGTAAAAATGTAAGAGTACCGGATAAGACCGGTTATGCGATCTGCCAGATCGAAAATCCTCGTTTTTGTC
>CAYGBP010000028.1:16936-18212 GCA_964348105.1 uncultured Nitrospirota bacterium
GCATCCATGAAGGCGCTTATCTTGTTGGCACATGGAAGCCGCAATTCAACCGCCTACCGCGAGGTCAAAGGCCTGGCTGATGCGGTCGGGCGGGAACTTCCCGAAACGACCGTCCTGCATGCCTTTCTCGATATGCGTGAACCCTCGCTTCCCGAGGCCCTGGAGCAGGTGGTCCATGCCGGGGCCACCCGGGTGGATGTCCTTCCGTTGTTCTTGAATTCCGGAAACCATGTTACCCGTGATATCCCCGATATGATCCAGGAAGCACGGCGGAAACGGCCATCCGTCGAGGTAAACCTCCTGAGGCACGTCGGGGCCCATCCGACCTACCGGTCCCTGGTCAGGGATATGGCGGGCAATCCCGAGCGATATTTTGTGGATTTGCAATGAAGGGAAAACCTCGAATCGGGATCAGCAGCTGCCTGCTGGGCCAGAAGGTTCGATACAACGGCGAGCACCGCCGGGACGCCTTCCTGACCGAGACCCTCGGCCGGTTCGTCGAATGGGTGCCGGTCTGTCCCGAGCTGGAGATGGGGATGGGTGTGCCCCGGGAGACGGTCCGTCTAGTGGGGACTTCGAACCGGCCACGGATGGTGGGCGAGCGCTCCGGGAAGGACTGGACCGAGCCCATGCTGCGTTTTGCCGATGGCAAGGCAGGTGAATTGGCGGCCCTGGCGCTCAGCGGGTTTATTCTCAAGCGTGACTCGCCCAGTTGCGGGATGGAGCGGGTCCGGGTCTACGGAAACCAAGGGAGTCCCGACCGGAAGGGGGTCGGACTGTTCGCCGGGGTCTTAAAGGAGAAGATGCCCCTGCTGCCCCTCGAGGAGGAAGGCCGTTTGCAGAATCCGAGACTGCGGGAGAACTTTATCGAGCGGGTGTTTGCCTATCAACGCTGGCATGAGTTATTGGATGGGGCCCGTACCAAAAGGGCATTGGTGGAATTTCACAGCCGGCATAAGATGCTCCTCCTGGCTCACAGCGATCCGCACCTTCGAAGGCTGGGACGGCTGGTGGGTGGCGGCTCCGGTGGTTCGATCACAAGGGTCTTGAAGGAATACGGAGCTTTGTTCATGGAGGCGGTTTCCATCCCGTCGACCGTTCGCAAGCAGGTCAATGTCCTGCAGCATATGCTAGGCTATTTTTCCGACCGGCTGGACAAGGAAGAACGAGCGGAGCTACGGGGCGTGATCTCAGACTACCATCGCGGGTGGGTCCCGCTGGCCCGGGCCGAGCCCGCGGCGACGCCCGACGGCGAGGTTCGCGTGACCGGCATCGT
>CAYGBP010000028.1:18222-26651 GCA_964348105.1 uncultured Nitrospirota bacterium
CGGTGGTCGTGCCGCTGACCCTGACCCGGCATTATGTCAGAAAATACGGGGTCGCATACCTTGAAGACCAGGTTTATCTGCAGCCCCATCCAAAGGAGTTGATGCTGAGAAACCACGCATAGGGACGATGAGAATCTGGGATCTTCCGCCAACATCTTCTGGGGGAGCACAGGGAGCTGGACGCGCTGTGGAGCGTGATCACACGCAAGGCGCGCGGTTATCGAAACCATCCCGAGACGAACCGGTGGCGGGGAGCCCTGAGGGCGCTGTTTCGCCGGCACGAACAGCAGGTCCGCGAGATGAGCTCCCGGGGCTACATCCATCGATCCCCGCTGGCGGCCCATTTGGCGACGGGCCGGGCGAAGGCCCGATCCATCCTCGATACACGGGGGCGGCAGCGCCTCATTCTGCGCCGGAAGGGCTGTTCCTGCCGGGTCTAGAGATGCATCAACCGCCGCTGCAATGGGTGGAAACCGATATTCGGGGAGCGTCCCTCCCGTAATGAAACACGGCGTCCTGCCGCGAGTCATTGGAGATGTCGATCCAGTCGTAACCGAAGGACTCCAGCCATTTCGAAGCTTTCAAGAGGCCCCGCTCGGGGAGACCGATCAGGAATTGGGTCGTTCCATCACTGATGTGTACGGCTGCGCGGGCTTTTTCCGCTATTTCCGTGATTCTCAGCAGGTCATCGGCGGAGAATCGTTGTTTGAAACCGGTCCCTTGGGATTGATCCTGCTTGTAAATAGCAATGCACATGCCGGGAAAGTTCATCGTGGGCCCCCTTTCTTCGAGAGGTTCGTTTCAGTGCCTGCTGATTCCTCGAAAACAAGTTGCTCTTTTGAAAGAGCAAGAAAGGGGCCAGAAACCGTGATAACCTTCACATAGAGGATAAGTCCTTGATCTCAAAGGTGAAACGAAGAATTGAATTGGTGCCGGGACTGCGGCGGGTCGGGACGGTTCCCTTCGCTTCGAACAATACGGTGTGATATTCGACAAAAGTGTTGATTGGGACGGTGCGGTGAGCATTGACAGGGCGTCTGAAAAGGGCGTATTCTCCTCATCCATCAGATGGTCCGGGACAAGCGTTATCTTCCACGAAAAAGGGAAAAAAGGCGCGGTTTGATCCCGATGGGCTGGGGGGCGGGAATCGCCGCCATTCTCCTTTCTCAGGCCTGTGTGGGTGACAATACCCGCTACAAAACTTTTGCGGATTACCCCGGTTTCGAAAAATATTATTCGGGACGTTGCCCGGTCAACGAAGACGCGCCATTTCTCAATGAGGGGGAGCGCGAGCTCCCCGAAAAATTCAGGCCGCGGCTGGTGGTGGCGCCCGGCGGTCGATATCCCATCGATTTTTACGCCGATTATCTTCCCTATTCAGTGGCCCGCCGTTACGCGGATCGCTCCATCCTGTACCAATCGGTGACTCCCGAGCTGCTTCGGCGAATTCAGGATGATAACCGGGTATACCTGGATTTTCAGTTTAACCGGTTCAGGTCGGATGGCCGGGACCAAATTCATGACCTGGATGATTTGCTGTCGCCTGCAGCCGACCGGGTGGTGCCCGTCTACGGCCGGATCATTCGGGAAGATGTCACTTTTCCCGTCGAGGGCGGGGAGGCTAGGAGCCTTCGCCTCGTCTTCCTCAAATACTCCCTGATTTTCGCTGTCAGCGGTTCGCCAGCCCGCCTGCCCGCCGGGTATGAAACCGTGCTGAGATTGGCCGGCTTGGATCCCGAGGACTTGCACGAGGTGGAGAATGTCGTGGACGCGCATGTGGTTCTGGATGAATTCTTGCGGCCGATCGCAGTCATCCTGGCCCAGCACAATCATCACCGGACCTATCTCTTGGGCCGGGATCTGTTCCTCCCGGAGGACGGACGACTGGTTTTCGATATCGCCGTTCGGTCGAACGAAATCTATCCCGCTTCGTCTTCCAGCGAGCCGGTTGAGCGCCGGGTGATCCGGTGGGGGCTTTACATGAAGTACCTGCTGAGCGGCGAGGACGCCCCGTTCTTCAGAGGGACGGATGTGACCTACGGATTGAACGCGGACGGACGGGAAATCCCCGTTGAGCTCAAGATCCTGTCCCCCTGCGATCCGTTCTATACCGCCAAGATCATGCTGGGGGAGCCCAGGCCCTTTCTGGGCCGCTACATCGGACGCGACGGCCCGCTGGGTGCCGATTACTACGCGCTCCCGCCGTTGGTGCCGCTCGGCAATCTGCTCAAGGCGTCGTATCTTCGCGACGGCGATCCCGAGGACATCCGGGTTGTGGAGGAGGCAATCCAACCGAGCAAAAAGCGGATTGATTTTCCCCTGTTGATGGCTCACGGCGGCCGTAATTTCTACCAAGATTTCATGCGATTGTACGAATCTCGGATACCCCGACCGCTTGCCGTTCCAGATCAAGCAGGCCAATCGTCTGGTTACCCTCTAGCTCGATGAGGATTGTCTGTGATGGATGGGCAAGGCTGAACCGACCTTGAAGCAGTGGACGCCTGGCCCACGAGCATTCCTTCAAGGCTGGCTGGGAGCAGTCTATTGACACGGGGGAGGCCCGGGGATATTATTTTTTAGACCTACACTGGTTGATTTGGCGCGAAAACCAGCGCGAATGCGATGAAAGTATTCCTTGAAACCTACGGATGCCAGATGAACGAATATGATTCGGCCCTGGTCCGCTCGATCCTGGCACCGCATGGGTTTCAGAGCTGCGCCTCGGCGCAGGATGCCGAGGTCATTCTGGTGAACACCTGCGCCGTCCGCGAAAATGCCTATCGAAAGATCTACGGCCTGTTGGATAAGCTTCGCCCGTTGAAGAAGCAAAAGAAGTCTTTCGTTGTCGGGGTTTTGGGATGCATGGCTCAGAATCTCAAAGAGGAACTCCTGGCGCACCCCGTGGTCAGCCTGGTGGTCGGCCCCGACAACTACAGGTCACTTCCCGGCCTGATTGAACAGTCCATTACATCGGGTGACTGCGGGATCGATGCGGACCTTTCGGAGTATGAGACCTATAGTGACATCGCGCCGGCGCGGGTGGAAGGGGTCAATGCCTGGGTGGCCATCATGCGAGGATGCGATAATTTCTGCACCTTCTGCGTGGTGCCGTATACCCGCGGGCGGGAGCGAAGCCGCTCGGTGGCGGACATTCTGGACGAGGTCAGGGCCGCGGCCGCGGCCGGTTTTCCTCAGGTCACCCTGCTGGGCCAGAATGTCAACTCCTACAGCGACCGGGACGGCTCATTTGCCGACCTGATCGTCCGGGTGGCCGATGTGCCCGCCATCCGTCGGGTTCGTTTCACCTCCCCGCATCCGAAGGATTTTCCGGACGATTTGCTGGAAGCCATCGCGGCGCACCCGAACATCTGCAAGCACGTTCACCTGCCGCTGCAGGCCGGGAACGACCGGATCCTGGGCCTGATGGGGCGCAACTATACTCGCCGGGAATTCGTCGGTCTGGCCGAAAGGATCCGGGACCGCATCCCCGGTGTGTCCTTGACCACCGATATCATCGTGGGGTTCCCGACCGAAACCGAGGGTGAGTTTCTGGAGACCTTCAAGGTGATGGAGAACCTGGCATTCGACAGCGCCTTTATCTTCAAATATTCCGAGAGGAAGGGAACCATTGCCTCGCGGAAATTCGCGGATGATGTTCCCCCGGATTCCAAGACGGATCGGATCGTGCGCCTGTTCGATCTTCAAAAACGGATCTCCTCGGATAAGAACCGGGCGAGAATCGGATCCCTCGAAGCGGTGCTGATCGAAGGCCCTGCCGAAAAAAAGCCCGATCATCAGGTGGGAAAGAGCGATGGGGGAACGACCGTCATCTTTCCGGCCACCCCGGAGGCGCCGGGCTCCTTCGCGCGCGTCAGGATCAGGGAGGCCAGCAGCACGACGCTCTATGGCGAGGCCATGTAGACGCCGTCACGCGGCTGGAAGGCATGCGGGGCAGACCTGTTTTCCGCCCTGCGTGGACAGCCGGCTTTGCATTGTCCATTCCCCGCAGGTTTCGCAGGCCGCCGACTCGTAGATGCGCGCGGAGGGAGGGGCATCCCGATGGATCGGCGTGATCTTGAAAAGCTCTTCCTCGGGCATCTTCAGGATGCGGTTCGAAATCTGGTTCATCCATTCATAGAATCGGCCGCGTTCTTCGGCCGAGGCCTCTCCGCTCAGGGCGCGGTTCATCGTCTTGGCAAACTCCACCCCTTCACCCTGGTCGAATTTTTCCCAAAAATGGCAGTAAATCCGGAGTGCGCGGCCCGTTTTGCGGTCGAAGAAGGAGTAGGCGGCCTTGCCGTTGGGTCGATAGACGAGATTGCCTTTGCCGAAGGTGCAGCCCGTGACGGATTGCACGGCGTCCACCGAGCATGAGTCGGTCTCGACCTCGGCGACCAGCTCCTCGTCCTTCGGGCGCTCGCACCCCAGCTCCCGGAGGGCCGCCCGGGTCACCCGATAGCCCAGCGCGATATCCATGCAGAGATGGCCGTGAAAGGCGACCACCCGATCAAAATCGGGGTCCATTGAAATTCCCTCTTTTTTAAATTATAGGAATTCCCAAGAGCGGGAGTCAATCCCGTTTCGTCCGGAAGATTTCATATTGACAGCAAGGGGGTAGAATCGCTATGGTTATAGCCTCACGGTTCACGGTCGGTTCGCTTTCAATCATTATTAACGGTTAGGAGCATCGCGGAGCGGGTTATGAAGCAGAGGATCGGTTTATTGGGATTTTTGGTCATTGTGACGGCGGTCTTGTCGGTCATGATTTCCTCCTGCCAGCGTTATGCAGGGCCGGCGGGTGAAAGCCAGAACTATGAAGTCTGGGCGCTCGACCAGTCCGACACGGATCCGACTGGCGGCGGAATCATCTACATCTGGAACGGAGCGGATCTGGCCAAACGGGCCGACCGGGCCACGCCCGAAATCGTCGAGCTGTCGGAAGCGGCCCGCATGGCCAGGTGCAAGGTCGCCAAGCGCCCCCACATGGCCCTCGCGAACTATTCGAAGCCCACGAGTCATGTGGTGATTTCGAACGTGGGTTCGGGGGATATCCTGTTTGTCGATGTCGCCTCCCGGAAGATCGTGGGTTGCGTGAGCGTCGTCGGGGGCGGCGGAATCGGGACCAACGCGACGCATGCTGCGAACGCGACGACCGATAATAAGATGGTGGTGGTGGCCGACATGGCGGCAAACGCGCTGCATAAAATCAGGACGAATTATGCGACCAACGACTATCGCTTGGTGGAGACCCTCGCCATGCGCGATTACTCCAAGCAGTTGGGAACGCCCGAGGCCAAACCGATCTGTCATGAATTTACGGAGGACAACCGGTTTATCTACGTTACCATGGCCCAGGGGGGACTCTTGGTGGTGGCTGCGGGATCGCCGGACGGCAGAAAGGTCATGAGGGTGGTAAAGGTTTATCCCAAGTCCAAAGTTCCGGGCATTGGTTGCGGGGCATTTCGAATGGGCGGGGGAAAAATGCTGACGAACGGCGAGAGCGGGGCCAAGGGCGGGGATGACTTCCTGTTTATTTTCGATACCCGTGGAGCGGCCTCAGGGAAATTTCCGGATCCCGTCCAAATCGAGCTTCCCGGGGAAGATACCCACGGGATTGTCCTGTGCACCGATCGCAAAGGCAATGATTACGCCGTGACAGCGATGCGGGTGAGCAATGAAATCAATTTTGTCGACCTTCAGGCCCAGAAGGTGGTCAACACGCAGTCCATGGCCCGGCCATTCAGCCCCGATCCAAAGCCGGATGTGGCCGACAGGGTGGGTGACAAGATCTTCATCGCCCTGAGAGGCCCCAAGCCGCTGACGGCGATCGGTGCGCTCGAAAGCCCCGATCGAACCCCGGGTGTCGCCGTTCTGACGCTAAGCCCGGACTGCCGCTCCGTGAGTTGGGGCGAGGGCGATCTGGCCTCGATGAAGGATCCTCACCGGAGCGTGACACTAAAAGGCGGCGGCAGCGCCAGCATGGCGGATCCGCACGGACTGGAAGTCGTCTGGAGGTGATTGGAGCGTCAACCGCCGATTTGCGTTTGTGGCGTCGGTAGACCTTCCGAGGGGCTTTCGACGAGATAGGCGTCTGCGGTGAGGTAGGGCTCCTCCTGTTCCTCCAGGATGTCCCCGGCCAAGATGCGCGCGATTGTTCCCCGAAGGCGCAGCGTGTCATCCGCCGTAAGTTCCCTGAAGCCGATCGTAATTCCACGGACGCCAGGGAACAGACTGTCATAAATCCCGATCTTGTCGATGACCATCCCTTTCAGCCTCAAAGGACTCCCGTCGGCCAGGGAAATCGTCGCCTCCACCAGTGTTCCCATGATTAGCGGCCTTTTCTGACGGATCTGGATTCCGCCCTCTGACAGGCTGACGGCGTAGTGGTACTCGGTCTTTCCATGATAGCTCAGCGATATCTTCCGGTCGTAGGCCACCCGCAGCGTTCTTCGACGGCGTCCTTCGGGGAGGACGATGACGTTCCAGAGCAGCGTGTTCAACTCGGCCACCTCAACCGGTTTGGTAAGCACCCCCGCGCATCCCAGTTTGAAATAGGAATCCCGCTTCGCCTTTGCGGACTCATCGATAATCGCAATGACTGGAGTGAACCGGGTCGTTTGCTGCTTCTTCATCTGTCGCAGCAGTCTAAGCCATGGCGTGCTTGGCTGGATGGAGACCAAGAGGATGATATCCGGCCGGGCGACATGGATCATTTCCTGAGTTTCCGCGGGGCTGGTCACCGGGATAATGTCCAATCCCAGCCGGTTCAGCAGGATGGAAAGGTAAGTGGTGAAGACCGGGTCGTCTCCCGCGATCACGACCCGTTTTCGATCGATTCCAACTGGAATTTTCATGCCAACCCCCCCCCCACCTCCCCAAACTCACCGCAAACAACGCCAACCCCCCCCTCATATCCCCCATTACAAGGATAGCATCTCGTGCGGCTCGGTCAAGCCGCGGGCCCTGTACAGGGCGCGATTCTTGACTTTTTCGGTCCCCCTCCATAAAATTTATTGATGCGCCATCGTCCACCGAATAGGGGTAAATTCCCCCCGGCTCCGCCGCCCGGCGCCCGAAGCGGGCAGGCGGGGACCGGACGACAGTTCGAGCGGCTCAATGCCTCGGCCCTATACTGCCCGAAATGCCGACAGGCCACGCCGACGCGGGAGTTCCTGCTCCTGGTCCTGCCCGATGGAAACCTCTATGATTACCGGTGCGCGGTCTGCGGAACCTCGACGGGTTCCAAGACCGAAAAAACGACCGGCAGCCTGGATGTCGGACCACCATGATTGACAGGCCTTGAAAAGATCGATATGCTGGGGGTGGAATCGGCAGGAGGGGGGGCGGCCGGAAAAATTCCCTCCCGTGTGAAACCAGGCGACCTTTCCATGACGCAGGAACCCACCGTCGCGGATTACATGTCCCACGAAGTCAGGAGCATCCACCTCGAAGCAAGCCTGAAGGAGGCGGGCAGGCTTCTTCAAAAGTACAAGGTGGGATCCCTTCTTGTGGATGACGGCAAGCGGTATGTGGGCATCATCACCGATACCGATCTGAGCCGCAAGGGCGTCGCGCAGGGCCTCGACCCCGAGGCGACCCGTGTAAAAAAGTGCATGAGCCGGCCGGTCATTTCGATCGAGGACAATGAGCCGTTGCAGGAGGCGGTTCGGCTCATGAAGAGCAAGGGGATCCGCCATCTGGCCGTGACCGAGGACAATACCATCATCGGCGTGCTTTCGGTGTCGGACGTTCTCAGGTATTTTTCCGGTATCGAATAGCTCTCCTTTTTTCAGTTTTTCAAAATAATTGAGCCATTCGCCGAGTCGGCCGATTCCGAGAGGCATGCTTACAGGTCTCAACACGATTCCCGCACTGCTTTAAACTGAAATCCTGTTCCCTCTCCTCTTGAAACGGTTTTCGCCCGGACTCGTTTGTGATGTGGGCGCGCTGGATGGATCGGAGTCGGTTCTCTTCCAGCCCATTCTTCCGCATGCCAGAATGATTGCATTCGAGGCGAATCCGCGCAATTTCGGAGTCATGCGCGACGATCCGCGCCTGGAGGCTCACCGGATCGAAGTCGTCAATCGGGCGGTGTCGGATAAGGCTGTAACCATTTCTTTCCATGTTGAAACCCTCGGGGAGGGGGCCAATGGGCAATGGCGTCGGGGGGCCAGCTCCATTCACGAAAGGGTGGCCGGGAGCATCGCTTCCGAAGCCCGGAAGATCGCGGCGATTCGCCTGGACGAATACCTAGGATCGGAAAAGTCTCTGCCGGAAATCGCGCTTTGGGTTGGTGTGGAAGGCGGGGCATACGACGTGTTACGGGGAATCGACGGCATCAAGGATAAGGTGCAAATGGTGCATGTCGAGGTGGAGACCAAGGAGATCTGGAGTGGCCAAAAACTGGAAAAGGACGTTGATACGCTCAT
>CAYGBP010000029.1:0-1083 GCA_964348105.1 uncultured Nitrospirota bacterium
TTCGGATTCCGTCAGGCCGTAGGTCGGCTTGACCTCCAGGGAGGCCTCCTTGCCGCTGCGAAGTTCTTTGGCCGTCACATTAAGCATGCCGTTGGCATCAATCATGAAGATCACTTCGATCCGAGGGGCGCCCGCCGGCATCGGATCGATCTCCGTGAGCAGCAATCGGGCCAGGCTGCGGTTATCCGCCACCAGCTCGCGCTCCCCTTGCAGGATATGGATATCCACGGAGGTCTGTCCGTCGACCGACGTACTGAAATATTCCTTGGCGGTCGTGGGCACCGTGGTGTTCCTGGAAATCAAGACGCTCATCACCCCGCCGAGGGTCTCAATCCCCAGCGAAAGGGGGACGACATCCAAAAGCAGCATATCCTTGATCCCCCCGGCCAGGATATCGGCCTGGACCGCCGCGCCGAGCGCCACAACCTCGTCCGGGTTCAACTCGCTGTGGGGGCATTTGCCGAACAGCTCCTCCACCTTGCGTCGGATCATCGGAACCCGCGTCGAGCCCCCGACCAGGACCACCTCATCCACCTCCTGGGGCTTGAGCTTGGCGTCCGCCAAGGCCTGACGGCAGGGGGCCAGGGTGTTTTCCACCAGGTCTGCGATCAGGGTCTCCATCTCCAGGCGGGTAATCTTCCGGTGAAATTCGGGACGGGCATCTCTTTCGGGAATCACGATCTGCGTCTCCTCCGCGTCGGACAGGCGGGCCTTGGCCCGCTCCGCCTCCACCCTCACGACCTGCAAAAGCTCGGGAGTCGCCTGATATCGCGGGCCGAGCGCGGCCTGCATCTCCTTGAGCACCGACCCCATGATTTTCTGGTCAAAATCATCCCCGCCGAGGTGGCTATTCCCGTTCGTCGAAAGGACCTCGAAGATCCCTTCCTTCAGCTTCAGGATCGAGATGTCGAAGGTTCCCCCGCCCAGATCATAAACCGCGACGATGCCTTCCTTCTTCCGCTGCAGCCCGTACGCGAGAGACGCCGCCGTGGGCTCATTGATAATCCTCAAGACCTCCAGACCCGCGATCTTGCCGGCATCCTTCGTGGCCTGGCGCTGGCTGTCGTTAAAATAGGCGGGGAC
>CAYGBP010000029.1:1093-2564 GCA_964348105.1 uncultured Nitrospirota bacterium
GCCTGCTTAACTTTCCACCCCAGCGCCTTTTCGGCGCGACGCTTCAGCTCCTTCAGAATCATGGCCGAGACCTCGGGGGGCGTGTAGGAAGACTCCCCGATCTGCACCTGCACCACGCCTGGACGGGGTTCGGCCACCGGATAGGGAATCAAATCGATTTCATCCTTCAGGTCGGCCAGCCCCTTGCCCATCAGCCGCTTGATCGAGTAAACAGTTTGCTTGGGGTTGGTGGCCCGCATCGCCTTGGCGGCATCGCCCACCAGGATACCGTCCGTCCCAAAGCTGACCACCGAAGGGACCATCGCCCTCCCGGATTCGTCCGTGATCACCTTGGGCTGATCACCATCCATGTAAGCGATCAGGCTGTTGGTCGTGCCCAGATCGATGCCCACGATCTTGGTTTGCGAGTTTCCCAAAATAACGATCCCCCCTATACCCGCCGAACCTGCCCGGGGCGGCGTCCGCTCACGCAACCGCGCAAAGCCTTCCCGGTAGGCCGGGCAGAAAATGAATCCCGCCTCTCAGAGGCCGGTTCGCCCGCGCAGGGAATTAATGCCGAATCGGTCGGCGATCCACGTTACCCTGCAGCAGGTGCTCAATATCTAGGATGAGGTTCTTATAGTAGGTTCTATAGGAAAGGCTTTCTCGCATTCTTTGAAGCAGGGAATGCCTTTCGTCCTTGCCTGCAGGTCGCTGGGACTCGGAAATGATGCCGTCCCATTCCCCGAACATCGCGAAGAGGCCTGCCTCGAGATCCGCGAGTCGCCCTTCAAGCATGCCCATCGATTCTTTCAGGCTTGCCTGCAAGCGTTCTCTGGCTGCGGGATCTTTCGCGGATTTGAATTCATCCAGCGTTTCCTGCAGCTCGAAAACTTCCTCGAGAAATTCCTTCGGAACCTGCGCCGTAATCTCCTTTTCCCCCTGCTCGAGCAGAACGAGGTATTCCACTCTGGAAAAAGGATCTTTGAGAGTCCGGTAGGCCCTGTTCAACAATGCGGAGTTGTCGAGGCTGATGTCCTGCTCCACCTTGTCCTTTTGATGGTGAAAATCAGGATGAAACCGGCGGCTCAAATGGTAGAAGCGGCCTTCCAAATCCTTCAGATCGATCTTGAGGAGTCGCCTCAGGCCCATCGCGGCAAAATAGTCCGTACCCTTCGGATAGGGCTGAATCCGGTCGCAGGACGGGCAGAGCGTCTCGGACAGGTCCATCCGGGACCCGCAACTCCAGCACGCCTTCTTCTCGTCCGTTTCAACCTCCACGCCGCTCTCCCTCGCACCCGAAGTCATTTTTCACGCCGAGAAAGATGTCCCGCAGCCACAGCTTTCCTTGGCATTGGGGTTGATAAACTTGAATCCCGACTCCTCCAGTGAATCATGGAAATCCAGGGTCGTGCCCTGGAGATAGAGGGCGCTCTTGGCGTCAACCGCGACCCGCAATCCGTCCACCTCGAAGACCCGGTCGTGGCGGCCC
>CAYGBP010000029.1:2594-4120 GCA_964348105.1 uncultured Nitrospirota bacterium
GTGTAGGTCATCCCTGAACAGCCACCGCCCTTCACGCCCACCTTCAGCATGGCTTCAGGCTTGCCCTGGGCCTGCAATAGGCGTTTGACCTCCTTGATGGCGCTGGGTGTCAGCTGTACCACCTGTTCGGTTACGTTGCTCATACGTTCAACCTCCTTTCTGCCGCAGATTGCCTTTAACCCTTCTTCTCCGCGGCGACCGTTCCGGCCGCACCCTCGCCCTGGTCCGACTTTGCCTGTTTTTTCTGGTAATCGGCCAACGAGGCCTTGATGGCGTCTTCGGCCAGCACCGAGCAATGGATCTTGACCGGCGGCAATCGCAGCTCATTCACGATGTCCGTATTCTTGATCTTGCCGGCCTCTTCCACCGACTTTCCCTTCATCCATTCGGTGGCCAGACTGGAGCTGGCGATGGCGCTCCCGCAGCCAAAGGTCTTAAACTTGGCATCCACGATGACGCCGTCCTGAACCTTGATCTGCAGCTTCATGACGTCTCCGCACTCCGGCGCGCCGACGATCCCGGTGCCGACATCCTTGTCGTCCTTCGGCAGGCTGCCGACGTTTCGCGGATTGTTGTAATGGTCCACCACCTTGTCACTGTATGCCATTTTCTCTTCTCCCTTCTTCTCTCCAGAATCGAAACGACCCTGCCAGGCGATCCGAGCTCAATCCCTCTTCCATTCGACCGATTTTAAGTCCACCCCTTCCTTGGCCATTTCATACAGGGGGGACATCTCCCGAAGCTTTCTGACGACCTCAACCATCCGGCCGCCCACGTAGTCAACCTCCTCCTCCGTGTTGAAGCGGCCCAGGCCGAACCGGATGGAGGAATGCGCGAGATCGGATCCCACCCCCAGCGCCCTGAGCACATAGGAAGGCTCCAGGGTGGCCGAGGTGCAGGCCGAGCCGGAAGACAGCGCGATCTCCTTGAGCCCCATCAAGAGCGATTCCCCTTCGACATAGGCGAAGCTGATATTCAGGTTGTGAGGAAGCCGCTGGGTGGGATGTCCATTCAGATACACCTCATCCAGATTCTTATAAATCGCTTCCTGCAGACGGTCGCGCAGGCCGGCCAGACGGTCCGATTCCTCACCCATCACCTCCTGCGCGATCTCACAGGCCTTCCCGAAACCGACCACCAGCGGCACCGGCAGCGTCCCGGATCGCATCCCGCGCTCATGCCCTCCGCCGTCGATCATGGGCGAGAGACGCACCCTCGGGTTTCGCTTGCGAACGTACAGGGCGCCGATTCCCTTCGGGCCGTAGATCTTGTGGGCCGTAAAGGACATCAGATCGATCCCAAGCGCCTGGACGTCGACCGGGATTTTTCCGACTGCCTGGGTGGCGTCGCTGTGAAAATAAATCCCCTTTTCCTTGGCGATCTTGCCAATCTCAGCCACGGGCTGGATCACGCCGATTTCATTATTGGCCATCATGATCGATATCAAAACCGTCCGGTCGGTGATCGCCTTCTTCACCTCGTCCGGTTCCACGATACCGTCCTGGCCCACGGGAAGGTAGGTCACC
>CAYGBP010000029.1:4176-8808 GCA_964348105.1 uncultured Nitrospirota bacterium
ACTGGTAAAGATGATCTCTTTCGGATCACAATGGATCAGGTCGGCGATCTGCTGTCTGGCCTTTTCGGTCGCTTCCTCTGCCTCCCAGCCGAAGACGTGGTTGCGGCTGGCCGCATTTCCGAACTTTTCGGTGAAGTATGGCAACATGGCCTCCACCACCTTCGGATCCGTCGGCGTCGTTGAATGATGATCCATGTAAATTGGCAACTTCACGCTCATAGCTTGACTCCTCCCGCGATTACGATTTCGAAACTCCGGCCTGGGAGCTTTCAGGGTAGTTAATCTGCGCCATCGTCATCTTATCCAACAGCTCGATGATGCTGCTTTGAATCTTCTCGATGGGGGTTCGGATGCTGCAACGCGCCATCTGAAGACACCCATCCATCTTGTAGCAGTCCGCGATGCGGATCGGGCCTTCGATCGCCTCCACCACCTCGGCGACGGTAATCCGGTTGGGGGCCTTGCCGAGCGAGTAGCCCCCCTTCGGGCCGTTCTGGCTGACGATCAACCCCTTTTTGGCCAGCTTTTGCAGGACCTTGGCCAACAGCTCGACCGGAATGTTGTATTCCTCCGCGATCTGCTTTGTGTTGGCGACCGACTCGCTATTATGAATCACCATGTAATGGATCGCCATTAACCCGTAATCAATCTTTTTCGACAGTTTGAGCATCAGCGGGCCTTTTCGATTGAGCCTATGCCGATCAATTTGATCTCCGACCTTTTTAGTCGGATTTAAGGATATTTAAAAAAGCCACCGCCAAATCCTTGTTTTTTAATAAGGGTTTGCCTTAATGGCTCGAATCTAACTATAGCATAACGGGAAACAGGCTGTCAACCCATTTTTTACAAAAAATACCGGCCTACATCGATCCGGTGTTTGTGGGCATCCACCGTCCTTGCAATCTTGGGAGGTGGGTGGGAATCCGGCCCCGGGGGGCCCAGGTCCAGGATCGGTCCATTGATCTCACGGCCTTGCCTGTCGGTGATCAGCTTCACCTTGGGGCAATCGGCTTTTTCCGGCTCGGGGTTGGTCTGAATCACCACGGCCATCTCACCCGTGTCCAGGATCACCAGTGAGCCGAGTGGATAGATTCCCAGGCAGTTGACCAGGACCTTGATCAGCAACGGATCGAACGCCTTTCCCGTCTTCGAGAGCATGAACTTCAGGGCCTTGTCCGGCGGGAAGGGAATCCGGTTGTAGACCCGTGAGGAGGTCAGGGCATCGTAGCAATCCACCAGGCTGATGATCCGCCCAAAAAGGGTCAGATCCCGTTTGGTGCTCAACTTCGGGTAGCCGGACAGATCATAATTGAGATGATGCTCGAATCCCCCGATGATGATCTTGATGGCCAGGGGGTCCAGCCCTTTGAGCTTCACCAGATGCTTGACGCCCAGGATGGGGTGTCGTCTCATGATCTTCCATTCTTCCTCGGTGAATTCGGTGGGTTTGTTGAGGATCTCGAGCGGGATATCGGATTTGCCGATATCGTGAAAAATGGCGGCGAGGCCAAGCTCGGTCAACTGCTTGCGGTTGTATCCCAATCGCTGGCCGACGGCCATCGCCAGGATGCCCACGTTGACGCAGTGGCTGTAGGTGTATTCGTCATGGCTTCGAATCGTGGTCAGACCCAGGATCGTGGTCTCATCCTGGAGGATCAAGTCCACCAGCCCCTGGACCAGCCGTTTCGATTTTCGCAGGCTGACGGACTGCCTGAGCTTCACGCTGTCCATCACCTCGGCGACGATGCTGACCGTTCTGAAATAGGTGTTCTGAGCGCGTTGTTTTGTATCGGTCGATACCTCGACGATCCGCTCCTCGGGCGCCTCCATCGGCTCAATATCGATTCCCGTGATTCCCTGCTTTCCCATTTCGGATTTCAGGGCCTCAAACGGCTCGGGGCCCTTGGGATCCACACTGACCAGCGCCCAGACAAACCGCTTGAGGCTTTCACCGCCCTCGACCTGCTTGAAGATGACCTCACCGATCAGCCGCTTTTTAAACTCCTCGATCACCGCGATGAAGCTGATAAATCCCTCGATATCCATCTTCAGCTTCGTATCGTTGACCACGATACTGTCATCTTCGACCTGAATGGACGTGTCCACGCCGCAATGATTCTGCAGATTATTGATGATTCCCACCACCTGCTGTACCGTCTGGTTTACGGCAACATTCCCGATCTCATGAATCTGGGCCGTCTTCATCAGGATGAAAATCTTGTTAATGAGCTGCTTGCCCAGCTGGCCGGTGAGCTCGGCGGCGGCCCGGGTCTGGGTGTCTTCTCTCTGATTTCGTTCCACGTTAGCTCCTCGCTGCCTGCAGTTCGTTCAAGACCCGGGCACAGGCGTCGCGTACGGTTTTGTTTCTCAGCGCGAGACCTTGCTTGAGCACCGCGATCGCCTCCGGACCCTTGAGCCGCTTCAAAGCGATCACGGCGCATAGCTTCAGCTCCTCGATTCTTCCCTTATGCCATCGGAACCATGCGGAGCGCTTCAGGATCTTTTCCATGTGCGGGACGATGGACTTGCCCCCGACCCGCCCCAAGGCATCGAACATCTCCTTCTTCTCGTAAAGATCCAGCGCCTCGAACCCGGCGGCATTAATGCACTCCAGAATCTGCTCGGCGGCCCCCGCGATATTGAACTGGGCGGCACTCTTGGCCGCCAGAATACGGATTGAGCTGTCGGGATCTTTTAGAAAACGCAGCAGATATGACTTGGCGCGCGGCCCGGGCAATAACTCATAGGCCCTGAGCACTTCCTTTCGGACCCTGGCTTCCGGATGGCGAATGGCCGCTACGAGCGGATCCACCGCCTGCTCATTGCCGATCTTGCCCAGGATATAGACGATATTTCGCACCACATACCATTTGCGGTCGCGAAGGCGGCCGATGAGTGTCGCCGCGTCATTGCGGGCCAATTCAATCATGGCCTCGCAAAGGATCCGTCTGGATTTCATCCGGCTTAGCGAGCCCAGCAGGTTGATCAAAGGGGAGATCGCGTTCTTATTATGGAGAATTAAATAGGCATATAAATGGTCTAGATCCTTCGTTTCCTCGGAATTCAACACGCTGCGAAGCCGATCGATGCGGTCCCCCTCCCCCGCCCAGTCCACCGCCTCGCGCGCGATCCGCACCATTTCCTCACCCATCTGGCGGGCGGGGGACTGAAGCTCCCAGAACACCTCCATGATCCGGCGTGCGTGGAAAAAGTCTCCGCGATGAATCATCAGGTCCAGCATCTCCTGAAGGAGCTTGATCACCTCCCTGAAGCTGTTGGACTCCTTTTCGATCTCCAGGATGGCCATGAGGATCTGGATCAGCTCCGCCAGGAGATCCTGATCCTCCTCCGTCTGCATCTCATGCTTGAGCTTGGCCACCTCCTCTTGCGAGAGCGTGTAGATGGCGGTGTAGGCCAGGTCCTGGTATTTCGTTTCGCCCGACATGAGGCCCTGCCCCATGTCGGTGGCCATCTCGTCCTTCGTGGTCTCCGGGCCGGCCTGCAGCTCGGTTTGCAGGGCTCCGGAAATCCTTCCTTCGTCCTGCGGCCCCAGCTCGATGCGCAGCTGTTGCTGATAATCCTCGGCCACCTGGTAGGTGATATGCTTGAGGCCCTTCTCCCAGAGGAGCGTGGCCACGTCATCGTCGGGCAGAATCTGTCCCGAATCTTTGCCGATAGCCTCCAGAAAATCCACAATCTCGTTCTGTTCCAGGCCCGGATGAAAGGCGATCTGGCGGATGCCGTCGATATAAAGCCGGAAAGCGATGCTTTCCATCCGGTTTTGGTTTTCGTACAGCACCTCCTGTTCCATGACGAGCTCGTGCTGGCGAACCCTGATTTTCAGGTCACCATAACGGTCGAGGTGCTGCTCGAACTTTTCCTTCAACTCGGAGATGAACCGCTGATGGATGGGATTGTTGTGAAGATAGATTCGAAGGGTCCGTGTGGTCTTGATCAGAAACTGGATCAGCTCCTTTGCGGAGCGCAGGGCCTCTCGATCGGTGCTCTGATCCTGCTGATTTCCGGAGTCCAACCGCCCGTCTCCGGCTCGATCCGTGGCTTCGAGGGCCATGAAGGATGGGTCCTTTCCCGTCTTTGGCGTTTTTGAAAATAAGTATAGCACCCACCCAAAGATTGTCAAAGCCACCCGGATGGATTCTCTTGACAAAAAAAGGACTTGGGATGATAATTCGGTATTCGGAGTCGTTCCCCATGGCACCAGTGATGTCGGGCCCTCCCGGGACGGGAAAACGCCCCCTTGCGTATGAAAGATTTCGTCTCGGCGATCTCACGCCGCTTGAGATCTATCGCCGTTTGAATCCATCGCCCCCCGCTTTCCTGCTGGAGAGTGTCAGCGGCCCGGAACGGGCCGCCCGATACTCCTTCGTCGCCTTCGACCCGTTCCTCACGCTGGAAAGCCGCGGCCTCATCATGCGGCTGACGGGTTTCGGCCGCACGATTTCGATCAAGGGAGATCCCCTGCAAATGCTTTCGGCGCTGACGAGCCGGTATGCCCGGCCCCGCCCTCGCGGTCTGCCCCCTTTTTTCGGCGGAGCGATCGGCTATCTGTCCTATGATCTCCTGCACCTGCTCGAGTCCGTTCCCCGAAAGGCCGTCGATGACCTGAACCTC
>CAYGBP010000029.1:8912-14362 GCA_964348105.1 uncultured Nitrospirota bacterium
TGCTCCATGGGGTGGAGGCCGGTCTGAAGAGCCCGGTGCAAGGGCCCGCTCAAGGATCGAATCGATCAGAAGGCGCCTGCTGGATCCGAATCCCCGGAGGGACCCAGCGGCCACCTTGAGGCCCAGGGGCAGGATCACGGCCAATCTGGATCGTGAAGGCTATCTGGATCGAGTGCGGCGATGCCAGCGCTACATCGCGAACGGAGACATCTTTCAAGCCAATTTATCCCTTCGTTTCTCCGCACCCGCCCCGGCCTCGTCCCCCCTGTCAACCTATGCCGAGCTTCGGAGAATCAATCCTTCTCCCTTCGCCGTGCTGGCCGACCTGGGCTCGATCCAGGTCGTGGGATCATCCCCGGAGCGGCTGGTTCGGGTGGAAGGCGGGCGGGTTGAAACCCGGCCGATCGCCGGCACCCGGCCGCGGGGGTCGACCCGCAGGCGGGACAACCGGCTGCAGTCCGAACTGCTCGCCAGCCCCAAGGAACGCGCCGAGCACCTCATGCTCGTCGACCTGGAAAGAAACGACCTTGGACGGGTCTGCCGTTATGGAAGCGTTAAGGTGGACGAATTCATGGTCACGGAGGCCTACTCTCACGTCATGCACATCGTATCGAATATCCAAGGCGAGCTGCGCAGCGGCGTTGATTGTGCCGATATCATCCGGGCGGTCTTTCCGGGGGGCACCATCACGGGCGTGCCCAAGGTGCGCTGCATGCAGATCATCGAGGAACTGGAGCCCGTATCCAGGGGACTTTATACAGGATCGATCGGGTATGTGAGCTTCGCCGGCGACATGGACCTGAATATCGTCATCCGATCCCTATTGATCAAAGGCGACACGGCTTTCCTTCAGGTCGGGGCCGGCATTGTCGCCGACTCGGATCCGGCCCGCGAATATCGGGAATGCCTTCACAAGGCCCAGGCAATGCTCCAGGCCATCGGGCAAACTGCCCTCCACCCAGCCCGGAAATGAGCCTCCGCGCCGGGAACGACTCGCGGGTTTACCTGAACGGCAGACTGCTCCCGTCACGGCTTGCCGTCCTGTCGGTCCATGACCGTGGTTTCCTTTACGGGGACGGCGTCTTTGAATCCCTTCGCGCCTACGACGGAAGCATCTTCAGGGAGAAGGCCCACATCCAGCGGCTGCTGGCCTCCGCCAGCGCGGTGAGCATCCCGCTGCCCTCCTCGGCCCGTCGATGGTCCCGGATCCTGTATCAGGTCCTGGAGGCCAACCGTCTGCGAAACGCCTTCATCCGCATCACGGTGTCCCGCGGACCGGCATCACCGGGTCTGGCGTGGAAGGGGAAGGCCAAACCCACGGTCCTGGTGACCGCACGCCCTTTCTCCGGTCACCCGCAGGCGCTTTACCGACGCGGGGTCTCGATCCTGTTGAGCCGCCGGCGAAAACCGCCTTCGACGGCGGTGAGCTCCCGCATCAAGTCACTGAATTATCTCTGGGCCGTGCTGGCACGGGCCGAGGCCGAGGCCGCCGGCGCATTCGAAGCCGTTCTGCTGGATACGGCAGGGAGGCTGTCGGAGGGCACCACGAGCAACCTGTTCTGGGTTCGGGGGGGAAGGCTGTATACCCCCGCCACAGATTGCGATATTTTGCGGGGCGTCACCCGCGACGTAGTCCTCGGGCTGGCCCGCGCCCGCGGAATCCAGTCCCGCGAAGGGCATTTCGGCCCGGGAGAGCTGTTGAAAGCGGAGGAATGCTTTCTGACCAACACCTCGTTGGAGATCATGCCGGTCGTCCGGATCTTCGGGATCGGCCGGACCGCCCGGAGGCGAAAGGTCGGGACAGGTCGCGTCGGGCCGATCGCCCGGATGCTGAGGATGGATTATCGACAACGGGTGGGCAGCGAAGGGCGCTAGGCCTGCGTCGGCCCCTTGGTCATCAGCAACGGGATCTTCTCCACCTTGACCTTGACGATCCGCCTCCCGTCCATGTCGACAATGGTGAATTTATGCTCCCCTAGCTGAATGATCTCTCCGACTCTCGGCATATCCTGCAGCTGGGCCAGGACGAACCCGGCCAGCGTCTCATAATCGCTCGATTCCGGTATCTGCAGGCCGTAATCTTCACGAAGATCGCGGATTGAGAGCGAGGCGTCGATCGCCAGCGAACCGTCCTTGAGGCGTTCGACCGGACGCTCTTCGGCATCGTACTCATCGTGAATCTCGCCCACGATTTCCTCGATCAGGTCCTCCATCGTCACCAACCCCTCGACGCTGCCGTATTCGTTGATGACGATCGCCATCTGCATGCGCCGGCGTTGCAGTTCTTTGAGGAGGTGGCTGATCTTCATCGTCTCCGGGACGTAATAGACCGGGTGGAGCAGTTCCCGCAAAACGATCTGCTGTTTTTTGGCCAGGGCACCCAGGAAGTCCTTGAAGTAGACCACGCCCAGGATATCGCTCATCGCCTTGCCATAGACGGGGTATCTTGAAAACTTGTTCTCCTCCATGTACTGGACCACCTTCTCATTGGGGGTGTCCACCTGGATGGCATGGATCTTGGGCCGGGGGACCATCACCTCGCGAACCGAGATGTCCGTAAACTCGAACACGCTGTGGATCAGCTCCTGCTCGGTTCGACTGAAAAGGCCCCGTTCCCTGGCCTCCTGCAGCAGCAGCCGGACCTCTTCCTCCGAGATGAAGGGCCGCTCGAAGGGCATCGAGGCCCCGAATGGCTTCAGGATCATTCGGCTGCTGAAGGTAAGCATCTTGATGACCCCGGAGCTTAGCCTGGATAACAGATCCAGCGGCATGGCCACCCACAGGGCGATCCCTTCGGCATACCGGAAGGCAAGGGACTTGGGAACAAGCTCTCCGAGGATCAGGGAGAGGTAGGTGATCAGGACCACCACCATTCCCAGGGCAATCGCCTCGGAGCCCTGCTGGATGGCGGCGTAGGGAATCTTTTCGATAACGGGCTTCAGGCCTTCCACGGCGGCCACACCGCCGATGGCACCCGCCAGTGCGCCCACCATGGTGATGCCCACCTGAACGGTGGCGAAAAATCGATCCGGGTCGCCCTGAAGTTGGTGTACGATTTTGGCCGCCCGGTTCCCCTCATCCATCAACTGCTTGATTCGTGTGCGCTTGGCGGCAATGACGGCGATTTCGGCACAGGCGAAAAAACCATTCGCCAGGATCAGGACAAATATGAAGAAGAGTTTAGGCCAGAAGCCTTCCAAATGTGCAGCTCCTACAGCCTTAAATTACCATACCCGGCCCCGAAAGACAAGGAGAGGGGCTCGCAAAGAAAATCCTTGACTTTGGATTTTGGAGCACCTATACTTAATATTTAAATACCCTACTAACTTAGTAGGAATATTGATATAGAACTTTTATAAATTAGTTACAATAGTTACAAATTCCTTCCGTAGGGGTCTAAATTTCCGAGGACGAAATGAGGTTCTCACACAAGAGTGAATACGGGATCCTGGCATTGCTCTACATTTCCTGTCACCAGGACCAAGGCCCGGTCCCGGTCCAGACCATGGCGAGGGAGCTGCTGATCCCGCGGCGGTTCCTGGAGCAGATTGTGGGGATTTTCAAGAAAGAGGGGCTGATCCGAAGCGTGCGCGGACCCCACGGGGGCTATGTCATGGCCAAAAATCCCGAAGAAATCACGGTCGGGGATGTGATCAGTATCACCGAAGGGCCCTTCAGAACCTGGGGATGCGTCACGGACAAGGAAAACTTTTACTGCTCGCTGGAAAATGTCTGTGCCGTTCGAGGCATCTGGCAGGAAATCCAGACTGCCATGGATAACGTCTTGAAATCTTTTAACCTAAAGGAAATGTGCGACAAGACCCGCGACCTCAAACGCCGCCAGGAGATGCTCCGCCAGGCCTGGTCCGGGGTGAACTGAGCCGAAATCGGACTGCTGATATCATGCGTCAACCCATGCCCATACCCCAATCAGGAAGACTTCAGGCGGAGGCCACCGGATGTCGCCCGAAATAGCCGTCATCACCGTCGTCCTGATCACCTTTCTGGCCGCGACCGTCAATGGCGCGCTCGGCCACGGATTCTCGTCCCTGACGGTGCCCGTCGCCCTGCTCTTTTATACGAATCGGGTCATTAATCCCGCGCTCGTCCTGATCGAGGTGGCGATCAATGCCTACGTTCTCATCATGAATCGGCAGAGCGTGCCGCAGGTCTGGCGCCGGATCCTCCCCATTATTTACGGGCTGATTCCAGGCGTCGTGGTGGGGAGCTTGATCTTATCGCATGTGAATCCCGGGGTGGTTAAATTCATGACCTATACCATCATCTTGCCCCTCATTTTCCTTCAGGCGGCGGGAATCCGGCGCTACATTCATTCCGAGCGGGCCATAGGGGTCCCCTTTGGGAGCGGGATCGGGATCCTCTATTCGGTCACCACCATCTCGGGCCCGCCGCTCGCCCTGATGTTCAACAATCAGGGCTACGAGAAGAGGGATTTTCGGGCCGCCCTGGGCCTGATCCGGGTCACCGAAACGACCCTGACCGCGACGGCCTATTATTTCCTGGGTCTTTACAGCGCGGCCTCAACCCAGTTGTTGTATCTGATCATCCCCAGCGTCGTGATCGGAATCCCGTTGGGCACGTTGATCATCAAGCATGTGAACGCCGAAACCTTCCGGCGGATCTGCATGAGCTTCGACGCCTGGGTGGTGGGATTCGGACTTTCCCGGGTTCTGATCGAGTTGGGGCTGTTGGCCAGTCCCGCGGCCTACACCGTTTTGGTCCTGACCGCCCTGATCGACTTTGTCCTGCTCTATCAGTTTTTCGCAGTCCGACGAAAATATCAACCAATGCAAGCATCCCCGACCGCCTATGACGGATCGGGAGGCAACGGCATGAAAGGAGAACGCATTGAAGCCCACGCAGCAGCAAGACACCACGATCCCGACCCTATCAGAAGAGGAGCTCACGGCCATCAACCGCGACCTGAACGGAAAATCCCCGCAGGAGGTGATCCGATGGGCGCTGGACCAATATCACGCTGAAGTGACGCTAGCCTGCAGCTTCGGGCTGGAGGACGTCGCCCTGGTGGACATGATCACGAAGATCCATCCCTCCCCTCGCATCTTCTGCCTGGACACCGGCAGGCTGCATCAGGAGACCTATAACGTCATGGATGAGGTCCGGGCGAAATACGGCGTCGAGATCGAGATCTACTTCCCGCGGCAGGATGCGGTGGAAAAGATGGTCAGGGCCAAGGGCATGAATCTCTTTTACGAGAGCATCGAGAATCGAAAGGAATGCTGCGGTGTGCGAAAAGTAGAGCCCCTCGGCAGGGCCCTGCAGGGGGTCCGGGCCTGGTTCACCGGGCTCCGCCGCGCCCAGTCCGTGACGCGATCGAGCATGACCCTAGCCGAATTGGACAAGGGGCATGGGGGACTGCTCAAGCTCAACCCCCTCATTGACTGGACCGAGGAGCAGGTCTGGGATTA
>CAYGBP010000029.1:14372-15924 GCA_964348105.1 uncultured Nitrospirota bacterium
GGGTCCCCTACAACAAACTCCATGACCAGGGATTTCCGAGCATCGGATGCGCGCCCTGTACGCGCGCCATCCAGCCGGGCGAGGATATCCGGGCCGGGCGATGGTGGTGGGAAAGTCCACAGCACAAGGAGTGCGGGCTTCATGGGGCCCCCAAGAATCAATCCTAAATCAATCGGGTAAAGAGGAGCACCACATGGACACGAAAAAACTCGGCAACCTTCAAGAGGTATCGGAGGCGATCCCCGGAGAAATCCGGGAGGAGATCCAGCGCTTTGAGGCCGAGGCCCAACGCTTCTTGAAGGGTGAAATCCATCCCGAAGTCTTCCGCCGTTTCCGCTTGCAGCACGGGATCTACGGGCAGTGGCAGGAAGGTGTTCAAATGGTCCGGGTCAAGATCCCCTTCGGTGGCCTGACGGCCACGCAGCTGCGCTGTCTGGCGGATATTGCGGATGAAGACTCCAGGGGCATCGGCCATGTCACCACGCGGCAAAACCTGCAGCTGCATTTTATCCAACTCCAGCGGGTCGGCGAGATCATGCGCAAGCTGGCCCGGGTGGGACTCACCACACGCGAGGCTTGTGGCAACACGGTGCGAAATGTCACCGCCAGCCCGAATACGGGCGTCTGTCCGGACGAGGTGTTCGACGTCACCCCTTACGCCATGGCGGCCTTCAGGTTATTTCTCCGAAATCCCGTTTGTGAGAACCTGCCCCGAAAATTCAAGATCGCTTTCTCGGATTGCGAGCGGGATGCCGCGCTCACCCCGATTCACGACATCGGATTAACGGCCGTGAAGAAAAAGGATGTCGGGGCCGAGATCCCGGGATTCCGGATGACGGTGGGAGGCGGGCTGGGCCCCAGCCCGAAAAAGCCCTACCTCCTGGAAGAATTCGTGGATCTTCAGGATTTTCTCGCCGTCTGCGAAGCGGTGGTGCGCGTCTTTAACCGGCATGGAAACCGCAAGAATCGAAGCACGGCGCGGATGAAGTTTCTGATCGAAAAAATAGGTTTCGAGCGATTCTACCAACTGTATCGGGAAGAGTACGAGTTCATCAAGGAAACCCGGAGCGCCGAGGCCTATGCCGTGCCACTCCCCCGGGAAGAACCGGCGCCGAATGGCAATCCGCCCGTTCACCCGCGCAACGGCAACGGCCACCGCGGAGACACCCGGTATGAGCGATGGCTCAAGACAAACGCCATGCCCCAGAAACAGGCGGGATACCGGATCGTCCAGGTCCGCCTGATCATCGGCGACATGTCCTCTGCCCAGATGCGCTCCCTGGCGGATATCGCCGATCGTTATGCGCACGGCCAGATCCGTTTTTCGGCTCAGCAGAACGCCGTTCTCCGGTGGGTGTCGGAGGCGGACCTGGCGGGGGTCTATGAAGCCCTTCAGGCATGCGGACTGGACACGCCCCTCGCCGAATCCATCGGTGATGTCGTGACCTGTCCGGGTACCGATACCTGCGGACTCGGCATCACCTCATCCAAAGGTTTGGCAAGGGCGTTGGCCGAATTGTTCCCGCCTGGCGAAACTCCCGACGATCTTAAA
>CAYGBP010000029.1:15934-21355 GCA_964348105.1 uncultured Nitrospirota bacterium
TCGTGACCTGCCCGGGTACCGATACCTGCGGACTCGGCATTACGGGCTCCAAGGGACTGGGACTGGAACTGACCCGGGTATTCGAGAACGGCGAGGGAGAGGCTGATGACCTCAAGGGGCTCAACATCAAGGTAAGCGGATGTCCCAACTCCTGCGCGCAGCACCATATTGCCTCGATCGGTTTTCACGGCATGGGCCATAAGGTCATGGGGCGGCTCGTCCCCGCCTATCAGCTCCACCTGGGGGGACGGATCCGGAATGGAGAAGTGAGCTTCGGTCACCAGCTGAGCCTGCGGTTCCCGGCCAAACAGGTTCCTGAGGTGGCCAAAAAGATCATCGGGCTCTACCGCGAGCACCGCCGGGAAGGCGAAAGCTTCTTTGATTTCGTCGACAGGACCGGCAAGGCCAAATTCCGTGAAATCCTTCAACCGTACACGACACTCCCCGCGTATGAGGGGAACAAGGAAATGTATTATGACTGGGGAGAGCAGGAGGATTACGAGCTGCGGGACGCCGGGGCGGGAGAATGCGCCGGCGGTGTCGTGGACATGATCGAGCAGAATTTCGAGGACAGCAAATACGAGTTGGCCAATGCGAACGTCCTGCTTCAGAAGGACAAACCGTTTGACGCGATTACACGGGCCGATCTGGCCGTGGTGGCCGCCGCCAGGGGGCTGCTGGTCCTGGAGGGCATCGACCCGGTCAGCAATGAAGAGGTGCTCAAATCCTTCAAGGAGAAGACGGTCGCAAGCGGCATCGTCGGCTCAGAAACCCTGGCGGGTTATGAAAGCCAAACCCGAAGGCTGCACCAGGGAAATCCAACTGCCGCGATCGGGCGGGAGTACGTGGAGGCCGCCCGGCAGCTGATCGAGGAGTGCAGGAACGCATTTCAGCGGATGGATGCCAAGCTTCGCATCCAGGGCGACTCCGACGGGCATCCCGCCGCCGCGGGCCCTCCTCAGGAACAAGCCGTCTCGGCGGGCCCGACCGCCCGGATGGATCTTCGCGGGGTGAAGTGCCCGATGAATTATGTCAAGGCCAAGCTCAAGCTTGAAACGATGGAGGTCGGAGAGACGCTGGAGCTTCTGATCGATCCCGGCGAGGCCTATGAGAACGTCCCCAGAAGCCTCAGAGACGACGGACAGAGCATCCGGGAGGACGAGCATCTTGACCCACATTACCGGCTGCTGATCGAGAAGAAGGTGTAAATCCGAAAGCCCCGGGACTCCGGCGGAGGATCCAAGCGCTCCGCGCGGGGAGCCTGATCACGGGGAAGGCTCTTATGAGATACTTGCCGGTTCCTAGAGGCCGGTTGGCAGGAACGGTTCCGGGAGACCGGCGTTGGGGATTCAAACGCGGGAGGACACATGGTCAAGAAATTAGCCCTGGTGGTGAGTACGGGAAGCTTTAACAACCTGGTTCAGGTCTGCACACTGACGATGGCCGCCTCGGCCTCGGATATCTCGGTTCGGATCTTCTTCAGGGACGCCGCCGTATTGAAGGTATCCCGCCGCCATATCAAGGAAATGAACCTTTCCTCGGCATTTGCAGGGCATGAATCAGAGATCATCGAAAATCTCAAGAGGGAAAAACTGGATGATCTTGAAAAAACGTTTGCAGAGGTCAAATCAAAGGGGGACGTCAAGTTTTTCGTCTGCACGTCATCGATGGCCATTTGCGGGGTCAAGCAGGAGGATTTGATCCCTGAGATCGACCAAATGAAAGGCCTTACCTCATTCCTGCTTGAAGAAATGAACGAGGCCGATATCGTACTAACCTTCTGAAAACCATACGAACCGATGAGGATATAGCATGTCACAACAGCCGAGGCCGCACGGGGGAACCCTGATCAACCGACACCTGGATCCAGCGCAACGATCTTCCTGGCAAAAGCGCTGCGAATCACTCCCGCGGATCCATCTGAACAACCACGAAGTCTCCGATATTGAACTGATCGCCAACGGGGCATTCAGCCCGCTGCAGGGATTCATGCTCCGCAGGGACTATGAAAGAGTCGTTCGCGAGATGAGGCTATCCGACGGATTGATCTGGAGTATTCCGGTTACCCTGGCCGTAACGCCCGAACAAGCCAAGGGCTTTCGAGAAGGGCAGGATATCCTCCTCGTCGATCCGCAAGGAGACGCCCTGGCCATCCTGCACCTGGAGGAAATATATCGGCGTGACAAGGGCCTCGAGGCCGAATGGGTGTACAGGACCCGGGAGGAAAGCCATCCAGGCGTTGCCTATCTGTATTCAAAAGGAGAGATCCTGCTGGGAGGAAAGGTCAGCGTCCTGAAGCGGGTCGAGCACCGCGAATTCAACGATTTCCGCCTTGACCCGATCGTCACCCGACAGCACTTCAAGGACAAGGGCTGGAGCACCGTCGTCGGATTCCAGACTCGAAATCCGATTCACCGGGCACACGAATACATTCAGAAATGCGCCCTGGAAATGGTGGACGGCCTTCTGGTCCATCCCCTGGTGGGCGAAACCAAGAGCGACGATATTTCGGCCGCCGTGCGGATGAAGTGCTACGAAGTCCTGCTGGAGAATTATTATCCCAAGAATCGCACGCTGTTGTCGGTCCTTCCCGCCGCGATGCGTTACGCGGGCCCGCGCGAGGCGATTTTCCATGCCATCATCCGCAAGAATTACGGTTGTACCCATTTCATCGTGGGCCGCGATCACGCCGGCGTGGGGAATTTTTACGGCCCATTCGACGCGCACAGAATTTTCGATCAGTTCAATGGCCCGGAACTGGGAATCAAACCGCTCTTCTTCGATAACACCTTTTACTGCAAGCGGTGCGCGAGCATGGCCTCCCACCGAACCTGCCCCCACGATCCCTGGAACTACGTCTTCCTGTCCGGGACTAAGGTGCGGGAGATGCTCAGGTCCGGAATCCTCCCGCCTCCGGAATTTACGAGACCAGAGGTGGCAGAGATCCTGATCGCCGCGCTGTCCCCCAACAACGGAAGCAATGCCGTCCATACCCTCCAACCGCCCCGAGAGCCCGAGCAGGAGACGGCGATCGGAAAAGACCGCGGTCAGCCGTCATAAGCCGGCCGCAGGGGAATCAGATCTTCCAAAGCTTTTCGATAATGTTGTGGCCGAGGTCGAACGGCCAGTTTCTGCCGGGCACGATCTTTCCCATGATCAGGGGGCGGGTAGCGCCCGTCGCGGCGGGAAGATTGTTGGCCTCGGTCACGATGGCTTGATAGGCCAACAGGCCGAAGGCCAAGGCCTCGATCGAGCGGCTGTCGAGCTGAAAATCCTCAAAGGTGAGCAGTTTGGCCGGGGAAACGGCCTCCCCCAGCATCTTCAGGAGGGTGGGGTTACGGGTCCCCCCTCCCCCCACGATGACCTCGTCCATCGGACCCTTGGCGATGACAAACCGTTTGCAATGATAGGCAATCGACTGGGCCGTAAAGGCCGTAACGGTGGCGAGGACATCTTCCTTCTTCTTGATTCGGAACCGCTTGGCCATCTTCACGATCTTTTCGATCAGGGGGAGGCCGAAGACATCCCGGCCCGTTGTTTTGGGGGGACGTCTTTTCAGAAAAGGATGCTTCATGAGCTCTCGGACCAGTTTCGGATGGATCTTCCCCTGTGCCGCAAGCTTTCCCCCCTTGTCCATCGACTGACGCCCCCGAGACCAGAACGAGACCATTCCGTCAATCAGCATATTGCCCGGGCCCGTGTCAAGGGCCAGCAGGTCCCTCGGTCCCTTGGCCGCCCGCAGGTAGGTCAGGTTGCTGATGCCGCCGATATTCACGACGGATCTTGACTTGTCCATGTCGGTGTCAAGGGAGCCCCCTCCTCCCCGGCGGCCATATCACGGGGCCGGAAATCGGCGACGGTGGTGATCCCGGTCCGCTCCGCGATAACGGAGGGCTCGGCGATTTGAAGCGTCGAACGGATCTTCTTCCCGAACTCACTGATCGGCCGGGGACAATGAACCAGCGTCTGCCCGTGCGACCCGATCAATTCCACTTCACCCAGCGGAACGCCGCCCTTTTTTGCGATATCGGAAGCGGCACGGGCAAACAGCTCGCCCAACAGGAAGTTCATGTGGGAGAGTTCCTGCAGATCGGAATGGCCGGAGGCCAGGCCCAACAGCCTTCGTCTCACGCTTTCCGGATAAGGGAAAGTAGCGAAGGCCAACAGCTTCATCTCGCTTTCGAAACCCCTGCCCGAAAGCTCCGACAGGGCGGCATCAATGCCGTCCGACGAGGTACCCGAAATCAGCCCGATCACCTTCATACCCACCCCTTCCGTTCTCCATTGACAGTCTGCCCAAGCCTTCAACCAGCCGGCCGAGCACAGATGCGCGAGAAGAAATGGCCAGATTTTAAGGGATTGCAGATGGGATAGATTAAACAATTTCAATACCTCCGTCAAGCGCTATTTCGGCACGGGTTGAGCCTGATCCTGTACTGGCGGCGGCCTCTTTCGGATTGACAGGTCGTACTCGAGATGATAATTTCCATCACGCAGGAGCGAGAACAAGGTTTTATGCATAGAATCTTTATCGTTGCAATCATCCTCTGCTTGGCCCTCCCGACCGGGTTATCCCACGGGAGTCCGGAGCCGATCAAGGTCGTAACCACCCTGCCCTTCCTGAAGGATTTCACAGCGGCAATCGGGGGAGACCGGATCATCGTCACGAGCCTCATGACGGGCCTGGAAAGCGAGCACACCTACACCCCCCGCCCCGCCGATATTCTGGCGGTCCAGCGGGCCGGGGTCTTGGTGAAGGTCGGACTGGGCCTGGAGACATGGGTGGAGCCGTTGATCCGCAATGCAAACAATCCCGATATCCTGGTTATCGACACGTCGGAGGGAATCGAACCGATCAAGGATAATTCGCCCCCCGACGGACACGAGCCCCTTGCGGACGGACACAAGCATGGCAAGGAAAACCCCCATGTCTGGCTGGATCCCGAAATCGCCAAGGACATGCTGCGGCATATCCTGGTGGGATTGGAACGGATGGACCCGGGAGGCGCTTCATACTATGATGATCGGTTCGACCAGTATATTCGCCGCCTGGATCAACTCCAGGAATGGGGGATCCAGCAGGTGGAAGCCCTTTCGGACCGCCGTATCGTCACCCATCACGCGGCCTGGCCCTATTTCGCGAGAAGGTTTGGTTTTCAGGTCGAGGGAAACCTGATTGATCAGGTCGGAAGCGAGCCCTCCGCCAAGAAACTGGCACAGTTGATCCGCCAGATCAGGTCCAAAAAGATCAAGGTGATCGTCTCCGAGCCCCAGCTTAATCAGGCGCTGCCCAGAATGCTGGCTCAGGAGACGGGGGCCCAGGTCGCGGTCCTGACGATCGGGAGCCTCGAAGGCGAGGTGCTCGAGGAGTATTCGCTGCGGGTGGCCGAGACCTGGGGGCTGGGCCGTGAAGAAGCAGAC
>CAYGBP010000029.1:21365-24593 GCA_964348105.1 uncultured Nitrospirota bacterium
GCTGGCTCAGGAGACGGGGGCCCAGGTCGTGATTCTCACGCCGTTGCCCGGGGCGCTGAAAGCGGCAGAAGACTATCTCTCTATGATAGAATATAATCTTACCGAGCTCGTCAAGGCACTAGATTCACCGCAGCCTCGGAGCGGGACACCTAAACGGTGAGAAAATGACCGGCCCGATTATCCAGTTTAATCATACCTCGATCCACTACAACGGCCTGCCGGCGATCGTCGATATCAACCTTGAGATTCAGCCGGGGGAATTCCTGGGGATCATCGGGCCCAATGGATCCGGGAAGACCACGCTGCTCAGGGCGATTCTCGGGCTGATTCCGGCGGTCCAGGGAACGGTAAGGGTCTTTGATTGCTCCTGCGAGGAGTTGCACTGCCATCACCGGGCCAGGATCGGATACCTCCCGCAGAAGGGGCTGGTGGATCCAACCTTCCCCATCACCGTGTGGGAGGCCGTGATGATGGGCAGGTACAGCAGCATCGGGCTGTTTCACTACCCGAAGAAAGAAGACCGCTCGATTGTGCGGCAGGCGCTGGAGGAGGTTGAGATGGCCGAGCACGCCCGCCGTCCCCTGGGACAGCTCTCCGGCGGACAGCAGCAGCGGGTCTTCATCGCGCGTGCATTGGCCCAGAAGCCCCAGGTGTTGCTGCTGGATGAGCCGACGACCGGAATCGACGCCCCGACCCAACATGTGATCGTTGATTTGATCAAAAGGCTTCATCGCGATCACCGCCTCACCATCCTGCTGGTCACGCACGACATCAACTTGGTAAGCCCGATTGCGGACCGCCTGATTCTGATCAAGACAAGACTCTACGGGGCCGGACCGCCCCGCGAGGTGCTCCAACGCGACATCCTGACACAGATTTACGGCAAAGAGGTGATCATCACGGACAAGACCGACGGTCGCTACGTGATCGTGGGGGATCATCATGCCTAAAATTCGGATCAATGAAATATCCCTCCCCCCATCTTGGACGGGAGTCGCGTCGACGGTCGCCGAGGAGATCGAGCCACGGCCGACCCCCCGGACGGGAACGGGCGCCCCCCCCGGCAGACCCTGCGCTGTACGGGCGAACGACCGGCAGCCGGCAAACCAGGGCAGACAAGCGATCCTTTTCTGATCATGGCCGAAATCCTCAGCTACGGTTTCATGCAAAGGGCCCTTCTCTCCTCCGTCCTGATCGGAACGCTGTGCTCCGTCATCGGGGTCTATGTCGTATTAAGAGGGATGGCCTTTATCGGAGCGGGGACGGCCCATGCCGCCTTCGCCGGGGTCACGCTGGGCTTTCTGATCCATGTGAGTCCCCTTGGGCTTGCGATTCTTTTCGCCCTCGCGACGATCTGGACCACCCATTTCCTCTCCCACCGGGGAGAGGTGAAACTGGATGTCTCGATCGGGATCTTCTACACCTTCACGATGGCGCTGGCGATCTTCTTTATCGGCTTGATGCCAGGGTATAATGCGGAGGTTTACGGTTATCTTTTCGGAAGCATCCTCTCCGTTACGCGAAACGATCTTTGGATCATCTCCGCCTTGGCGCTGGTGGTTCTCCTTCTCATCCTGGCTTTTTACAAGGAACTGCATTTCCTCGCGTTCGACCAGGAAATGGCGGAGGCCTCCGGCATTCCGGCTGGCAGGCTTTTTTTCCTGTTGCTGAACCTGATCGCGGTTACGGTTGTAGTTTCCATGAAGGCGGTGGGGGCCTTGCTGGTCTTCGCGCTGATCGTCATCCCGGCAGCGGCGGCCTACCAATTCACCCACAGCATGCGGTGGATGATGCTCCTGGCCGTCGCATTCGGCATCGGCATGTGTCTCGGAGGCGTGCTGTTATCCTATGCGTGGGACATCCCTTCCGGTGCGACCATCGTGCTCCTGGGAACCTTCTTTTTTCTACTGTCGGTCCTCTTCTCCCCGAAGCGCAGAAGGCGGCGCTTCTCGCCGGCCTAGGAAGAGATCTCCTCCCAGCCCGGGAACCGCTCTCCGAAAAGCGTGCGGGCCTGCCGCTCGATCAATTCCATGCTCTCGAACCAGTACTCGGCCAGCGAAGGATCCTCCAGGGATTGATGTAACTTCAAGAAATAACCTTCGATATCGGCGCCCACGGTTACCGAGAGCATTCCGATTTCCTCGAACGGCTTCCCAGGTCGCAAACGTGCGATCTTGATCACGCGCTCTTCCACTTACGATCCCCGCGCCGCACTGTCCGATTTCAGTCGCAGACGGCCCCCTTGGCGGCGGATTGGACGTTGCGTGAGTATCTGGCGAGAACTCCCTGACGGTATCTCGGCTTGCGCGGCTTCCAGGTCTTTAGGCGCCGCTTGAACTCGGCGGATGAGAGCTCCACCTCCAGCCTTCGACGCTGGGCATCCATCGTGATGATGTCGCCGTTTCGAACCGCTGCGATCGGCCCACCCACGGCAGCCTCCGGAGCGACATGGCCGGCCATCAACCCGTGAGTGGCGCCGGAAAATCGTCCATCGGTCAGTAGGGCCACCTCTTCGCCGAGCCCCTGCCCCACCAGGGCGGCGGTCAGGGCCAGCATTTCCCGCATCCCCGGCCCGCCCTTTGGACCTTCATATCGGATGACGACGACATCTCCAGCCTTGATCCGACGTTTTTGAACCGCCGCAAAGGCATCCTCTTCGGAGTCGAAAACCCTGGCCGGCCCCCGGTGCTTGAGCTTCTTCACACCGGCCACCTTAACCACACAGCCTTCCGGCGCAAGATTCCCCTTGAGAATTGCCAGCGTCCCGGCCGGATTGATGGGGGTATCCAGAGGCCAGACGACGTCCTGATGGTCCGTAAAGACAGCGTCCCTTAGATTTTCCCTGACCGTCTTCCCCGTGACGGTCATCGCCCCGCCTTGGATCAACCCGCCGTCCAGGAGCTGTTTCATGACGCGCCTCACTCCCCCCACACGGTCAAGATCCGTCATGACATATCGCCCCCCCGGGCGCATATCGGCGATATGAGGCGTCTTACGGCTGATTCGATCGAAATCGCTGATCGACAGCTTGACCCCGGCTTCGTGGGCGATCGCCAGCAGGTGCAGCACCGCATTCGTCGATCCGCCGATGGCGACGCAAACGGCAATGGCATTTTCAAAGGATGCCCGGGTCAGAATGTCCCGGGGCCGCAGGTTCATCTCCAGGAGTCGCATCACGGCCTGACCGCTCTGAACGCATATCTGGTTTCGCCGCTCGTCGACCGCCGG
>CAYGBP010000029.1:24605-24938 GCA_964348105.1 uncultured Nitrospirota bacterium
AGGGCCTCGATCGCTGAGGCCATGGTATTGGCCGTGTACATCCCGGCACAGGATCCCTCTCCCGGGCATGCCGCCCGCTCCAGCCGATCCAGGCGCGACTCATCCATCTTGCCCACCTCGAAGGCCCCGACCGCCTCGAACACATCCTGAATCGTCACTGGATGCGACTCGAACGATCCGGGAAGGATCGTCCCTCCGTAAATGAAGACCGAAGGGATGTTCAGGCGTATGGACCCCATCACCATCCCGGGCAGGCTCTTGTCACACCCGGCAATCGTCACCAGACCGTCGAACCGTTGCGCGGTCGCCACCAACTCGACCGAATCGGCAATG
>CAYGBP010000029.1:24986-26162 GCA_964348105.1 uncultured Nitrospirota bacterium
CCTTCACGCACCCCCTGCTTGGCGTATTGCGCCAGGCGATTGAGATGATAATTGCAGGGCGTCACCTCGTTCCAGGAGCTCGCCACGCCGATATGTGGACGGGCCAGCGTTTCGTCCGTGTGCCCCATGGCCCGGAACATCGCACGGTGCGGCGCCCGTGCGAAACCCTCCGTGACCTCCCAGCTTCTGATCTTGAGTTTGTTCTTGCCGCTTCGATCTCTCGTCGTCATGGTCAGCCTTTCGGTTGCCTTCTCATTTTTCTCCCGATCTTTGGCGATTCGCGTCCCGATGTCCTCACAGATCGGCGCGGAAATATCTGGCCTGCGGATGATGGAAAACCAGGGCCGAGACGGAAGCCTCCGGATCCATCATGTCCCCTTCCGTCAGCTCCACCCCGATCCGGGAGGGATCGAGGAGTCCGAAGAGCTTGCGCTGATCCGTGAGATCCGGACAGGCGGGATAGCCGAAGCTCACCCGAATCCCCCGATACCGATTCTTCAAAATATCATTCAGCGTCATCCCCGCCGGGTCGGCAATTCCCCAATCCGTGCGGATCTTGCGGTGCAGCCACTCGGCCAAACCCTCCGCCCCTTCAATGGCAATGGCTTGGATCATGTGCGAGCGCAGGTACTCTCCCGATTCCTTCCAACGCTGTGAAAGCGCTCTGACGCCGTCCCCGCAGGTCACGACGAAGAGGGCGACCGAGTCCATGTCCCCGCTGCCGATCTCCCGGCAGTAATCGCTGAGGCACAGCCGCTCGCCTGACGCCTGCCGGGGAAACGAAAATGTTTCCAGGACCCGGCTCGTATTCCCCCGATCGTAAATGATCAAGTCCTCGCCCCGCGCCTGACAGGGAAAGAACTGATAGATGCCGTCGGCCCGCATCAGCCCCTCCTCGATGATCTGGTCCTGGAGGGCTTCGACCTGGGCCTTGAGCTTGACCGCCTTTTCATCACCCGCCTTTAGAAGCTGCTCGAAGGTTCCCCGCAATCCAAGGTGCTTCCCATAGAGCATGGTGGGATTGATCAAGGAAAATACCTCCCGCAGAGAAATTCCTCTGAGGACATGCGGCTCGAAGTCGGGTGGGGTGGGGAGCGGATGATCCCGGCTGACATGCCCCGCGGGCCCCTTCGCCGACGGCGCGGGTCGCCTCGACATCGAGCGCATGGGCCGGAC
>CAYGBP010000030.1:0-1569 GCA_964348105.1 uncultured Nitrospirota bacterium
AAAAGGAGAGGGGGTGGGTTATCGGGGATTTCATTCTCCGTCTGGTCGGTCTTAAGCTCGGCCGCTCATCAGTTTAGCTCGCGCAAATAGAGATCGATCTCCTCCTGCCGACGAGAATCATCCCATCCCAGGATCTCTCCCATTTGGCGGGAGACCTTTTCGAGCATCCCCTGCTCACGCCGATGAGGGCTCAGCCCCAGGTCGGTCCTGCGGATTAAGACATCGGATAACCGGACAGCCGCCTCCTCCTCGACCGCATGGAGGATCTGGGCCCGGGTTTCGGGCTCGCCGGGGGCCACGGGCTCGAGCAATGAACGGTCCCGGGCGATTCGTTCCAAAAGCCGGTTATAACGGGTTCCATAGATCCCGATCAAGCGGCGCGCCTCCGATTCGGAAATCTTGAAGGCGGCGACGGCCCGGGGGGCCTCCGCCGCGAGGTAATCCTCGAGCGAGGACATGCCGCCGCCCCATAAAGGCTGCAGATCCGTTCGGGCGGGCGGCAGGCGAATGCTTAATTTTCCAGCGATCCGGTCCACGACGCGGCGGCCCGTCAACCGATGGACCGTGTATTTCCCGGCCACGATCGAGATCATCCCGCCGGGTCCTTCAAAGACGTCCGTTTCCCGCGATACCTCGGACGCCGCGACGCCCGGTTCCGCGATCAGCGGTCGAACGCCCGAGTAACGGGCGATGATGTCGGTTTCGGTCATTTTGGTGTCGGGGAAGACCCGGTTGGTTTCCTCAAGCAGATATTTGACTTCGCTCTGGGTACAGCGAACCTCGGCGGGATCCCCCCGGAAATCCACGTCCGTCGTTCCGATAATTGTCTTTGGACCCCAGGGCATGACGAAGAAGACTCGCTCGTCACGGCGGGAGGTCACGACGACGGCATGTCGACGTGTGATCGGGGGTACCACGAGGTGACTGCCCCGTGTTGTCCGCAGCCTGGCCGCGGCATCCGGGTTTTCCTGCGCTGCCATCCGGTCAAGCCACGGTCCCGTCGCGTTGACCACCTGCTTGGCCCGGATTTCACCCCGCTCGCCGGTCAATAGGGACCGTGCCAGGATTCCGCTGACCCTGCCGTCTTGGTGCAGTAGTTTTTCTGCTTTCGTGTAGTTGAGGGCAAGGGCCCCGGCCGCGCGCGCCGATAGAATAACGGCCAGACAGAGCCGGGCGTCATTCATCTGGGCGTCATAAAAAAGGGCGCCCCCGCGAAGCCCCGCCGGCGAAAGACCCGGCTCGTGCTGCAGGACCTGGTGGGCGGAGAGGATACGATGCGGATAAAAGTTTCGGAAAAGGGAGATCAGATCATACAGGATCATCCCGGCGCGGAGGGTCCACGGGGAGCGCCCGGTCTTATCGTAGATCGGAAAGATGAAGGGCAGGGGCCGGACCAGGTGGGGGGCGATGCGATAAAGGATCGCCCGCTCTCGGCTGGCCTCGAAAACCAGGCGAAAGGCGCCCTGCTCCAGATACCGAATTCCTCCATGGATCAGCCTGGAGGTTCGGCTGCTGGTTCCGCCCGCAAAGTCCCCCTGATCCACGAGAACAACTTACATGCCCCGAAGG
>CAYGBP010000030.1:1579-12606 GCA_964348105.1 uncultured Nitrospirota bacterium
GGCGTTCCATCATGCCGTTCCCCTCGCGTCGGGTCGGAGCTGGCCGCGGGTGACGACGTCTCCCCGGTCGACCAGAACGACCGAAAGGCCCCGAAGAGCCGCGTCCCGGGCCACGCCCGCGCCGACGATTCCCCCGCCGATCACGACGAGATCCTTTTCTCGATGGTCTAGTTGACTCAGCATGGGTTACATAGATCGATCCGAAGCCAATTATCAATTTGATAGTATAACTCAAATCTCCTGTCGTGGCATCTCAAACCGACACCTCGCCTTTTTGGATGGCGATTCGCTTCCCTTTCCTACCCCTTGTATTGCCGCTCAAGGGGCGTTTAGTTTGCGAGAAAATCCAAGCCTTTGATGGTTCGGCGAAAGGAAAGATCCGGGAAGCTGAATAAAAAGTTGCCGGTGTCGTCTAAGAGGTTGAAACGCTTGATAACTATACAAGGAGGCGGGAGATGAAGAAAGCAATCTGGGTGGTTCTTTTCAGTATCCTTGTCTTTTCTGTCTATGTTGTTCCATCCAACGCGGCTGATCGGTACGGCGAAAGCTTTCGTTTTTCATTGCATGTCGGTCCATTTACAATCGTGGGAGGTGACGGTGTGACGGTCTATCCATGGCACCTGCATCCGCGACCTCACTGGGTTTATGTGTACCCTCATCGCCATTACCTCAAGCAACGCCACGACCGCCACCATCACCATTTTGATCACGCAGGTGGCCATCATCCAGCGGGGCATTTCCACAAGCACTTTACGAAGAAGAATCATCATAAAAGGCACCGCCATTTTAGGGGCCTTCAATTTGCGCCCCACCGCTAGAATGGCCAGTTTTTATTTGCCGGTCGGAGGGGCCTTTTCACGCCTGTGACGCGTGAAGGGCCTTTCTATTCAGTCCGGTTCGTGAGCCTCCCTGGGCACTTTCAGGTCGCCCGCCTAAAAGGCCGCCCACATTCTCCGCATTGACCCGCCAATGCGGCGCGTTTCCTTGACGGCTGTTAGACCCAGGATATACTTAAGCTATTGGCACTGCAGCCGAGCGCTCCTCAACCTGCGAAGGCTTTAATGAGTCATCGACCTCGCCATGTGGATTCCAGGAAAGTTACCCCGGAACCGGCTTTTCTCATCCGAAGAAAATTATAAGCAGTCTCGGACTTAAAGGACGCAGTTGGAAATGTTTAGAAACCTGTTGTTGATCATGTTGATGGCATGTCTTTGCTTTCATTGGCTGGAAAAGACAGCCAACGCCGGCGAAGACGGCCTGCTGATGGGCGTAACCGAGAAGGTCGAAGTCAACCGAGGCGGAAGATCCTCTTGGGAACCTGCTATCGGTGGAACGGCCGTTGCGATTGGCGATCGGGTCAGGACGGGGGCGGGCTCGCAGGCGTACGTTCGATTCGGGTCAGTATTGATTAACCTGCTTGAGAATAGCATCATCGAATTTTCCCCGGGCCCGGCTTCCCGGATTAAGAAGAGGCGCGGGAACCGGAATCCAAGAGACATCGTCCTTCAAATGGGGCAGGGAATCGTCAATTTCACCCGGGCCAAATCGAAGTTGAATGTCAGGGTGGTGACCCCGGAAATGTTCATCGGCAACTCCCGGGCCAAGTTTCATGTCTGGGCGGATCCGGAGTTGCGGGCGGTAGCGGTCTACGAAGGGAAGATTCGGGTGGAAATCCGCGCCTGTGGTGGACGACCGGTCGAGGTCGCGGCCGGAAGTT
Source organism: uncultured Nitrospirota bacterium (assembly GCA_964348105.1). Taxonomy (GTDB): domain Bacteria; phylum Nitrospirota; class Nitrospiria; order DATECO01; family DATECO01; genus CAYGBP01. Next base: position 3,297 of record CAYGBP010000030.1, read on the forward strand.
TTTCGGCCGTTGTAGACAATCGCCTCGTGGGATTCGTTCCGTTCACCGTGAAAGAACCCCGCCGAATTCAGATGGAAATTGAGAATTGGCTCCGGCAAACAATATTCTCTTCACCAAAACCGGAAAATAATTGCCCGACGTTGAACGAGGCCAGTCAGGCTTTGGAGCCGGTTTCGCACTCGGCCGGTCAGCCGAAGCCGGAGAATTCTGTACAGAATCGGATCTCGATAAAACCCTCGGTAACGGTCTTCAGGCTGTCGGACGATAATACGACGTTTTCACGCGATAGTGAGCAAAGCGATGTGCTGACGGGAGTTGCCCCGGGGCTGGATCTGGATCTGTCTTCAGGCGTGATTGAGGGAAAAACGGAATATAAGGCCGTCATCGAGTATTATGAAAAGAACCGCGATCTCAATCATACAAAGCATTTTGCTGAGCTGGAATCGGTCCTGCGGTTCAGGCCGAAAGCAGCGGTCAGGATCAGGGACCGTTTTGCATTCACGCCCGACTCGACGGAGTTTCCTTCGACGAACATCGCTGTGCCCCGGGGAGAAGCACTCTACGCCAATACCCTGGATTTCGGGATGGACCTCTTGGGATTGACGCTTGCTTATAACCAGATTGATGAGCATTATGATTCAAACCTTCTTTCGGACGGGGTGGCACGCCGCGTGGAAGAAAGGGTTATCCTTCCAGTCTTAGGGTCGGCGATGATTGTTCAAAGCTATCGCATGAGGTACTATCGACAATGGGTTCTGGATCGATATCGGACCGTTTTCCGGTCACATTCCGCCGGGTTGGGAGTACGCCATTATTTAACCGAAAAGTCCTTTATCGGTTTGGAGGGTGGGGCGGCCCATTGGCGTTCATCCACCGATGAAAGCTTTAGGACGGAGGGAATGGGGTTGGCCGAAATGGTCTATGAATCAAATTCTGATCCCGGCGAGGGAAATGTGAGACTTCATCTGTCCTATCGCGAAGATGTAGAAAGCCTATGGACGGTTGCTTTTGATTTCCTCGAAGGCATGTCGACTTACGGAATCAATTATTCCCGCGAGATTATTCTGGGGACGGGAGTTCTTCTCGGAAAATATGTCCGTGAGGATATCTCCCTCAAAGTTGGGCAAGCGATGCATGATGCGCTCCGGTTGCAACTGGGGGGTGGTTATTCAAGGGTCAGGTCCGGAGTGGATAACCTGCCAGAGTTTAAGGTTTATCACGCCGATGTGGAATTGAACTTCATCCTGGCGTCTTGGATCGAAGCGCGCCTCGGCTACAGGTTTCATTTGCAGGATTCCCAGAATTTGGCCGGCCTGCAGGAATTCGCTCGTAATCAAGCCATAGTCGGTTTGTCTGTCTTAGCTCCTTGAATCCTCGAAGCCGTCTCCCGATCCCCAACTCGCGGCTTTAAGTGACTTGTGCCCCGCATGATCTCCACCCGTAACACCTTTCCCGGCTAAGTATCCTCCTGGGCCCTGCAGGGACCGGGGACGCGGGCCTTACTGCCGATGCCGATGATCCGGATCTTTGGATCCATGCGGAACAGTGCTCCCCTCGGGTTCGGTTACCCTTTCCCCGCCTCCTTCATTCATTATTTCGGCGATTCGCTAACTTTACAACGGTAAAGATGGTGGTACACTTACAAGGGGCGGGTGTCCTCCTGTGAAGACTTGACGGCAACCCGTTGTTAAATTAAGGGAAAGTTTCATGAAACGGTCTACTTTCGATGGATGAGTTCGAGCAGATCATCAAGACATTCGCTGTCGAGTCTGTTGAAGGTCTGGAGCAGATGGAGGAACTCCTGATCGGATTGGAAAGCAATTCGGAGGATGAGGAGATCATTCCCACCATCTTCAGGGTTGCCCATACGATCAAGGGCAACGCCGCATCCCTCGGATATCAGCCTCTTTCGGACTTTGCCCATGCCATGGAGGATACCCTCGCCGGATTGCGGTCCGGTGAGATCGCGGTGACGAAGCCTCTCATCTCCTTGCTGCTCCAGGGAGTCGATGTCCTGCGGGAATTGGTGGCCAGTTGTGTCGCGGGTCATTGCCAGTCCAAACCGGAGCATGAGGTCTTACAAAATCGGTTAAAGGAAGTGAAGGGGGGACAGGGTGCCATTGATGTGGGTGATAGGAAGACTTCTCTGGATCCGACCTCGAAGCAGAGAAAGGCCTGGGGCCGTCGAAAGGAAGATCTGCAGGACTATCTCACGGGTGCGAAGTCGATCCGCGTGGATATCCACAAATTGGACCGGATGCTGGATTTGAGCGGGGAGATCGCGATCGCCCAGGGGCGTCTACGGCAGCAACTGGAGGAAAAATTTCGCGGCTCGGGACAGGAGGTCCGTGAGATTCATGATCAGACCGACCGCCTCTTCAATGACCTTCAAAAGGAGATCATGCAGGTTCGCATGGTGCCGATCGGGCCGATGCTGAGGCAGTTTATCCGGATGGTCCGGGATGCCGCCGAGCGGTACGGAAAGATGGCTCGCCTGTCCATCGAGGGCGAAGACGTGGAAGTCGACACCACGGTCATCGAGCATCTGAAGGATCCAATCACCCACATGGTACGCAACGCGCTGGATCACGGGCTTGAGGCGCCGGAAATTCGAAAGGCGCGCGGGAAGAATCCTTGCGGTCAGATCACCCTTCGGGCGTACCATTACGCCGGAAGCATTATGCTGGAGTTGGAGGATGACGGCTCGGGGTTTCAGAAGAGCAAGATTCTTAACCATGCGATCGCCATGGGATTGGTATCGGAAGCGGGGCGGCTGAGCGAGGAGGACATTTACGGACTGGTTTTCGAATCCGGATTTTCGACGGCCGATAGCGTCACCGATCTCTCCGGCAGGGGGGTGGGGATGGATGTCGTGAAGCGCAATATCGAAGTTCTCCGGGGCAGCATTGGGATCCGGACGCGCGAAGGATCGGGCTCGACGGTGACGATTCGCCTCCCCCTGACATTGGCCATTATCGACGGGTTTGTGGTTGGCGTGGGTGAGGAGACTTATGTCGTTCCGCTTGAGGCGGTGACGGAGTGTCTGGCCTTTCCGGATGATGTGCGCCGCCCGAACGAAGGCCAGGGAATGATGATGCTTCGGGGAGAGACGCTCCCCTACATACGGCTGCGAGATTTTTTTCACGTCACGGGTGCGGTCCCCTCAAGGGAAAATCTGGTGGTGGTGCGTCATATCGGGGGGCGGATGGGGATCGTTGTCGACCGATTGCTGGGTGAAAAGCAGGCGGTCATCAAGCCGTTGGGGGGCCTGTTCAAGGGATTGAGCGGGCTTTCCGGGGCGACCATCCTGGCCGACGGGAGGGTGGCCCTGATTCTTGACGTGCCCAACTTGCTGCGCCGGGTAATGTCGGTAAGGGATGAATTCAGGAAGGAAGCGGCGGGGAAGGAATGAAGAGGTATAGCCATCATCCGCCCGGGTGGCTCGCCGTCCAGTCAGCTGGTGTCATGATTATCCCCGGGAATCATTATGCGATGAGGAGGAGGGATCAGGATGCCTAACCTCGGTCAATGGACCATCGGGAAAAAACTGACAAGCGGATTTATACTTGTGGGCCTTTTGGTGGGCGTGGTCGGCTGGATCGGGAGCCTGCGGATCGGCTATGTTCTGGAGAGCCTAGAGCAGATTGTGGCCCTCGAATACAACACCAAGGCTTTGAGCGATATCGAGGCCCTGATGTTGAAGCAGATTCAGGCGGAAAAGGACTTTCTTCTTTCAGGCGAAACCCGTTACGTGTCCCTGCATAAGAAATACGAAGGCGAAATCGAAGATGCGTTCAGGGATGCCCTGATCGGCTTTGAGCGAACCGGGAACGAAGCGGAGGCGGTGGACCTGCATTCGGTCAAACAGGCCAATGATCTTTACAACGAGGGATTCCGGACGCTGCTGCTCCTCGTCGAGCAGGGAAAAAAGGACACGGCGATGGAAATGTCCCTTGGGACATCGCAGGAATTGGCCGACGAGATGACCGGAGCGATGCAGACCATGATCTCGAAATTCAAGAAGACCATGGTGGATCACGCGGAACGAGCCACTCAGACCGCCAGAAAGGCGACCACCTTCATGGTCGGCCTGGCACTGGCGGCCCTCCTGGCCGCGATCTTTTTCGGCCTGCTGCTGACCAGGAGCATCACCAGACCGATTCGCGAGGTGGTGGATATGGCGCAAGGGATCGCGCAGGGCGATATGCGCGGCCACATGAGGACCGGCCGGCGCGACGAGATCGGCCAGCTTCAGTCGGCCATGGCCGACATGATCGCCAAGGTCTCCGAGGTCATCTCGGAGGTGCGGGAAGGGGCCAGCGCCGTTTCTTCCGGATCGCATCAGCTCTCTTCCTCCGCTCAGAGCCTTTCTCAGGGGACGAGCGAGCAGGCGGCATCCGTCGAGCAGACAACGGCCAGCCTGGAGGAGATGAACGCCTCGGTGACCCAGAATTCGGAAAACAGCCGCCAGATGGAGGAGATGGCGCTGCGCGGGTCGAAAGAGGCGGAAGAAAGCGGAAGGGCGGTGCGGGAAACCGTCGAAGCCATGACCTCAATCGCCGAGCGGATCTCGATTATCGAGGAAATTGCCTATCAAACCAATCTGCTGGCCCTAAATGCGGCGATCGAGGCGGCGCGGGCGGGTGAGCACGGGAAGGGCTTTGCCGTGGTGGCGGCCGAGGTGCGAAAGCTCGCCGAACGCAGTCAGGCGGCCGCCAAGGAAATCGGTGAACTGGCCGGAACCAGTGTGAATGTGGCGCAGCGCGCGGGCCAACTTCTCACGAGTCTCGTACCCGCCATCCAGAGAACGGCGGAGCTGGTGCAGGAGGTCGCTGCCGCGTCGCATGAGCAGTCCTCCGGGCTGCGCCAGATCAGCAAGGCGATGACGCAAGTCGACAAGATCACCCAGCTCAATGCGTCCGCTGCCGAAGAGTTGTCCAGCACTTCGGAACAGATGGCCCTGCAGGCCGCCACTCTGCACCAACTGGTCAGCTTTTTCAGGCTCGCGGATCTTGACTCGGGGCCGGTGCTTCAGGAGCCATCGATGGCGGCGCGGCCGGGCCAGGAGGGATTCAACCGGGAGGCCTCTTCAAGAGGTGACCGCGCGCAGCGGGGATCAGGGAGGGGGCGCGCCGGTGACGGGGAAGCGGCCGTTTCGGAAGCCATGAACGAAGACAGGGATTTTAAGCGTTTTTGATTCAAGGGGGCAACATGGCGACGGCCCAGGAAACCGCAAACCGGGAACAGTACCTCACCTTTCGTTTGGGCAGTGAGGCGTATGCCGTGGCAATCCTGCGGGTGCGGGAAATCATTGCCTATGTCCCCATGACCCGGGTTCCCATGACGCCGCCTTACATCAGCGGGGTCATCAATCTTCGGGGAAGCGTCGTACCTGTCGTTGACTTGGCGATTCGCTTTGGTATGCAGGCGGCCCCCGTCACCCGCCTGAGCTGCATCATCATCCTGGAGGTGGAGCTTGGCGGGGAAGCGACGGTGATGGGAATCGTCGCGGATACCGTACAGGAAGTGATCGATCTTTCGCCAAAGGAAGTGGAATCTCCCCCCGAGTTCGGTCCGCGGGTACAGGTGGAATATCTCAAAGGCCTGGGGAAAATCGGAGAAACATTCGTTCTCATTCTGGATATCGATCGCATTTTCTCCGTCGCGGAAGGCTTGGACCTGTTGTCGCTGCGGGAGGCTTCCCAAACGGAGCCGGTGAGCGCGCAGGCGGAAGCGCCCGATGCCCAGAGCGAGGCACAAGCCGGGTCGCACGATCCGGAACAACCGCTGGAAACTCCGCGGTCATCGTCGCGGCCCCCTTCGAAGCGGCCTCGGAAGAAGCCCGATTGATTGAATCGTCCAAACCGTGCGAACAGTTGATGCCCACCGGGGATTGGAAAGTCCGGCAGATATCAGACAACGAATTTACCCTGTTGCAGAATCTCATCCAGCGGGAGGCGGGAATTTATTTATCACCTGCCAAGAAACCCTTGGTCATGGGGCGGTTGAATCGCCGCCTGCGCGAGTTGGGCCTTGAGACCTATGAGGACTACTATCTGCGCCTCAGGGACGACGCTAAAGAGAGGCTCTATCTCCTGGACGCCATCTCCACGAATGAGACCAGCTTTTTTCGCGAATCCATGCAGTTCAGCTTTCTCGAAAACAAGGTCTTTCCGCTTTGGAAGAGGGAGGCCAGGGATGCCATGCGATCCCGGCGGATCCGGGTATGGAGCGCGGGCTGTTCGACGGGAGAGGAGCCGTACTCTCTGGCCATGGTCCTGCTCGATTATTTCCCGGCCACCGAGGGGTGGAGCATCGAGATCCTGGCGAGTGACCTCTCCAATCGGGCTCTCGAGACCGCCCGGAAAGGGGTTTGGCCCATCGAGCGCTCAAAAGAAATTCCTAAAAAATATCTGAAGAACTATCTGCTCAGAGGGACCGGATCCCATTCGGGCGAAATGAAGGCGCGGTCCTCGATATCGGGGATGATCAGATTCGAGCGGATCAATCTGGCTATGGAAGACTATCCCGTCACGGGGCAGTTTGATTTGATCTTTTGCCGCAATGTGCTGATCTATTTCGACCCCCGCCTCAGGGTGCTGGTGGTTCATCGCCTGATGGAGTACCTTGCCCCGGCCGGATACCTCTTCGTGGGTCACGCGGAATCGCTTTCCGACGTTACCAATCGGTTGCGAAGCGTGATACCCGCCGTCTACACGCATGCCAAGGCCCGAAAATCGGCCCTAAACGTTGAACGGGTTCATGGCGATGTTCGTTCCACCCCGCAAGACCGGGAGGGAGAATGATGACCAGACGCTACAGTCAACAGGAAACAGCCGCGGCAAAGGCCGTCGGTGAGCAGCGCGGCCCGGTGCGGGTCCTGGTTGTGGATGACTCCGCCGTTGTGCGTCAGGTGATGACCGCGATTCTGACCCGGGAGCCCGGATTCGATGTGAGCACGGCGCCCGATCCATATGTCGCCATGGATCGAATGAGAAAATCAGGCCTCCCCGATGTCATCTTATTGGATTTGGAAATGCCGCGGATGGATGGATTGACTTTTCTGAAAAGGCTGATGAGCGAGACCCCGATCCCGGTCGTGGTGTTATCCGCATTGACGGGTGACGGAACGGAGGCCGCATTCAAGGCCGTGGAGGCGGGGGCGGTGGAGATCGTCACGAAACCTCGCCTCGGAGTCAGCGCCTTTCTCACAGATTCTGCCGTGATGCTCATTGAAGCCGTCAGGGGTGCGGCGAAGGCGCGAGTGAAGCCGACCGGGAGGCGGATGGCCAAATCCAATCCATTATCGCAGGCCCCGATCACAAAACATCTGCCCGAAAGTCTTCTCGGCGAAGCTTTAATCGCCTTGGGGGCCTCCACGGGCGGGACTGAGGCGCTGCTCCAAATCCTCAAACCGTTGCCAGCGGACGGCCCGGGCATGGTCGTGGTTCAGCACATGCCACCGGTCTTCACCGCTGCGTTTGCGCGGCGGTTGAACGCCAACTGCCGCATGGAGGTGAGAGAAGCAAAACAGGGGGATCGGTTGATGCCCGGTCGCGTCCTCCTGGCGCCCGGCGACCGGCACATGGCTCTCATGAAGAAAGGTCGTTTTGTAACGGTTCGACTCTACGACGGTCCGCGTGTCGCGTCACCGCCCCAGCGTGGATGTCCTGTTCCGGTCGGTGGCATCGGTGGCGGGGCCCAAGGCCATGGGGGTGATCTTGACGGGAATGGGAAACGACGGGGCAGACGGGCTGTTGCAGATGAAAAAGGCCGGGGCGTTGACAATCGCGCAGGATGAGGCCAGCAGCGTCGTCTTCGGGATGCCGGGAGAGGCGATTGCCTGCGGGGCAGTCGATCGAATCGTCCCCCTTCCCAAGATTCCCGGGATGATCCAACGATGGCTGAAGGCCGATGAAAATGGCGCCGGGTGAATCGATCGCCGTCTCGCAACAGAAAAATTGTTGCCGGCCGTCGGCCATCAAACCCATCTTTTCCCCCGGTTGGCGGCGGGTGGAATCGACTCTCGGATTCTTCTCCCGCTCCTCAGTATCGGCCGCGGTTCTTGAGGGTTTGGAGGCTCAGTTCCGGATCGATCTGCTGAAGGATTTTGAGAATTTTATTCAAATCGGCTGACCACATCCTTCCGTCGTCAAAGCGCACCCGGCTGACGTACGCCGTCCCGGTAAAGAAGGTAAAGGCGGCGTCATGCCGCTCCTCCCAGACATCTTCATGCCGGTCGCCTCGTTTGATTTCCCTGATCAGCGTTTCCCAGATGCCGTTCAGGAACTGATCCTATACTTCAAAGCCGACCACCCAGATCTCCACCGCGATGATATCGCGTCCGCTGATATTCTCATACTGCACCCTATGGATGATGCCCGCTCCGTCCGTATCGCCGATAAGGTTCGGAAGAGCCCTGTAGGAAAGAATCTTGACCGGAGCCCCCGGCTGATCCAGGATTCGGTTGGACGGCTCAACGGACTGGGCGGAAAGGGGGTTCAAAAGGATCACGGCGAAGGACAACCAGGCCAGGCGCAGGTGTGACATTCGTTTCATCGGCGAAGATCTCCTCCATCATGATTGGCAACCCGAAACGATGATTCAAACGCGGAATTCAAACGAGTTTTTGAATATTTCATTCGGATATTGTGGCTATTATATGCTCGATTCGGGCCTGATTGTCAAACGAAAGGGCAGAGGACAGCTGGCGGGCATGATCCCACCAAAGGCTTGCCTGCTCCGGATGGATTGGGCTATGAGTACAGGCAGGTGGGGACGACCCGGTATCAGGATCTCCAGGGCCGATCCGGTCTCCGGCCCCATCACCCCGCACGGGAGGGGAAGAAAAGGAGGATAAAATTCTTTTTTATGGGCCGGCGTCATCCTTATCTATGCCATTCCAGCCTGGGCGATTGCGGATCCGTTTACGCCTGCGGATAAGTGCAATACCCCGGAGACGGCCGTAGGGGTTCAGGCCGTCATGAGCGGCGGGATCGATCCCCCGGGGTTACCCGACGGCACAAAGAATCCCGCAGGCGTAGGGGCGCCCGTGCCGGCCAACGATCCCGGGTCGCCGCTGAGCCCGAGCGACCCGCCAGGAGCCGAGCAGGGTTCCCTTCATTGTTTCATGATGAAACTGCTGGGGTTACTGAATGACACTGACCCCGGGAAATGAACTGACGGCCTTTCCGGCTCTGACTGAAATGGCTCCAGGGGGTACCGGGAAGGGTGCCAGAGCCCGAAATCGGCCAGCGGGATGGGGCCAACTGGTTGAAGCTCCGGCGGCTTTTTGCCGGCAGTTGATTTT
>CAYGBP010000030.1:12616-19276 GCA_964348105.1 uncultured Nitrospirota bacterium
GACTTGAGGAAACAGAACTGCTATAGTTACAATAGCTTTGTTTTAAGAGTTTTTGTAAGGTTATAATCAACCGCAGAGGCTTTTACTCAAAGTCCTGCGGTTTTTTTATAGACCTGGGGCATAACTCAGACAAAGCGGGTACAGGAAAAGCATTGGAAGAAAAGGAGGCAGTCATGGCAAGAGGGGTTGTCAAGTGGTTCAACGCCAGCAAGGGTTACGGATTCATCGCGCAGGAAGACGGTGCGGATGTTTTCGTCCACTTCTCCGCGATCCAGGGCGATGGATTCAAATCGCTTGATGAAGGTCAGGCGGTTGAGTTCGAGATCACCCAGGGTCCCAAAGGAGCCCAGGCGTCCAACGTGGTCAAGGTCTAATCCTCTCGACCCGTAACAAAAAAAGCCTTCCGGTTTCGGCCGGAAGGCTTTTTTTTTGATCCCCTTCGGTCTGCCGGCGAGGATCGGCATAATCCCGGTGCCACAGCCCTCCCGACCCAGGGGGGCGGGAACGCCTATGCCCGGTCAGGATGCCGCCGCGCCCCTTCTGACTCGGCCCGAGGGATGAGTGATTTTCCCACGCCGCAACGACTTCTTTCCCCGCTTTGGATCCCATCGTGACTGAAAGGAGCGCTTCGAAGACCGTACGAGATGTTGGGGTTGCCGCCCGAATCCGGCGGTTGCCATTTGCGGGATACTGGAGCCGATCAGTCTTTCAATGCTGCGCAGGTTCTCCCGCTCGGCGGAGGAGACCAGGGAGATGGCGTCCCCGGTCATTTCGGCGCGGGCCGTTCGCCCGATTCGGTGAACGTAATCCTCCGGTATGTCGGGGATCTCGTAGTTCACGACATGGGATACCCGCTTGACGTCAAGCCCCCGCGATGCGAGATTGGTGGCCACCAGCACATGGACGGAGCCGTTTCGGAAGGCCTCCAGCGTCCGGGTCCGATCCCGCTGGCTCTTATTTCCGTGAATCGCCTCGGCCCGGTTTCCCTTCCGTTTCAGGAAAGTGGCCAGCTGATCCGCCCGACGTTTTGTCCGGGTGAAGACCAGGACCCGATGCATCTTTTCGCTTTCGATCAGATGCAGCAGAAGGTCCCGTTTCTGTCCCGGCTCCGCCGGATACACGACCTGTCGCACACCGGTTGCAGGCGTTCCCTGCGGGGAGACCTCGATATACTGAGGCTGTTTTAAGATTTCCCTGGCCAGTTTCTCGATCTCATCGGGCATGGTGGCCGAGAAGAGAAGGGTCTGGCGCTCTGCGGGCAGCCTTCGAATGATCGTACGAATGTCCTTGATAAATCCCATATCCAGCATGCGGTCCGCCTCATCCAGGATCAGGACCTGTAAATCTTTCAGCGAGACGGTCCCCTGATTGATGTGGTCCAGCAGCCTTCCAGGTGTTGCGATAAGGATGTCTGATCCGCGCTGCAATGCTTCTTTCTGGGGATTGAATCCGACGCCCCCGAATACGACGGTATGGCGCAGGGAAAGGTAGCGACCGTAGGTCTTGATACTGTCGTGCACCTGGCTGGCAAGCTCGCGCGTCGGAACCAGAACCAGAACACGCAGCACCGGTGGGCGAGCGGCTGCAATCCGCTGCAGAATCGGGAGGGTGAAGCCGGCAGTTTTGCCCGTACCGGTTTGAGCACACCCGATCACGTCCTTGCCGCGAAGGATGGCCGGAATGACCAATGACTGGATGGGGGTCGGGGCTGTGTATTGTTTCTTTTGCACGGCACGAAGAATCTCGGGGCGAAGCCCCATCGTTTCGAATGACATTTTCTGTTTTCTCCTGAGGGTCAATAGGGACCGTAGTCCCCGGGTATCGATCATAAGGATCATCGCTTGGGAATGGACGCTGCTCTCCAATCGAAAAGGAGCGCACTTCTCACCGATCAATCCTTGCCTGTAGATTGAGGAACCTTGCTTGAAGGGTGGGGTTAAATCATTGCGTTGCGTGCAACTGCTGAAGAAGCTTGCTTTTGGGAAGATTCTTCGGGCAGCCCCTGATGGCCCTGCCAATGAGGTGGGATCTGTATCCGGGGTGTGAATCGGTAAATTCCGCCTCAGCGGTTCGTCAATAAAATTAAGTATATCATAGAATGGGTCCCGGAAGCAATGCCAATCTTCAGGCTACGCTTCACTCCATGGGACGGCGGGGGCGCGCCCGTTCAACAAGGCGTCATACGCTACCATCAGACGAAGGAAACGCCGAAGCCGATCCGGTGCGTGTGCCGACTGTACTGGATCAGGCTCTCCCCGTACCCGTTCCAATAATGGAGGTGCAGATAGAATCCCTGGATCATTCTTGAGAACCGGCCCGAGAGATCCACCTGGATGCCGTTGTCCCGAAGTTCGATGCCCAGCCGGGGCATCTTGTCATGGTCCTCCAGCGCCAGGCTGACCTGCCAGTAAGACAGAGAGTCTTCGATGTCCTGGTTGTTGTCCCCCTTCGCAAAAATCAAGCCCCAGACCCTTGGCAAAAACGCGATCCGATACCGGCGCTCCGGTCCCGGGATCCGAAATTCACGGGCCAATCCCAGCTCAAGATAGGGTTTGTTCCATGCCCGGGAGTACGGTCCGGCCTCGCCGTTCGATTCATGTTCCAGCCCACCTGAACCGAATCGAGAAAAGGAAGGTGGGGAGGATACAGATAAAATAGCTCCGGATTATAATCGTTGGACCGGAACGGGGAGGAGGTCTCAAAAATGTCCCAGAATGATTTTTGCGTGTATCCGAAATAGAGTCCATGAGGCGTGTAGGCATCGAATCCGACAATTTTCACCTTTGCGCTGAACTGAAACTTGCTCTCCCATCCGCCGTCGGCCAGATCGTTCGCGAAGATGAAATAGTTGGGTTTGTAGATCCTGATCCAGCCGGCCGTGAGAAGCGGGATTCCAGGCCCGGAACGGCTTATTTCAGGTGGGCTGCTAAACCGGCCGAAAAAATGGTATAGTAATAAGTAGGGATCGGGATGAACCTTCTACAGATAGGACTCGAATGTCAAACGAGAAAGTAGCGGTCGAGAAAGTAGCGGTAGGAGATAATGTCAGTTCCCTGTGCCTGAAATGTAAATCGGCGCAGACCCATATTGTGACGGCCATGCAGCAAACGAAGATTACCAAAGTGCAGTGCCGCACCTGCGGCAAGCAACATCGTTATCGAGATCCGAATGCGGTCGCAAAAACCACCCGAAAACGGTCCACGAGGCTTTCGCCCGAGAAGGCATGGGAAAAGTTGATGGACGATGCCGATTCGAAAAAGAAGATTCCCTACACGTTCTCGGGGGATTTCAGGATCAACGACATCATTGACCACGCCACGTTCGGCCTCGGTGTGGTGACCCATCTTCTAAGCGACGACAAAATTCAGGTTACCTTCAAAGAGGGCGAAAAAATACTCGTGGCCCGGAGGTAGCGAACGATCGATGGTCCGGGCGCCCTTCTTGACCGTTAACCGCTAAGCCGCGGACCCGATTTGAAGCTTTCCTTGTGTCCAACCTGGAGACATGACATTGACAGACTGGGGAAAGCTGGTACAGTTAAAAAAGATGCTGATCCCGCCGCAGCCGGCGGGATCACAGCTTTACCCGCTCCAGGATAGGAGACCCACATTACCACATTCCGCGTAGTCCTGATCAAGCCCTCCCATTATGACGAAGACGGTTACGTCATACGGTGGATGCGGGCGTGCGTGCCCAGTAATACACTGGCCTGCCTTTGGGCCATCACCGACGGCCTTCGCGCTTCCAAGCGACTCGGGGCCGGGGTAGACCTCAAGATCGAGGTCTTCGACGAATCCAATGAGCGCATTCCGGTGGATCGGATCATCCGGTCGCTGCGCACCCCGGGCTGCAGCGGAGTCGTCTGCCTGGCCGGGGTCCAGTCCAACCAGTATCCGCGTGCGTTGGACTTGGCGCGCCGGTTCAAGGCTTCGGGCATTGACACCCTGATCGGCGGATTCCATGTCAGCGGTTCCTTGTCAATGCTGGATGAAGTTCCGGCGGAACTAAACAAGGCGATGGAAGAGGGGATAACGCTCGTAGCCGGCGAGGTGGAAGAGCGCTGGGTGGAGGTATTGCAGGACGCGCTGGACGGCCGGCTTAAAAGGCTTTACAACTTTCTGGAGGATCTGCCCAATCTCCAGGGATCGTCCGTACCCCGACTGCCGAGCGATTCGGTCGCCCGGTATGTCGGAAACCTCGCGACCTTCGATGCCGGAAGGGGTTGCCCGTTCGAATGCAGTTTCTGCACGATCATCAATGTGCAGGGGAGAAAATCCCGCAGCAGGTCCGCGGACGACATCGAGGCGATCATTCGCCAGAATTATGCAAAAGGGATCAGGCGCTATTTCATCACGGACGATGATTTCGCCCGTAACAGGCATTGGGAAGCCATTTTCGACCGCATCATCCTGCTCCGCGAGCGCGACGGCCTGGACATCTCATTCATTATCCAGGTGGATACCGCCAGCCACCGGCTGCCCCGCTTTATCGAGAAGGCGGGCAGGGCCGGATGCCGGAAGGTCTTCATCGGGCTGGAGAATGTGAATCCGGGAACGCTCAAGGCCACGGGAAAGAAGCAAAACCGGGTGGAAGAATATCGGGAAATGCTTCAGGCATGGCGGAAGGCCAATGCGGTCACCTTCGCCGGATATATCATCGGATTTCCCGAGGACAGTTACGATTCGGTGATGCGGGATGTGGAAATCTTGAAAAAGGAGCTTCCACTCGATCTGGTGGAATTCTTCGTTTTGACGCCCTTGCCCGGCTCGGAGGATCACCAGCAGATGGTCAGGAAGGGCGAATGGCTGGAGCCCGACCTGAATCGGTACGATACGGAGCACCCCTGTTCGGTGCATCCCCGTATGAACCATGCCGAATGGATGCGCGCCTACCAGGATGCCTGGAAATCCTTTTACAGCTTCGAGCACATTAGGACCATCTTCCGGCGGCGAAGGGCGGAGGGGCATAGCGTGGGCAAGCTGCTGGGTCAGATGATATGGTTTTGCGGCTCGGTCTTCATTGAGGGGGTGCATCCGCTGCAGGCCGGCATCCTGAGGAGGAAGCATCGTTCGGAACGCCGGCCTTCCCTGAGGCCGGAAGGCCGGCTGACCTTCGCCTGGCGGCGGACTCGGGAGATCACAGCTATCGTATTTGGCGGGGGCCGTCTGGTCTGGAAGCTATGGCAAATCTCCCGTCAGGTTCGATCCGACCCTGCCGGAGGACGTTACAACGATCTGACGATTACGCCGGTCAAGCGCCGTACGATTCCCCTCACCGTCATCCCGACGCCCGCCCACGTCCCAGACCCCTGAGATCGACCGGCTAATCCGTCGGCGCTTGACGCACCTTCATCCGGGGCTTCATTCATCCCGATCGCGGCTTAATGGCGTTCCCTTCGTTTCAGCCTAGGGTGGACAGGATGGTTCTCCAATCAGGTCGGGGATGCGTCCGGGATAAAATTCAAGGCCACGCCGTTGTTGCACCACCGTTGCAGCGTGGGAGGCGGCCCGTCGTTGAAGACATGCCCCTGATGCCCCTCGCATCGGGCGCAATGATACTCCGTGCGGGGCGCGATCCACTTATAATCGGTCTTCGTTCGCAGGCGACCCTCGATATGCGTGAAAAAGCTGGGCCAGCCCGTGCGGCTGGCATATTTCATCTCGGAGGTGAAGAGGGCAAGCTCGCAACCGGCACAGACGTAGGTCCCCCTCTCCTTGTTTTCGAGCAGGGGACTGGTGTAGGGTCGTTCCGTGCCCTCCTGACGGAGGACCCGGTACTGCGCCGGGGTCAGCAGGGCTCGCCACTCTTCGTCTGTTCTGTAAATTTTTTCGATATCCGTCTTGATCCCGCTCGGTTCCCCGAATCCCTTCGGCCGCCAAATTCCGATGAGCAGAAGGCCGGCAAGACCTCCGAGCAATGATCGCCTTGTGATCTTCATCAATCCTCCGAAATTCCCATGGGCCGTTCTCCCCAAAGCTCCTTGAGCCTGTCGTCGCGGCCGCACCCCGTCCGGTAGAACTTGTAGCGGATGGGATTTTTCTTGTAGAAATCCTGGTGATATTCCTCGGCCGGGTAGAAGGCGGATACGGGGACGATCTGCGTCACGATCGGCCCGGAAAAGGGTTTGGTCCGCATGATCGCATCCCGTGATGCCTCCGCCTGCGCCTTTTGATCCTCGCCCAGGTAAAAAATCGCGCTTCGATACTGCGACCCCACGTCACAAAATTGCCGGTCCGGCGTGGTCGGATCGATATTCCTCCAGAACACCTCCAGGAGCTGCGGATAGGTGATCTTTTGCGGGTCGTAGAGCACCTTGACGGCTTCGGCATGGCCGGTGGAGCCGCTGGTGACCTGCCGATAGCTGGGTTCATGCACATGGCCCCCCGTGTAGCCCGAAATTGTGGCCGCGACACCGTCCAGGCCGTCGAACGGCGGCTCCATACACCAGAAGCAGCCCCCGGCGAAGATGGCCGTTTCCAGACCCTCCCCCCCGGCTGTAAGCGTTTCACCGGCCTGTGGCGGACTCCGGAAGAATATGGCAAGTAGGCCGGCGACCAAGAGGATCGCCGCGAAACCCAGGATGTATCTCATTTTGTTTCCTCCCGATGACCTGAAGGATAACTCCATTATATAACAGGCGCGTCACGCAAAGATAACATT
>CAYGBP010000030.1:19286-21877 GCA_964348105.1 uncultured Nitrospirota bacterium
CACGGGCCGTTGGCTATTCGGAGATAAGGCCGCGGCGTCCTGCCGCCCTTCCCCGGATCCCGGGCCGTCGCGGCCCGGGGGGGCGGTTTTGGATTGACCGGCCCCCGCTTCTATAGTACACTCGTCCCGAAGCTTGTACAGAACACCTACGGCTCAATCTAGGGGAGGCTCGCGAGTAACGGACCTTTTCCAATTTCAGATGACTTGATGTCGGTTCCGCAACTGCCCGACTCTTGATGTTTACCAGGATCGGTGAACACCTTGTCCGAGCTAGAGCGGAAAATCCATCAAATCAATCCGAGTCCGTTTCGAAGGGTAAGCCTGTCCATTGCGACGGCGATCACGGCCGCGCTCGGATTCTGCCTCTTTCTGCTTCAAGGCCCCCCTCGGGGCGCGGGGGGAGGAACCGCGCTTGCAATCGGGCTGATCGCCGGCTCGCTGGTCCCGTTTCTCTCCTAACAATCGGAAATACTTCTCGGCGCGAATTGAAGAGGAGCTTAGCCGGGCAAAACGGCACGGCCATGTGCTTGCGATTCTGCTGTGCGACTTGGACGGATTTCATGCCGTGAACGAGCGCATCGGCCAGCAGACCGGCGACGAGGTCCTCAGGGAGGTGGCCCTGGCCGTCCAGGACTCGACCCGCGGCAGCGACCTGGCCTTCCGCTGGGGCGGCGACGAACAGGTCGCGGTCTTATCGAATACAAGCCGCGAGGGCGTCCTGGTCGTTGCGGAACGAATCCGTCGGCATGTCTCCCGCATCGGGGCGTCCACGGCATCGAGCTTCAGACGAGCATCGGCATTTCGCTTTTTCCAGAGCACGGGAAGAACATCAACGATCTGATCCGGTTTTCGGAGCGCGCCCTCTTCATCGCCAAACGCGGTGGGAGCCGGATCCATATCGGCGAGGAGGAATACGGCCTGGGCCCCGACGCCGTCAAGATCGTTTTTCAGCCGATTGTCGACACCGAGACCAAGGTTTTGTTGGGCTACGAGGCGCTGAGCCGCGACCCGGAAGGCCGGATCGATATACTGGAATTGTTCCGCTGGTACCGGCGGGTCGGCCAGCTCAAGGAGCTCAAATCCCTCTGTTTCCGGCTGCAGATCGAGAAGGCGGCTCAGTTGCGCCTGGGGCGGGTCTTCATCAATGTCGACTTCGACCTGCTCGAGCCGCTCGAGGTCATCCCGTTGGGCGGCGGGACCGAAGTCATTCTGGAGATATCCGAGATGGAGGCCATGACGGATGTGGACCGGTGCCTACGGATCACGCGGCAGTGGAGGGAGGGGGGCTATCAATTCGCGATCGACGACTTCGGGGCGGGCTTCATTTCCCTTCCGTTTCTCACGCGGCTGGTGCCTGATTTTATCAAGATGGACCGCACCACGATCATCCAGGCCACGGACAATGCCCAGTTCCGGGCTTTCCTGGAGGATGTCCTCAAGGCCCTGCATAACTACACCGGCCAGGGAATCATCGCCGAGGGCATCGAAACGGAAGGCGAGCTGCAGACGGTCAAGCAGCTTCACGCCCACTGGGCGCAGGGTTTTCTGCTGGGCCGACCCTGTGAGATGGTCGGAAACGGGGCCTAGGGCGCACGTTCCCTGCCTTCCCCGTGATACGAACCCCCGTTTCTGTCAGTATCGTCTCTGGGTGCGCGAAAACTGAACCAGACCTTCTGAGACGGTTAATTGCAGCGCCCGCCAGAGGCCGAAGGGATTGCCTTCGATGTCCGTCATCAGAGCATAGATGCCGATATCCGATTTGAACGGCCTTGCGAACACGGTTCCGCCGGCCCCCTCCAGCTCGCGAAGGCTGTCCATCACCGAATCGATCTGGATGACCATGACCGGGACCTTCTTCGACTGAAATTAAGGAAGGTTTTGAAGAAGCTGGTTATTCCCCCCTAGGGGACGCGACTGCGGTCCGAATGGTTGAGTGCGATGCTTTTCCCCCGGGTCTCTCCGATATCAAAAGCTTTCGCTGTTCACAGCCTTATACGGCGCGGCGGATCAACCATCCCGAATACCTCTGATGGTCATCCCGGAGTGATTTGACCGATCCTGTATATACCGCTATACTGAATACAGGTCGTTTGGCAAATCCGCTTTTAAGCCATTTCTCTCGGTATCCCTGGTGTTTCCACCAATCGCGTCCTGTTTGAGCAGGTAATTAGAAGCGGGGAGGAGGGAATATGATCCATTCTGTTCTCACATGGATCGCATTGGCTGTTGCTGCGGTGCTGACCGTTCAGGGCTCTGTAAGCCCTGTCTCAGCCAAGGTAGTCCAAAAAGGCGACAAGGCCCCGGTCTTTTCATTGCGATCTGTTGAGGGGCAGAATATGGATCTGGCCTATCTGATCGGCTCGCAGGTCATCGTCCTGGGATTGTTTCATATCTGCGAACCCTGCATGAATCAGGCCATGGAGTTGGAGTCCCTTGCCGATACGGATGTCGGCAGGAAGGTGCTGATTGTGGGGGTCAACACCGCGGGGGACTCTGAAACGGCGGTCGTGAATTATCTGAGCAAGTTTCCACGCAAGATCCGCTTTTCCTATCTCCTGGATCCGGACAGGAAGGTGGAAGACCTGTTCGGC
>CAYGBP010000030.1:21887-23838 GCA_964348105.1 uncultured Nitrospirota bacterium
GCGCCGACGTCATGGAGACGATCGAGAGCGCGCACCTGTTCGGCGTCAAGGCCACACCGGTTGTCTATATCATCGATCGCACGGGCATCGTTCGCTTTAAAGGATCTTCGGTATCGGCCAACACGCTTCGCCAGGAATTGGCGAAGGTCTTGGAGTAGCAGACGAATTATCCCTCGTCTGGCCTGTTCCTATTGGGCGTCTTGCGCTTTGATTGCCCGGTCCGCTCTTATTTTATGTTGTATACGCCGGCAGGCTGGTGAGCCGATTGTCTTCAACGGGACCGCCCATCGTGAAGTGATAGAGGTCCTGAAAGCGCAGGTCGCTCAGACCCAGAAGCCGGTGCATCACGTCATCGAAAAAGCAGCCGATGCCGGTGCCCCGGATCCCAGAGGCCTCCGCCTCGAGATAGAGGACCTGGCCGATGGCTCCCGCCTCCCAAAAGAGGCGGGGATAGACCCAGGCTCCCTTTTCCCGGATGGGACCTTCGAACTCGGCGATCATTCCCAGACTGAAGCAGCCGTCCGAGGCGATTTCCTGATGGCAGGAGATCTGTTGTGAAACTTCGCGGGCGTCGCCCGTCAAGAGGCGGTAAAGACCAAGGTGATCCGGGCAGGCCGGAGGCCTTTCCCAGACGAATTCCTTTTTCATGGCGTCCTTGAGTGGGTTGAGCCCGGCCGGGTCGCGGACCAGGCAATAAAGGCCGGGATCGAGGTCCTGCACCCGGTGAATGAACAGGCCGAAGTGGATAAAGGGCCGCCAGGGAAAGGCGTTGAACGGGAACTGCTTCGGACCCGGAACCGTCTTTCGGAGGATTTGGTACAGCGTCTCCCGGGTAATCCCGGTTCGCCCGTTCAGGGCGAGACAGCTTCGCCGCTGATGGACCATCTTGCGAAATGGGATCGGCGCCGTCCCGGCTTCGAGCGGTTTCCCGTCTCGGAGGGACGGGCCGGCACTCGATCCGCCCTCGGGCCTGCGCGTTGCCTCGGTGACATACCGGATGACAGCCCAATCAACATGCTCGGGGCTGAGCTGATTGGGATTGCCCTGCCAGGGAAGGTCGCGGAAAGATGCCGCGATGTCACGCGGCAGATCCTGCGATTTGCATATCTGGCCTTGCGGATATACCGCGAGTAGGCAGTCCGGCTCCTCCGGCTCGCCGTCCTTCGGATCGAACACACCCAAGAGGGAAGACAAGGATTCAGTGGATAGGCCGTCCAGGAGGGTTGCCTTCCATCCCATGGCGGCGGCGGCCAGCGCAATGGTCGCAATGGCGTGGCCCGCATCGTGCTGGCAGTAGCGATATGCCCGCTCCCCGTACTTCCAGGCCTCCCGCCAGTGGATCGAGGTCAGGCCGAAAAGAATCGAATGCTCCGGCAGACCGGCCGTCAGGGATTCCCAGATCTGCACCGGAAATTCGAGACGCCGCTCCAGGGCGTGCTCCCTGGGCGTGTAGTGGCAAACCATGGGGCTTTTGCATAACCCCGGGATCGGGCCACAGATCAGATAACCCTCCGTCGGGTGGAGGTTGCCACTGGAGGGATTCACGCGCAGCGACCAGCGCGCCTCGCCATACTGCTTCCAGGCCGAAATTGCCAGGCTGTCGTAGAAAAGCTGGGATATGCTGGCCCGTTCGAGGGGCCGGGGCGGTAGCAGACCTTCCACGAAGACCGGTTCATACAGGGGCTCGCTCCCGGGTGGAACATGATCCAGCCGGATCAAAGGCGCTCCGTCATACCGCCGGAACGGATCGGGCTGGGTGGCCCAGTCCAGGCCCCCGGGTCCCCGGGCATACCGGTGTAACTGGTGTTTCGTCCTTTCGTGGTAATCGAATACCGCCCTCAGATCGTCCGTCATGCTTCATAGCATACGGCCTGCGATAGGCCCGTGTCTATAACGAACGCAAGGAATTTTCCTGATTTGTGATTTTTCGCAAGGCCTGCTCACTCGGCCC
>CAYGBP010000030.1:23848-25680 GCA_964348105.1 uncultured Nitrospirota bacterium
GATGCCCGGTCGAGCCTAGTAGAAGTAGGTGTTGGCTACCGGCGTTGCCGGGTCCTCTGTCCTTAGAGGCCTGTTCGGACCGTGATCGATAGGGCTATCACGCTGGACCGATTGATTTTTATTTTTGAACGGAGTATGGTTATTGTAATTTTCGGGTTCCTGCGGAACATCTCGGCGACAAGCAGGTGGCGTGGGGCAGGGCCGAATCATTCGCTTGTGGAGGAGGCACGGTGCGGGGATTTATCAGATTGGCTGGACTGGGATTGGCGATCGGCCTGGCGGGCGTGACAGCCTGTACAGGCATGCATGAGCTGACGGAAGGGCCGAGGGTGGTTCCGGAGGCGGAGGAAGCGCTGGCCGGCAAAAAAGGCTTTGAGGGACCGACCCAGACCCGGGGGATCCGCTCGGTGACTCCCGTTGGGTCCGTGCCGCTCGCCGGCGATTTCCCTGCTATGGAAGGGCGGCAGCTTCGGGCCCGGGAGATCGTGGTGGAGCCGGGCGGCGTGGTGGCCGTGCATGAGCATGACGCGCGTCCGGGCGTGGCCTATATCCTGGAAGGCGAGATCTTCGAGCATCGTAATGATCAAACGGAGCCCATTCTGAGGAAGAAAGGAGACGCCGCCTTCGAGAAGACCGGTGTCGCCCACTGGTGGGAGAACCGCTCGGGCGCAACGGTACGCGCTCTCGTAGTGGATATCGTCCCGACCGATTAACCATCCGTATTGGCGGATTTTCCCACACCTTGACCGGCCTAATCTTTGATAAGGCATCACTCTCCCCATTCGAAAATCGTCCCATGCAGATTCGTCGAGAAAAACCGGATGATATTGATGGCATCAGACGCCTGAATAACCTGGCCTTCGGCCAGACAATGGAAGGATGCCTGGTTGACCGGTTGCGTGAAAACTGTCGCGAGCTGCTCTCACTGGTAGCCGTGAACGACGAGGGGATCATCGGCCACATTCTGTTCAGTCCGGTCGCCATCGAGGCCAGAGAGAGGCGTCTTCCGGGGATGGGATTGGGGCCCATGGCGGTGCTTCCGAGACGGCAGCGAAGCGGCGTGGGCAAGCAGCTGGTTGAGCGGGGGATTGAAAAGCTCAAGGAGCTCGGCTATCCCTTCCTTGTGGTCCTTGGACACCCTGAATACTATCCCCGGTTCGGATTCGAGCCGGCCTACCGTTTCGGCATCAGCAGCCAGTGGAAGGTTCCGAAGGAGGCCTTCATGGTGCTCTTTCTCGATCCACAAATCATGCGCAGCATGACGGGCATCGTCCGGTACCGCCCGGAATTCTCACATTTCAGATAGGCCGCTGCGGATCAACCCCTTCCTGCCGGGCAGCATTGCAATTCCTCCCGCAATGATATGGCAGTTCAATTCTCAGTTGCCTCTCTTCGTTTGAGCCCAGAACGTCAGGACGCTCCGGCCGATGGCTGCGAAGATCAGGAAACACCCCAGAGTCACGACGATGGAGGGGCCGCTGGGCAAATCGAAACGGTACGAAGCGAACAGACCGGTCCAGTTGGCCAGAAGCCCGAACCCGATCGAGAATGCAATGATGGCCGGAATGCGCCGCGTTAGGATGAGCGCCGTAACCGCCGGAATGACCAGGTTACTGAAGACCAGTAGAACACCGGCCGTGCGAATGGCCATGGCGATTACCACGGCCAGGGTCAGATAAAACATCAGATTCCACCCCATCTGGCCGAGGCCTTCCCAGGATGATCCGGCATCGCGTGAAGGGACATGGGACAGGCGCTTGAAAAACACGCCATGGATGAATGCCACGGACCCTAGGACGGCCGTGAGCCCGATGATCTGGCCGGGGCTGACC
>CAYGBP010000031.1:0-949 GCA_964348105.1 uncultured Nitrospirota bacterium
GCTTGAGCCAGGCCAGCGCCGCCTCGGGAACTTCGTCGACGAAGCGGAGCGCGCCAGGATCGGCCGGGCGATGCAGGAGTTGAAAACGGCACGGGAGGGCGAAGACTACCAGCTTATCCGCCAAAAGGTGGCGGCCCTTGACGCCGCCACGCAGCACCTTGCCGAGGTCCTGCTTCAAAACGTCGCAAAGGAAACCCTGAAAGGCAAGAAGCTCGAATAAGGACGCTTCCCGGCCCGTGGACAGCGGCCGAGCCGGGCCGGCATGACTGAGATGACCGCCCAATTGACCGATGATAGGATCTGCCGGGTTACCTTTCTGCCGATGAATAAAACGGTCGAGGCCAGAATGGGAACGGCCCTCCTGGATGTCGCAATCGACCACGAGATCGAGTTGGAGCACAACTGCGGCGGAAATTGCGCCTGTAGCACCTGCCACGTGATCGTCCGGGATGGGGCTGATCGCCTTTCCCCAAAGTCGGAGGACGAGGAAGATCAGCTCGAGGACGCGGATGGCCCGACGCCGGATTCGAGGCTGGCCTGCCAGGCCAAACTGCTCGGGGATGTCACCGTCGAAATTCCAGTTGATTGCTGACCCTGGAGGCCCCCAGATCAAAGAGGAGGGAAATCACAGATGAAGCTGACCTGGAGTGATACCGAGGATATCGGGATTGCCTTGGCCGAAAAATTTCCGGATATTGATCCACTCTCCGTCAGGTTTACCGACCTGCACCGATGGGTGACGGAGCTTCCTGATTTTAGCGATGACCCCGAAAAGTCCAACGAATCCATCCTTGAAGCGATTCAGATGGCGTGGCTCGAGGAGCACAAAGAAGCCAAAGGCGAATGACTCGCCTCCGACCCGAACTCACCAGGCGATCACCTGGTCCGCCTGACAGATCATTTTCAGCATCTGCGGGTAGCTCACGCCGGCCGGGCCGTCCCCGCCGGG
>CAYGBP010000031.1:959-3487 GCA_964348105.1 uncultured Nitrospirota bacterium
GGATAATTCCCTTTCCTTGAGATCCTCCAGCAATAGATAGATGTTGGCGAGCCCTTCGAATGCCGTGGGCGTTTTGACGGCATCCTGGATCAGGAGAATCTTGACTTCCTGATCCGCCCGGCCTGCCTCGTTGCGGATGATCTCCAGCACGGTGGACGATGAGGCATCTTTGAGGATGTGAAGGACGTGGTTCAAGAAACGCTCCCTGGTCAAACCGGATCAAAAGACGATATGCCGTTCGAATCGGGGAATCAAGTCCGAAATGGCCTGCAGGGTAACCGGTGTAACCTTGAATTCACAATCATCGAGGCCCGCGCGGCGCAGGGCCTCTTCCTCCACGAGGAAGTTCATGTCCAGTTCTTTCAGGGTCGGAAGGTATTTTCCAAGTTCCTCCCCGTCGACCAGATCCTCGGCGTCCTCACCCAGCAGCAGGGGCGCTTTTTCCATTAGAACGACCTGGACCTGATGCTCGCCGCTGATCAGCCCCAGTGCGATTCGCAGCGCTTCCACTGCGCGATGGCTGGCCTCCGGATCGCTCTTCACCAGCATGAGAACCTGCTTGTCCATTCCGCCTTCGTGACTCAATCTCTTTAACCTTTCTATCTCAGGGACGGCGTCTTCTGCTCGGGATCGCAACTGGCCTCCGCGCCCTCCGCTCACTTGCCCTGTGATGGATTTCGATGCGAATCGGAAGGATCGGCGCCGTCCTGAAGCTAGTTCAGGGCCACGAAGCGGTCACATCCCTTGACCAGGTCCGAAAAGACGACCAAGCCGCAAAAAGTGGCCTTGTCACTCAGCGGGATCCCGCGCCGCTGGGCGGCATACGCGCAGGCGAAGAGCTTGACCCCGTCCTTGGACAGTTGAAGAAGGCGGTCGCTGTCCAGGCTGTGAACACCCTCGTCGATCAGGTAGAGGTAGACATCCATCTGATCCGCCAGCGCGGCTTCCGACAACCCGATCGCGGTCTGCAGGTTGGCGTGGTCTGGAGGCGTGGAAAGCAGGATGCCGAGCCTCTTTTTGGACGCCGGATTCGCCATTGACTGTACTTTATCACCGCGGTTTGAACCTTGTCAACGATCCCCCGGATCCGGGCGGCTTGTGGGTATCCTCAGGCATCGCAGGCACCCTTGACAGTCTTCTCAGCGTTATGCTAGTTTATAAAAAATTTGTTATTCCTTTCCGGAAATTCTGCATCCGCTCTGCCGGCAACATGGGGTCGGGAAGGCGTGAACCGGATGGCCCCTGGATCTTTTCCCCGCGACGCCGGGTGGGGCAGTTGAGGCTTCTTCCCTATCGCTTATGCCTGAAAAGGAGTCAGTTCGATGAAAAAGAAGTATCTGTTAGCCCCGGGACCCACGCCGGTTCCTCCGGAGGTGCTTCTGGCCATGGCGGTTCCGATGATCCACCACCGGGCCAAGGATTTCGCCGATATCCTGGGATCGGTCAAGCAGGACCTGCAGTGGCTCTTTCAGACCCGAGGCGATGTGGTGATCATGGCCTCGACCGGAACGGGCGGGATGGAGGCCTCCGTTTCCAATTTTCTTTCGGCGGGCGAGAAGGCCCTGGTGGTGAACGGCGGAAAATTCGGGGAGCGTTGGGGCAAGATCTGCAAAGCCTACGGGGCCAAAGTTGAAGAGATTCAGGTGGAGTGGGGACGGGCCGTCGACCCGGATCAGATCCGAAAGATGCTGAGCAAAGACAGCGGGATCAAGGCCGTTTATATCCAGGCCAGCGAGTCCTCCACGGGTGTGGCGCATCCGACCCAGGAAATTGCCGAGATCGTGCGATCCCATTCCGATGCCCTGATGGTGGTTGATGCCATCAGCGCCCTTGGCGCCCTGGACCTGAAGGTGGATGAATGGGGTCTGGACGTCGTGGTGGCCGGGTCCCAAAAGGCCTTCATGCTTCCCCCCGGACTGTCGTTCGTCTCGGTCAGCCAAAAGGCTTGGCAGAAGGCGGCGGCCACCCATAATTCGAAGTTTTATTTCGATCTCAAAAAGGAAAAAGACGGGCTGGCAAAGAACCAAACCGCTTACACCCCCGCGGTTTCTTTGATCCTGGGTCTGGCCGAAGTGATGAAGATCCTCAAGTCGGAGGGTCTCGAGAACATCTTCGAGCGGCATCGCCGCCTGGCGCGGGCGACACGGGAGGCGATGGCCGCCATTGGATTGGGCCTCTATGCGAAGGATGCGCCCAGCGAATCCATCACGGCGGTGATGGCCCCGGCGGGCATCGATGGCCAGGCGATTTACAAAGACCTTCGCGAAAAGTATGGCGTTACGGCGGCCGGCGGACAGGACCAGGCCCGAGGCAAGATTTTTAGGATTTCACACATGGGTTATGCGCAGACCTTTGACGTGATTACGGCGGTCTCGGCGGTTGAGATGGTTCTCAAGGGACTGGGCTACGAGCTCGATTTGGGCAAGGGCGTGGGGGCCGCCGAGGAGATACTCCTCCAGAAGTGAAGCCGACCCCCGGTCGGTTGGGCATCGAACCGGCCGCGTGAGAAGGTCAGGAGCGAAATGAAG
>CAYGBP010000031.1:3497-6721 GCA_964348105.1 uncultured Nitrospirota bacterium
CTGATCAGCGATCCTCTATCGAAAAACGGCATTGAGGTCCTGCAGCGGGGCGGTCTGGAACCCGTCCTGAAGCCCAAGCTGCCCCCTGAGGAGCTGTTGCGCGAGATACCGAAGTACGAGGGTCTCGTGGTGCGCAGCGGGACCAAGGTGACGGCCGCCGTGATCGAGGCGGGTGAGCGGTTGAAGGTGATCGGGCGCGCGGGCTCGGGCCTGGACAATGTCGATCTGGCGGCGGCCACGCGCCGCGGCATTGTGGTGATGAACACCCCGGGGGGTAATACCGTGACCACGGCCGAGCATACCTTCGCGCTGCTGCTGAGCATGGCCCGTTGTATTCCGCAGGCCACGGCGTCGATGAAGGGGGGCCGATGGGAAAAGACGAAGTTCATGGGGGTGGAGCTTTACAACAAGACCCTGGGCGTCGTCGGGCTGGGGCAGATCGGGAGCTATGTGGCCAAGCTGGCCCAGGGATTTATGATGAATGTGGTCGCCTATGATCCCTTTCTTTCCAAGGAACGGGCCCGTGAAATGGGGATCGAGCAGGTTGAGCTGGATGAGCTGTATTCACGATCCGATTTCATCTCGGTGCACACCCCGCTGACCCAGGAGACGCGCAACCTGATCAACCGGGAGAGCATGTCGAAAATGAAGGAGGGCGTGCGGATTCTGAACTGCGCCCGGGGCGGGATCATCAATGAGACCGACCTGCATGAGGCGCTTGTTTCAGGGAAGGTTGCGGCGGCGGCGTTCGATGTCTTCGAGACCGAGCCGGTGGATCCCAAACACCCCTTGCTCGGCCTGGAGAATTTCGTCTGCTCCCCCCACCTGGGTGCCGCCACGGGCGAGGCTCAGGAAAATGTGGCGTTGGCGGTGGCCGAGCAGATCGTCGACTACCTGGCTCATGGGGTCATTCGCAACGCCGCAAATCTTCCTTCCATCCCCGCCGATCTCTTGCCGGCCCTGCAACCCCATCTTGCACTGGCCGAGAAGATCGGAACCTTCGGCGCTCAGGTGCTGGAAGGCGGGCTGGATAAGGTCTCGATCGAGTACAGGGGAGAAGTGGGCAATCTGACCACATCGCCGGTTACGGTTGCGGTTCTGAGAGGTCTGCTCAGCCCCATCCTCGAGGAGTCCGTGAATTATGTCAATGCTCCGGTGATCGCCAAGGAACGCGGGATCGTCGTGAACGAGACCAAGACCACCGACGCAGGAGATTTCACCAGCCTGATCGTGGTCGAGCTGCAGGCCGGCAAGTCCGTGCAGCGCGTGAGCGGCACGCTCTACCGGAGAAAGGATCCGCGCATCGTGGATCTGAATGGATATCCCCTCGAAGTCGTTCCGGAGGGCCATCTGCTGGTTCTTTCCAACCTCGACCAGCCGGGCGTCATCGGCAGCATCGGTCAATTCCTGGGGCGCCACCAGATCAATATCGCCAGCATGCAGCTGGGCCGGGAGAAACCCGGCGGAAAGGCCATTTCGGTCATCGGCATTGACGCGCCCATGAGCGCTGAGCAGCTGCGTGACATCAAAGGTCTCCCACATATTCTTTCGGCCAAGCAGATCAAGCTGTAAATGGACACGGGCCGGCACGGCGCGTTGGACAAGCTGATTCTTCCGGCTGGACCCGCCCGGTTCCCGGCGGACGGTTGAACCTGCGGATCAAATTCGCCATCATCGGCAGCCAGACCGGCGCGCGGTTGAAGATGAATCGAACCTCTCAAAAACAAGGGATGATGCTTCCACAGGGGATGGCGGTCCTGCTGCCCGAGTCCGCGGCGCGGCAGCGGCGGGTGGAGCGGTTCGTCCTGTCGGTTCTGGACCGCTGGGGATACCAGGAAGTGGTTCCCCCGCTGTTCGAATACCTCGACGTCCTGTCCAGAGGCGTGGGGGCCGGGATCATTGAGAAGAGCTACAAATTCGTGGATCCTTCCAACGGGCGGGTGATGGTCCTGCGCCCGGATGTCACGGCCCAGATCGCCAGGATTGTCGCCGTCCTGATGGCGGATGAGCCCACACCGATCCGGCTGTGCTATAGCGCGAAGGTATTTCGGCATGAGGAGGAGCATGCTGGTCGGGAGCGGGAGATTCTGCAAATCGGCTCGGAGTTGATCGGTCTGGAGGACGTCGAGGCCGATGCCGAGATTGTTGCGCTTGCGGCCGAGGTTCTGACCGGTCTGAAGCTTTCTCAGTTCAGGATCGCGATCGGGCATGTCGGGTTTTTTAAAGGCCCCCTGCAGGAACTCGGCGTTCCCGCGCGGGAACATGCCGCCATTCAGGAAGCGGTCGCGGGCAGGGACGCGGTCCGCCTGGCCCAGCGCCTCAAATCCCTTGCGCTGGGCATGGCGGAAGTGCGGGCGGTGACGGGCATCCTGGAGCTGTTTGGTCAGGATGAAGTCTTCGCACGGGCGAGGCGAATGGTCTCGGCCGTTTCCAGCCGGTGGCGAGGCCGTGCCGCCAATTCCAGTTTGGCGGCGCTGGAGCGTCTTGAGGCGATCTACCGCCTGCTCGGACAGTATGGCTATGGGGGCAAGATCCTGGTGGATTTGAGCGAGGTGCGGGGATTTGACTGCGACCTCGAGGCGGTGCTGTACGTGTTCGCCGAAGGTGTCGGCTATGAGCTGGGCGGAGGAGGTCGTTATGACCATCTGATCGGACAGTTTGGCCTGGACCTGCCGTCCACCGGATTCGCCTTGCACATGGACCGGCTGCTGAGGGCCCTGGACCAGGCCGGCCTGGGGACTCCCCCCGGTGCGGGATTGCAGTCCGCCGATATGGTCCTGGTGGATGGGGACGGCGGGTCCGGAGACGGAATCCGCTTATCACAAATCCTGCGGGGAAAAGGCATTCGCGTGATCCGCAAGACAAGCGGAGAGGGCACGGTGGATTCGATCCTGGCCGATTGCAGACGGATGAAGATCGATTCCTGCGTGATTCTGCTGCAGGGAGACCGGGCCGGAAGGCGGAGTGGGTCCGCCGGGCGCAAGGCCCTGATGTCCCGCGAGGCGGTTTGGGCCAGTACGTCCACGGGAGTTAAAAAGCGGGTCAGGCTACAAAGCCTGATCCGGCAGGCGGTCAAACGGTATGCGCGAGGGAGGGAGCAATCGTGAAGGAGTCGACCATGGGGAGCGCCGATCTGTTTTTGCAGAAACTTCCTCCCCAGAACCTGGAGGCCGAGCAGTCCGTTCTGGGAGCCATCCTGATCGAGAACCATGCGATGAACAAGG
>CAYGBP010000031.1:6731-8992 GCA_964348105.1 uncultured Nitrospirota bacterium
TAACCCCGGACGAGGCGCTTCGTCACCCCACCTGGAACATGGGGGCGAAGATCACGGTGGACTCTGCCACGCTCGTGAACAAGGCCCTGGAGATCGTATCGGCCCGCGATTTTTATAAGGAGGCTCATCGGCGGATCTTTGAATCGATGCTGGACCTGTACGAACGGGGTGAGGCAATCGATCTGATCACCATGACGGATGCGCTTCGGCGGAAGAACGAGCTGGATCAGGTCGGGGGCGCGGCGTACCTCACTTCGCTCGTCAATATGGTCCCGACGGCGGCGAATGTCAAGATTCATTCCCGGATCATCCGGGAGAAGGCCTTGCTCAGGAATTTGATCCAAATCTCAACCGATCTGGTGGCCCGGGGGATGGAGGAGAGCGAAAAGGTCGAAGACCTCTTGGACCAAGCCGAACAGCATATCTTCAGCATCTCGGAGAGGAAGATCCGTCCCTCATTCGTCTCCATTAAGGAAATCGTCAAGGACAGCTTCGAGATTATCGAAGCCCGGTACGAGAAAAAGGAAAAGGTAACGGGTCTGGCCACCGGCTTCGCGGATCTGGATGACCTCACCGCCGGCCTGCACCCGGGAGATCTAAGCGTTGTGGCGGGCCGACCGTCGATGGGAAAGACGGCCTTCGCCCTCTGCATCGCCCAGCACATCGGCATTGAGAAGCGGGAAACGGTGGGTATCTTCAGTCTGGAGATGTCCAGGGAGCAACTGGTCCTCCGGATGCTTTGTTGCGACGCCTGGGTGGACGGAAACAAGCTTCGTTCCGGTTATCTCGGGCATGAGGATTGGCCCCGGCTGACGGCGGCGGCAGGACGTCTGAGCGAGGCACCCATCTACATCGATGATACGCCCGCCATTTCGATCCTGGAAATGCGGGCCAAGGCCCGCCGTCTGAAGGCCGAGCGGGGACTGAGCCTCATGATCGTGGATTATCTTCAATTGGTCCGGGGGCGCGGCGATGCCGATACGCGAGAGCAGGAAATTTCCGAAATTTCAAGATCGCTCAAGGCCCTGGCGAAGGAGCTTTCCATTCCGGTGATCGCCATATCACAGCTCTCCCGAGCGGTGGAATCCCGGATGGACAAACGACCGATGCTGTCGGATTTGCGGGAGTCGGGCGCCATCGAGCAGGACGCCGATGTCGTCATCTTCCTGTACAGGGATGAGGTCTACAACGAGCGAAGCGACGAACGCGGGATATCCGAGATTCTGATCCGAAAGCAGCGAAACGGTCCCGTTGGAACGATCAAGCTGAAGTTTTTCGATAAATTCACCCGCTTCGAGAACCTTGAGCGCGAGCACAGTGAGTTTGATCAATAGTTTCACCGGCGGGTCGATCGATTGACACCCGCCGTGGATGGGTGTAGACTTTCGCATTCCGGCTTTGAATGCAACGATTGACAGATTAGGTGCCTCATGTTTGGTCTGGGTCTTCCAGAACTCATCGTTATTTTGGTTATCCTGATGATCATATTCGGGGTGGGAAAGCTCACGGATATTGGCCCGGCCCTGGGTCGGTCCATCAGGGGTTTCAAGAAAGGCCTGTCTGAGGACCAGGAAAAAAACTCCGAAGACGAGAAAAAGTCCCCTCCGTCGCAGCCGTGAGCAAGCGCTGCAATTCCTGCCACTCCTGAACCACCCGCGCTTCCTTGACTTGTCCGGCAGCCCTGTGATTTAATTAATAGAGATGGTTCTTTACCCTTTTCGATCCGGGCATCGGGCGCAGCCCCGATCGCCCTAATTTCTATGAGGATTTTGAGAGCTTTTTGCCTGGCGGCGGCGACGGGTGCCCTTCTGTCGGCCTGCGGCACCCCAAATTCGATCGGGCGTGAAGGGGTTGCGCTTCCGGCTGTGGATCAGGGCCCTTCGGCTGCTGAGGCCCCCGCCCGTGTAGAGAAAAAGAAAAAGACCGCCCGGATCGGCAACCCACAGGCATACGCACATTACCTCAACGGCGCCCTCGCCGAGCAGCAGGGTCGGGAACGAGCGGCCCTCCAGGAGTATCGAGCCGCCCTGGCATTCGACCATGATTCGCTCTATTTATTGTTCCAAATCGCCTCCCTGCATGTGAAGATGGGCGAGTTCGAAAATTCCGTCGAATATGCCGAACGAATCCTCGAAATGGACCCCAATCACCTGGAAGCACTCATGTTGCTGGGGCGGTGGTACTCGAGCCAGAACCAGGTGGATGAGGCAACGAAGTTTTTCGAGCGGGCCATCGAATCCTCTCCTGATTCCGAGGAGGTT
>CAYGBP010000031.1:9042-13264 GCA_964348105.1 uncultured Nitrospirota bacterium
ATTATCACTTGGGTCTGCTTTATCACCAGAAGGAACGCCTGGACGAGGCCAAAAAGATCATCCTGAAAGGGATCCAGGTCAGTCCGAATTCGGCCGCCGGCTATTACTATCTCGGACGGGTGGAAGCGGATCGAAAAGATCATAAGGCGGCGATTTCCAGCTTCGAGAAGGCCATAAACCTGCAGCCGGGCTTCGACCACGCCTACCTGTCATTGGGCGATGTGTTCGAGGGACGGGAGGAGTGGGAGAAGGCCATCGAGGTTTACCGGAGGCTGGTGGACAAGGCCAATCCCTTTAATCGGGAGGCGCGGTATCGCCTGGTCCAGTTGTACGCGGTCAAGAAGGATTATGATCGGGCCCTGGCGGAATTGGACCTCCTGCTGCGGCGCGATCCGGAGGATCTGGAGGCAAGGTTTCAAAAGGCCCGTGTTTATCAGGAAATGGAGGACTATCCCAGGGCCATCGAGGAGTTCCAGGTCCTGATCACCTCCAGACCGAAGGAGATTCAACTCCGGGAGTACCTTGGCCAGCTGTATGTGCAGTCAAAGGATTACGACAAGGCCGCCTCGGCCTATCAGGAAATCATCAGCATTCAGCCCGATTATATTGATGCCTACCTGCGCCTCGGCGTTCTGAGAGGCTGGCAGGAGAGGTTCGATGAGGCCATCGAAACGCTTGAAAAGGCGCGGGCGATGGAGCCCGACCGGGCGGAGGTCTACCGGATCATGGGCTCGGTCTACCTGCAGAGCGAGCAGGGCGAGAAGGCGCTGGAGGTGCTCCAGGAGGGGATCCGCAAGGACCCGGAGGATGCCGACCTGTATTTCGAACTGGGTACCGTCTATGACAAGCTCAAGCAGTTTGACGAGGTGATTAAGGCAATGGAGGAGGCCCTTTCCCTGATCGAGCGGGCCGTGGGCCTCAGGCCGGACGAGGGTGCTTACGTCGACAGCCTCGGGTGGGTCTATTACCGCATGGGTCGGCTGGATGAGGCCGTTCGTCATCTGGAGCGTGCCGTCGAGCTGATGCCGGATGACGCCGTCATCCTGGAGCATCTGGGTGAGGTCTACCTGGAGAAAGGCAGGCGCAAGGAGGCCCGGGAGCTCTGGCTTCGCTCCCTCGAGGCGGATCCCTTCAATGAGAAGCTGTCGGAACGGTTCAAGGAGGCGGGGTTCGGGGATCCGGATGACGAGGAGCGGATCCAGCGGGCCAAGTCGAAGGATGTGAAGCAGTCCTCCGAGGGCCTCGAATCTCCCGATTCCCTCGGTCAGGAAGCCAGGATGGAATGACGGGGACGATCCCCGGTCGGCTCTGGATCCCTCGCTGAACGCCGGTGCCACAATTTGTCGTCCCCTGCACAAAGAATGTATTGGAAACTGTGAAAATGATTTCATTCCGCCTCAACGAAATCATTATAACTTGTTGAAATATTTGCCTATTATAAAGTGGACCTGATCCGGTCTTTCATGGCATGGAAGCTGCAATATCCTGGGGGTGACGGAACGAATTGAATCACGGATGGATTCCCGGAAGCGAGGCCAATCGCCGAAGGGAAAAGGAGGGGAGCAGATGATTAGGAAGATCAACGATCTAAAGGTCAAACGGGCCCGGGGTGAGAAGGGTTTCACCCTGATCGAGCTGCTGATCGTGGTGGCCATCATCGGTATTCTGGCGGCCATCGCCATTCCGCAGTTCTCCAGTTACCGTATCAAGAGCTATAACAGCAATGCCCAGGCGGACCTCAGGAACATGATGACGGGTGAGGAAGCCTACTTCACCGATAACAACACCTACGTGGCGGTCGCCCTGACAACCGGGCCCGCCGCTACGGTTGGTCTGCTGGCTGGAACGAAGCTTTCCAACAGCGTGATCGCCGACGTGGCCCAGGCCACCACGGGTGGCACGGCCTGGACGGCCGACTATTGGGGAAGAACGGTCCACACGGCGGGAGACCGGTGTTATTCCGGCTCGTCGGAAGAGGGTATCGTCTACGCCGCGGTGGCCGTGGGTGCGACCGATACCTCGGGCTGCCCGGCCATGTAATCGGGTCTTCGGTCCGATTGACTGGTTTTGAAAAGGGGGATGGCTAGCGCCATCCCCCTTTTTTAGTCGGCCGGTACGGTCATCCTGGGCGGCCGTTGCCGGGTGA
Source organism: uncultured Nitrospirota bacterium (assembly GCA_964348105.1). Lineage (GTDB taxonomy): Bacteria > Nitrospirota > Nitrospiria > DATECO01 > DATECO01 > CAYGBP01. The sequence goes on from CAYGBP010000031.1 coordinate 11,189, forward strand.
TGTGTCTGATTGAAAGTTTTGGCGATTTTGATATACTTAAGCCTTAAAAGGTACGCTTGAAAAATGCCTGCCGTTATTTCGTTTCGGAATGTGACGAAGGTCTATCGCGACGGTCTGACGCTGAAGACCAAGACGGCCCTTCAGAGCCTGACGTTAGAGGTCCAGAAGGGGGAGATCTTCGGGTTCCTCGGTCCGAACGGCGCCGGCAAAAGCACGGCGATCAAGGTCCTCTTAAACCTGCTTTACCCGACCTCCGGCCAGGTCCATCTGCTGGGCCGAGAGGCCGCCGACCCCCAGTCCCGACGGGAAGTGGGGTATCTGCCGGAGCTTCCCTATCTCTATGACAATCTATCGGTCAGCGAGCTGTTGTGGTTCGGTGGGAGGGCCTCCGGACTGCCCCGGGCGCGGATCAGGGAGAGAGTCGACCTTCTGCTCGAGACGGTGAATCTCAAGGAAGCCCGCCGACAGGCGATGAGGACCTTTTCCAAAGGTATGCTTCAGCGGGCGGGCCTGGCGATGGCCCTGATCCATGATCCCCAAATGGTGATTCTGGACGAGCCCATGACGGGCCTGGATCCGCTCGGACGCCGGCTGGTCTCGGACGTGATCCGCGGACTGAAGGAGGAAGGGAAAACCGTATTTTTCAGCTCTCATATCCTGTCGGACGCCGCAGATCTGTGCGACCGCGTCGGGATCTTGGTGGATGGCCGCCTAAACCGACTGCTGGAGATTCAGGAAATCTCGCTGGCGCCGCCGAAGGGATGGCGGGTGGTGGTGGACGGGCTATCGGACTCCCTGTCCGCTTTTCTCAACCGGAACGGGGCGACTATTCGGGGCAACAGGTCCTGGAAAGAAATCCGGTGGAGCGATCAGGACGTCTACGCATTACTGGAACAGATCCGAAGCGAGAAGCAGAAACTCATCCTCCTGGAGCCTTTGAAGGAAACCCTGGAAGAGATTTTTCTCCGGGAGATCGAAAAGGCCAAGATCCGGGGGATGTAGGATGCGGATTCTCTGGGAAATCGGCCTGATCAGCTTCAAGGAGGGAGTTCGCAGCCGCGTTCTCTCCGGCGTTCTCCTCGTGGCCCTGCTCATCTTTGCCGGCGTGATTCTTTTCAGCAGCCTGTTCATGCAGGACCTCGTGAAGGTATCGGTCGATTTTTGCCTATCGGCCGTGAGCCTCACGGGACTGATCCTGACCCTCTTTCTGGGCATGAACCTGCTCTCGAAGGATCTGGAGCGCCGGACCATCCAGGCCATCCTCTCCCGCCCGATCTCCCGGACCCAATATGTCCTGGGCAAATACCTGGGGCTTTCGATGCTTATCAGCGCGGCGGTGGCCATTCTGGGAGGCGCCGCGTCCATCTTCATCCTGATCATCGAAGTACTCTATCCCACCTTTGGCTCGGTGGGCTGGGGCGGGGTGAGCTTGAGCATTCTCTCGACGATGGGCATGCTGCTCCTGCTGCTGGCCGTCTCCCTGTTTTTCGCCTCGTTCACTTCCGGAACCTATACCGCCCTGATGCTGACGATCATGACCTATCTGGTCGGGATCTCCTCGGAAAACATCCGAAACCTGATCCGTGCCGAGGCCGAATTCCTACGGGTCGATCCGTTCATCGTGAGGGTGGTGGATTACGCCTATGTGATTTTTCCCAACCTGGCGGCCTTCGATTTCAAGACGGAGGCGGCGCATGCGCTCGCGGTGCCGTTCGATGCCGTTGCCTGGTTGCTGATTTATGCCCTGGTCTATATTGCCGTGCTGCTGGCAGCCACCTGTCTGATCTTTCAGAGGAGGCAGTTTCCCTGATGCGGCGCTTGATTTTGCCGATGGTTCTAATCATTGCCGGCATACCGGCCTGCATGAAGGCCGTCGACGGCCTTGACCAAGCCAGGGCCTCGATGGTCCGGGAGAGCCGGACTGATCACCGGCTCGTTCCCCCCGCCGTGTACCGCCTGCAGGTCATGGACTTCAGGGGCCTTGCGGCGGATTGGGCTTATCTGCAGAGTATCCAGCACATTTCGGAAAAGCTCATGACCCGGTCCGCTGCATCCGATCAGATATTCGACTACGTG
>CAYGBP010000031.1:13274-16360 GCA_964348105.1 uncultured Nitrospirota bacterium
CTGGCGGCTGACCCACGCCTATCTGGACCGGGCGACCGACCTGGACCCTTACTACCTCGATCCCTACCTGCTCGCCCAGGCCTTTCTCACCTGGGAAGCCGACATGGTCGACGAGGCCATTCGTTTGCTGGAACGGGGCCTGGAGCACCGGACCGGGGATTACCGGATGCCCTTTTACCTCGGATTCAATTACTTCTACTTCAAGAATGACCGTGTCAAGGCCGCCGAGTATCTCACCCTGGCCTCGAAAATCCCCGATACCCCCCCCATGGTCGCCACGCTGGCCGCCCGGTTTTCCTATGAATCGGGTCAAACCGAGTCGGCCATCCTCTTTTTGGAGGAAATCCTCAAAAACCTCAACGATCCCGTCAGTATTGAGACGGTGAAGGTCAGAATCAAGGGACTGAGGATGATCCGGATTCTGGAAAAGGCGACCGAAATCTACAAGGAGCGCCAGGGCCGCCTCCCCCGGGACCTTGAGGAACTGGTGACGGCAGACATCCTCAGGATGTTGCCCACGGATCCCTACGGGGGTGATTTCTACCTCGGGGAGGACGGGACGATCCGCACCACCAGCAACCTGGCCCATCACCATCCTTCCCCGCCTTCCCCCTGATTTGACAATTTTCGGCCTAAGGCTACACTTAAGAATGTGGGAAACAAGCCGGCCGTAACATCGCTCTATCTCCTTGTTTTTCTGTCACCTTTCCTGTGCGGGGGGAATTACTTTTTTTCGCTGTCTCCCGCCCTCGGCAGGGGGCTGTTTCACCTGCTTTCGCTGGTGGTGGTGACCCTCTGGTTCCTGGGAAAGTTGAACCGATGGGAATGGTCCGTCCCCACCCGGGGACCGGTTCTGCTCCTGGTCCTCTACGTTGCCGTTAGTTTCCTGAGCCTGGTCGGGTCGATTCAGCCCTACCAAAGCTATGTCGCGGGTCTGGACCTGCTCAACGGGGCAGTCTTACTTTATCTCATCATCGACCTGATCCGGACGGATGAAAGCCGAAAGGGGCTTGCTGCGGTCTTGATTGCGGCGGCGGTGGGGGTTTCTGCGATGGGGATTTACCAGGGCGTCTGGGGTTTCGGCCATGCCGCTCGAAACCTCATCCAGGCCGAGGCCTCGACCGTGGCGGTCGAGATGGCGATGAGTCAGCGACGCATTTTCGCGACCTTCGCCAATCCGAACGCCTTGGCCGGGTTTCTGCTGCTGACCTTTCCGCTTTTTTATTACGTTTACCGGAGCGCCCATTCGGCCCTGACCCGAAGGGTGGCGGCTGCCGGGGCGGTCTTCAGCGTGATGGCCTTGATCATGACATATTCTAAGAGCGGATGGCTGAGTTTCGGCGTGATGTTGATCCTGGGTGCCTTTCTGCTTCACAGGCAGTCGGGATCATGGAAAAGCATGATTGCCCCGGGGGGGTGTGTCTTGGCGGGCATTCTGGGTTTTCTCATCCTCCAGGCCGTGACCGGGACGGTATTTTCCTTGCCGCAGGAGGGTCGGCAGTCACCGCCGGCGTCCGGGCAGATTGCGACCTCGCCCTGGTCGGCTTCCGTCGAAGGGCGGCTTTCCTACTGGAAATCCGCGGCCGGGGTCGTTCGAGACCACCCCTGGAACGGGACGGGAATGGGGACTTACGCGGTTGCGGTCCAGCCATACCAGGAAGGGATTCATTACTCCCGCTACGCGCACAACCATTTCCTGCACCGGGCCAGCGAAATCGGGCTCCTCGGGGTCCTGGCTTACGTGATGTTCATCGCATCGGTTCTGATCCTTGCTTGGCGATTGAGCGGAGGGGAAGTTCTAGCGGTTTGTTTGCTGGCCGGGCTGGTTGGTTTTATTCTTCAAGGGTTGGTGGATTTCTCGGGGGAAATCGCGGTGATTCAGTGGTCGGCACTGTGGTTTTCGGGTCTGATCCTGGGGATGGAAGCCCGCGTCATCATTCCTCGGCCGTCGGAGCATTACGGTCCAATGCCGGTCCTGAAGACCGCTGTGTTGGCGGGCGGAGCCTGTCTGGCCGTGGTGATCTTCATGGTGGCCGTGACCCGCCCCTGGTTGGCCGAGGCCTATTACCGCTCTGCCATCGAGGCGTCCAGGCATGACAGGGTGAACAAAGCCATCGAGCTGGGAAGGGAATCGGTCCGGTTGGCCCCGGGCGCGGGGGGGTACGCGAATTTCCTGTCCAGCGCCTTCCGACGGAAAGGGGACCTGACGGGAGACACGCGATGGTATCAGGAGTCTCTCATCTATGCGAATCGTGCGGTGGAGCTTGAACCCTCCGGTGCCCTGTATCGCTCCGAGCGTGCCGAGGTCCTTTGGAAGCTCAACGACACGGATCAGGCGATGGAGGAATATGCGCGTGCCAGGCGGCTATATCCCGCGAACCCGTCCTACGCAAGCCGTCTGGCCGGAAGGTTGGTTGAGCTGAAGCGGTATGATGCCGCCGCATCCGAGCTGGAAGCGGTATTCAGGATGGAGGAGGATTATGTTTCGGGGCAGTACTGGGATCTGTCCCCGTTTTTTGAAGCCTATTTCTTATTGGGAAGGATCTATCGGGAAACCGGGCGCCCCGATCAGGCGGTCGGCGCCTATGAAGGCGCACTCGTCCTGGCTGATCGCAGCCCGGCGGTTTTTGCCCGGACCCGGAGGGACCTCACGCAGGTTGCATCGACGGATCGGATTGCCGCGTATGCCCACTATGCGCTTGCCGAGACGCTGCAGACGATGGGCCTGCAGGATGAATCACAGTTCCAGTACCGATTGGCTGCGCAGAGAGACCCCTCGGTGAATGTAACCCCCGCAGGTCCCGGCGGGGACCGATCGGAATTCTAAGGAAGGCAATCATTCCCGATTCATGATTGGGGCGCCGAGCAGCCTGATGCGAAGGCCGCTCAATCGACGGGCAGCACTGGATTTGGAGGGATCATGGGTTTGATGGGCAGGATTCGAAGGGGGCTAATGCACAAGGTGATCCGGGGGAGCGGGGGGGTCCGCTATTCCTTCGTTGAGATAGATGTATCGATTCCGGACATCCTGCAGTGGGCGAAATCATTCGATGTAAAGGCGAAGGACTGGCTGGTTCTCGGCAAAG
>CAYGBP010000031.1:16391-17686 GCA_964348105.1 uncultured Nitrospirota bacterium
TCCTATGAGTACCTCAAGGGTCGTCCCGAGCTGCTGAAGGATTATTATACCTGCTCGCTGAATCACGCGGTGCGGGAACAGCCGGTGGACCTTGCGCACATCATCGATATCGACGTCGTATCCGACTGCAGGGATTCTCTGGAGGCCAACGCACGATATCTTGTGCTTCCGTTCTACCCTCATGTGAAAGGGGACCCGTCGGGCAAGTCGGCCTTGGATTACGGCGAGGAGATTCCCGTTCTGCGATCGCTCATGTCCCAGGGGCGATTGGTCTGGTACAACAATTCCAGCTCCAAGCGGGCGGTGGCCGGTTCACCCTTGATTCGGGTCAAGTATTTCAGCGCCGAGGGGGCCGTTGCGGTCCTCGCGGCCTGCGGGGTCAAGCGGATTCGCTCGCTGGGTGTGGATGGCGGGACGCGTTATGCCCGTCCTTATGACGATTTGAAAGACAAGACGCTCCTTCTCAACGGACGCCCGTCCTTCGATTGTCAGTTCGGCGAAATTGCAAGGACCATCCGGACCCACGGCCTTTTTTACGCTCCACTGCACAAGGAGGCCCCCATCAAGGTATTCGTCGCCACGACCAAGGATATGATGCTGGCCGTCAGGGTGCTGGAGTACAGCATCAAGAAGCATGCCAGCATGAGCGTGGAGGTTGTTCCGATGTGTGACATGGAGGTTCCGGCTCCGAAGGATCCGAAGAATCGATCGCGGACCGGTTTCTCCTTCTACCGCTTCCTGATTCCCTCGTTATGCGGGTTTAAGGGACGTGCGATCTATTTGGATGCCGACATGCAGGTCTTCACGGACATTGCCGCTCTCTGGGATTATCCCATGGACGGCGCGGACATTCTGTGCGCCGATCAGCCGGGATCGACCGGCCGGGTCCGGCAGTACAGCGTCATGCTCCTCAATTGCGCCAACCTGCGCTGGGACATCGCGGAGATCATTCGTGGCCTCGACGAGGGCCGGTATGGGTATCGGGACCTGATGTATGATTTTTGCATCGTCCCCTCCGAGAAGATTTCAGCCAACATTCCTCCGGAATGGAACTCCCTGGAGCGGTATGAAGCCGGCAAAACATGCCTGCTTCACTATACCGACATGCCCACCCAGCCATGGGTATCCGGCAGGAACCGGTACCGAAAGATCTGGTACGCCGCTTTAAAGGAGGCTGTCGATGAGGGCTTTATCAGCAGGGAGGAGCTGTACAGCGAGGTGGCCCAGGGACATGTCCTGCCCAGCCTGCCCCAACGGATCGGTTTGCCCGTCCATAAGGACTACAACCGGCTCCG
>CAYGBP010000031.1:17732-25546 GCA_964348105.1 uncultured Nitrospirota bacterium
TTCCCGCCTATAGACTCCTGTCCGGCGATGGGAGGCCGAGAATCACGCTGGGAAAGGTGTATGGAAGGCTGAAAAGGAGCGTGGGATTCTGATGCTGGGATGGAAACCGAAAACCGACGACCGCGATGTCGCCAGCGCCCGCTACCGCTGCTTCAATCCCCTGACGGAGCTGCAGCGACGCGGATTTCCGGTCGAGCGTTTCAATGAACGAGAGGGCGCGAAATATTCGGCCGTGATCTTTTCCAAGCTGTATGACGATCACAACTACGCCCTCACCTCGAGTCTCAAGAGGAGCGGAGTGAAGATTATCTTCGACCTCTGCGACAACCATTTCTATAATCCCTACGGGCTGGAAAGGCTGAAAACCGCCAGGCGACAGCTCAGGCGGATGATCGATTCGGCCGATTTGGTGGTGGTATCGACCGAGGCCTTGTCGGAGGTTGTTCTCGAGGAGGCGAGTCCGGTTCGACGGCCGGTCGTCATACCGGATGCCGTGGAGGAAGGCGGAATCCGATACGTGCCGCCCCGCGGCCGGCTCGGGCAGTGGTGGGAGAATCACCGGCTGGCCGGGCTGGAGAAACGGCCCAAGGCCACGCTGCTATGGTTCGGCATTCACGGCGGGCCGAATGCCCCCTTTGGGTTGCTGGATCTCGAAAAGCAGATGCCCCTGTTCGTTGAGGTGAACCGTTCGCATCCCCTTCGCCTCGTCGTGGTCAGCAACTCCCGGTCAAAATATAGGAGGTTGGCCCGCGGATCCGAAATCGAAACGCACTATTTTGAATGGAAAAAGGTTTCCCTGCCGGCCGTGATGAAGCATGCGGATGTCAGCGTGATTCCCATCACGATCAATCCCTTTACCCTTTGCAAGAGCAACAACCGCCTGGCCTCGGCGCTTTATGCGGGTGTTCCCGCCGTTGCCGATGAGATCCCAAGCTATCGCGATCTGGGTGCGTACTGTTTTTTAAACCAATGGGAAAAGGGCATAAAGAGCTATCTGGAGGACCGCGAATTGCGGCGCCGCCATGTCGAAGCGGCGAGGGTCTTTATTGACGAGCACTACGGAATCAGAGTCATTGCCGATCGGTGGGAGCGGGAGCTGTCTGCCTACGCATAAATGGGGTGGGATCTTAGATGGAGAAGAGTGAAATTGAAAAGGCGCTCAGCGAACTAAACCAGAAACATCCGGAGCGTTGGTTTCATAACTACAGCTTTGCGGACGGGGTCATGTCCATTCCGGGGCAGGGTCCGCAGGACAACTTTCTGATCCGCGCCGATATCGTGATGGAGTTGATCTATTCCCTGTTGGGGGTGAGATCCAGGGAAGAGATCGCGTCGCGCCGGTATCGTCTGCTGGATCTGGGTTCGGCCGAGGGTCTTCAGTCGATCGAGGCCGGCCTGCACGGATTCGAGGCGGTGGGGGTCGAGGGTCGGGAGCTGTTCATCGAGCGGGCCGAGTTGGCCAAGCGCGTATTCGGCCCGGAGCGGGTCGAATTCGTGCAGGGGGACGTGCGAAAGGTCAACCGTACCGAATACGGGGAATTCGATGTGACATTGTGTCTCGGGATTCTCTACCACCTGGATCGGGACTCGGTCGTCCCCTTTATCCAGAGCGTCTCTTCCATGACCCGGCACCTGTTGCTTGTCGATACCCATGTCAGCAACGCGGCCAGCCAGGCCCGGTATAAGCTCGGCAAAGAGGGAACGATTCAAAATCGTTATCACGGGCGGTTCTACGCGGAGCACCCCAAAGGACTCTCCCTTCGGGACAAGCTATCAAGGCTTCGGGCGTCACTTGATAATGAAACGTCGTTTTGGCTTGAGTACGAATCGTTGTGCCAGCTTCTGCAGGATGCCGGTTTTAATTACGTCCTGGATATCAAGCGACCGGTTCACAACCGCAACGAAGATTTTCGAAAGACGCGGGTGATGCTGGCGGCTGTCAAATGGCCCTCGGACCATATTCGTCCCCGTAGTTACCGGTCCGTGAAGGCCATGAATGGGGGGCAGGAGCGGGCATAGGGCGCTGGGAGATCCAATGTGAGCATGGGAAGTCGGATCAAAGCGAGGCTGGCGCCCGAGTGGTCGCTTCTGTATGAGCTGACCCGCCGGGAGATCGAGACCAGATATCGGGGCGGGTTGCTGGGACTTCTTTGGATGGTGGTGGGTCCCTTCCTGCTCCTTTCGATCTACGCCTTCGTCTATCTCTTCGTTTTCGGAATGAGGGTGGAGCAGTCCGACCGGCTGGGATACGTGATCTGGCTGTATGCCGGACTGGGCCTGTATCTCTTTTTCGCCGAAATCGTCACCCGAGCGCCTTCCTCCATCCGATCTCATCCGAATTTCGTGAAGAAAGTGATCTTTCCGCTCGAGGTGCTGGTGGCATCGAAGTTCGCCTCCGCGGCAGTGTCATTCCTTGTGACCTTCCTGCTCCTGATCTTATTCGTCTGGTTTCACCAAGCGACCCTGCACGTCAGCGTCGCATGGCTGCCCGTGGTGCTCCTGCCGACCATCCTGTTTTCCTATGGATTGGGTCTGGCCCTGGCCTCCCTGGGCGTGTTTATCCGGGATGCGGACGAAATGGTGCGGTACGTGATCCGGATCGTCTTTTATCTCACACCGATCGTGTATCCCCCGGCCCTGATTCCGTCACAGGTCGGAGGTTTGATCTGGCTGAATCCCTTGACCAGCATGGTGGACAGCTACCGGCGGGTCGTGGTCATGGGGCTTCCCCCCTTGTGGGGGAACTATGTCGTGTTTCTGGTGGTTGCCGTCGCCACGCTCTACGCGGGAAGAAAATTCTATCAGAAGCTGAGGCCGATGTTCGCAGATGTTCTCTAACGTATCCATACAGACCCACGACTTGACGAAGGAATTTTTGGTCGACACGGGGGCCCTGGGTCGCCTGATCGAAGCCCTGCTGGGAAGACGCAAAGGCCGCAGAAAGCGCTTCCGGGCGGTGGATGGCGCCAGCCTGCGCATCGGGCGGGGGGAATCGGTCGGCGTGATCGGGGCCAACGGCTCGGGCAAGACGACCTTGCTCGAAATGATCGCGGGCACGGTGACCCCGACCTCGGGTCGGGTGGCTGTGCAGGGTCGCCAGGCCGCACTCCTGGAGCTGGGCAGCGGGTTTAATCCAGAGTTCACGGGTCGTGAAAACGTCTTTCTTTACGGAACTCTGATGCGGATGCCCCGAGTAGAAATCGAGCAAAAGCTGCCTCAGATCTTTTCATTCGCCGATATCGGCGAATTTGTCGATCGCCCGCTGAAGACTTACTCCTCCGGCATGCAGGTCCGTCTGGCCTTTTCGACGGCGATCCATACCGATCCCGACATCTTCCTGTTGGACGAGGTCCTGGCGGTGGGGGACGCCAGTTTTCAACTCAAATGCATTCATAAACTGGAGGAGTTCAAAAAACAGGGGAAGACCATTCTCTTCGTCAGTCACGATGTCAACCTGATCAGCCAGTTCAGTGATCGCGTGATCGTCATGTCGGAAGGGAAAGTGGCCTTCGATGGCCCGGCCCTGAGAGCCCTCAGTGTCTACAAAGGCCTGCTCTTTTCGAAGGGCAGTTCAGCCGGAAAGGGAAGACAGGCCGGAGAAGTGCGGTCGTCCCCGGCCGACTCCTGGCAGGAGGGGACCACCCGGGAATACCGCATCAGAAGCCCCGAGGCCCAGATCGAGCGGGTCGTGATGCTCGATCGGGAGGGGGAAGAGCGCGGCGTATTCAAATCCGGCGACGAGGCCACAATCGTGATCAGGCTGCGGGCGAACCGCGAAGTCAGTGAGCCGATTTACGGCATGCGGATCAAAGACCGATCGGGCATACAGGTCTACGCAATCAATTCCCTGCAGCTCCGATTAAAATGTCCCGCCCTGCAGCAAGGCAGTGTCCAGGAGATTCGATTCCGGCCGCGAATGAACCTGATGGCCGGCGAATATTTTTTATCCGTGGGTGTTTCGGAGTTCGTCGCAGGCGAGCCTGTCGTGCTGGATCGGCGAAACGAAGTCCTCCAGTTCAGGGTGGTGGGCTCGGAGGGCCTCGGGATCGCCAACCTGGGATGCGTCATTGAGGTCAAGCCAGGGTCAAACCTTCAGGGGCGGAGATCGGCAGGATAAGCGGCCTTGAGCCCTGGCCCATGGCCCGAGCGACCGGAACTGACACCCAGGAACCAGCCGTTCCGTTGGGTGCGGGTGGATAGGGCCGAGCAAGGGAGGGCCGGAGCCGGCGGCGTGAAGATGAATGAATCGACGGAAAGCCAGGGCATGCGGGCCACGACGGGGAGGGAGAAGAACCCCGTCTGTGTGATCGGGATGCATCGAAGCGGTACTTCCATGGTGGCCCGGCTGCTTGCCCAGCGGGGCGTTTACCTGGGACCGCCGGATCAATTGCTGGAACCCAAGGACAGCAATCCTAACGGACATTTTGAAAACCAAGGCATCCTGAAAATCAACAACGCCCTCCTGACGCATTGGGGAGGATCCTGGCACGCCCCGCCCGAATTTCCGGCCGGGTGGGAATGCCATAAGGGGCTGGACAGGCTGCGGGACGAGGCGAGCGACATACTGGAGGGGCTGGCACGGGAGCCGATCTGGGGATGGAAGGAGCCGAGGACCACCATCCTGCTCCCGTTTTGGAAATCCCTGGTCGACCGCCCCAGGTTCGTGATCTGCTTGAGAAATCCCGTCGAGATCGCCAATTCCCTGGTTGCGCGCAACGGAATACCGTTCGAGAAGGCGATCTCGCTGTCCGAAATCTATCTGCGGTCCGCCGTGCGGGATACGCAGGGGGCACCGCGCCTTTTCGTCTTCTACGAAGATTTTTTTGATGAGAGACTCGTCGCTTTGATCCTTCCCGTATTATTCGAATTCTGCGGGCTGGATCCGCACGAGGGGCCGGAGGACCTCATGCGATTCGTCGAAAAAGGACTTCGCCATCAACGTTGCGCGTCGGCGGAGGTCATTCTCGATGACCGGGTGTCCACGGATCAGAGGACGATCTACCTCGCGCTTCGCGCGCTCAGTTGGGAGCGGATCTTTGGCGTCGGGGGCCCAAGGAAGGACGAATCCTCCGAGGCGACTGCGCTGGACCGCTTGTTGCGATGGCTGGAGGAAATCAGGGATGAATCCCGAGTCGGGGGCCTGCAGGCCCTGCTCCACGAGAAGGACCGCGAGATCGTCGAGCTGAAGTTTCGCCTGCATGAAATCGGGGGGCGGTTGGACATGACTCAAAACCGTCTCGCCGACCGGGCGAGGGAGCTGGACGCTGTTTGTAAATCCGTAAGCTGGCGGGTGACCGCTCCGCTGAGAAGGCTTTCCGGATTATTGCGGAAGGATCGGGCTTCGTAAGATAAGACCAATGAGCGCCAGCGTGCGGGCGATGCATACCGAAGAGCAAATGCACCACAATGGGATCTACGAATCGAGCATCCAGCGATCGAGGTGGCTCAAGTCCATGCCGTTTGAGCACACCTTTCGCGGGGTATCCCATCAGCAGTTTCTGCAGCGTCTGGTCCAGGAAAGGGAGCTGATGGGTACGAAACGGGCTGGTAGGCTCCCCGGCTTTTCGCTGGCCATTTTGTGCGGGGAGGAGAATTCGGATCGTTTTCGGCATTCCCTGCTGTCCTGTCTGTATCAGACGGGCGATGCCCTCAGGATCCTGGTCTGTTGCCGGAGCAAGGTCCTGCGGGACAGGCTTTCGCGAGAAACGACGGACCTGCTCAAGGGCATGGGCGAGTGGGGGATCGGCTGGGAGGAGCGGATCGTCTTTTGTGAAACCTTCGGGGAGGGCGTGAAGGTGAAAGGGTCGGGAGACTACCTTGTCCGTGCCCGGGCGGGCGACGTGTTCCACCCGTCGTTGATCACGGCCATGGTCCTGGAGTTGAGCGCCCAGGCGCCGCCTCCAAAAGTCCTGACCTGCAATGATACCGTGATCGATCACGGAAGGCGGCCCCGGGCCCTAAAGTTCATCAGGAAGCCGCGATCCGCATTCTACACGCTGCTGAATTTCAATTACGTCTCCTACCATTTCGCCTTTCACCGATCGCTTCTGGGCGGGAAGGCGGACCTGGATGAGGAGCTGAACCAGGGCGACGGCCATAGGATGCTGCTTCGATATATTTCGGGTGGGGACAAAGAGATCGGGGCCGTACCGCAGTACCTCTTCTTGAAAGATGTGAGAAACCATCGCCTGCACCGGGAGGCCGATGGCGGCGATGTCATCGCCTCATGTGCTGATTGCCTGCATGCACTGGGGTATCAGGTGGAAAGGCTTTCCGGCAGCGCCCCCTACCGGCTGGTTCCGAAACCGAAGGCCAAACTGATCAGCGTCATCATGTCCTTCAGGGATCATGCCGATGCGACCTGCAGCGCGATTCAATCCGTGTGCGATCAGGCCAGGGGATTGCCCATTGAATTTATTCTCGTGAACAATCGGTCGAATCCCGCCTCCGTTCAGCAAGTGCAGGGGGTGGCGGAGCGGTTCAAAGGGGTCGTGAAACAATTCAGGATTCTTGATTACGACTCACCCTTCAACCACAGCGCGCAGAGCAACCGGGCTGCCAGGGAGGCCCAGGGGGATTGTTTGTTCTTCATGAACAATGACGCCAGGCTGGAGTCGCGCGATGCCCTGAGGTTGATGACATCGTGGGCGATGGTTCCGGGGATCGCAACCGTGGGCGCGCGGATTGTGGATGAATCGGGCCGCCTGGTCTCGGCCGGCATTTCTCCGCGGGAAGACCTTTCACTAGACGCTGACTTAACCGTTCAGGAATCGAGGGATGTCGAATATGCCGAATATGACCGGGAAACGTGGGGAAACTCTTTCGCCTGTGCCGCGGTGTCCCGCAAGACCTTCCGCCAGGTCGGTCCGTTGGATGAGCTCCATTTTCCGGTCGGCTATAACGACGTGGATTTCAACCTGAGATGCATCCGGGAAGGGATGACCCATCTGTACCTGGGGACGTTGAAATGCATCCATTCCCCGGGGAGGAGCCGCAGACCGGCGGACGAGTCCTCTCAGCGCCTCACGCTGCGCCGACGGTATCCCGAGCTCTTTCGTGACGCCCTCTTTCATCTGAGGGAAGAAAGCCGGCGGATGAACCGCTCAAAGGCATTCAGCTTCGGGTTTCAGATGCTCGTGGTGCTCGGGATATTGATCCGCAGGGTACGCTCCGGGCTGGCGGCTGTAACAGGGACGGGCCGGAGGGGCCATGGGCCGTAAGATGCCGAGTGCGACCGGAAATCAACCTCGGGCCGCCGGAGGGGGTCGGCCGGAGTGGACCGTTTCGAGGCGATCTTCCCGCCTGAAGCGGCCGGGCGTCTCGAGCGTAATTGTAAACTGGAACGGGATGGCGTTTCTCCCCGGTCTTCTGGAGGGGCTCATGGGCCAGACCCGCCAGCCGATCGAGGTGGTCGTGGTCGACAATGGATCCCAGGATGGCTCGGTCGATTGGATCGCGAAAAGATATCCGGCGGTCAAGATTGTGGCCAACCGGACCAATCGGGGATTTGCCGGCGCCTGCAACCAGGGCATTCGGATCAGCCGTGGAGAATGGATTTTCATTCTCAACCCGGACATCAAGCTGGAGGCGGATTACCTGGAGGCAGCGCTGGAACCGTCGGTTTCGGATGAACGAATCGGGGCGATCAGCGGCCGCCTGCTGCGATTCGATCCCCGCGTCATCGATTCGGCCGGGCAGAGCCTGTCCCGGTCCCGACGGGTGATCGATCGAGGTTACGGGGAAAAAGATCAGGGGCAATATTCGGATCAAGAATATGTCTTTTCGGTTTGCGGGGCCGCAGCGCTGTACCGGAG
>CAYGBP010000032.1:0-248 GCA_964348105.1 uncultured Nitrospirota bacterium
ACCCAGGAATACTCGTACACACAGGCCCAGTACAAACACTGAATCCAACTGTAAACTGAAGAGGAGTTAGTGGGCCACCTCCAAGATACGTCCCTTGAGGGATCTGCGCAGTAAAGCTACCAATACTGGGCGAAAACACATCTGTTCTACCACTGGTCGGGAAAAAATTACTCCCATTTGAATATTCATTTCCATAGCCCGCCCCGCCGCGCCGGCCATAATAAACGGGATCATCATCCAGTCGAGAG
>CAYGBP010000032.1:258-8487 GCA_964348105.1 uncultured Nitrospirota bacterium
TTGAAACGTAACACTCAGTGTCGTATCATATCGATCTCTATTAATTGGTGCGTTTTCAAGCGCTAGCGCCTCCTGTGCAATCGCCGCGCTATAGTGCCCCCACACATCCCCATTATCATACCATCCCACATTATGAAGGTTCTCGGGATCTGCAACGTAGGTCCTGCCTGCAAAGCCCGAATCGGAACCTCCTACAATGACTAGTGTGGGATTTCCGACGCCGTCATGGTGAAACTGAATAACATTCCCGGCATCATCGACGTTTTTTCCATCCGGATCCGTAAATCTTAGCGGATTATTCAATCCGTAGGAGTAGCGGTTCAGTGTCTGCGGTTCACGCAGAAATACACCCACCTCATCAGGTTGAATAAATCTGCCGAGGACCGGATCATAATACCGCGCATGGTAGTAGTAGAGCGACGCCGACGGATTACCGGCATCGTATTCATCCAGCTCCTGTCCTGTATAGAAAAAGCGGTTCTGATCATCCAGCGCCGTGCAGCCGGCGTAGTGGCTCTCCTGCCAGGTCTGCCCGTAGGGCAAATAATTCACTTCCTGCACCTTACTCCCGCACCGATCCACTCGAACAATCCCCCTGATAATAATACCTTTTCCCAGACTAAAGGTCTAAAGGATTGATGTCAAGATTTTTCTATGCTGAAGAAAACACTAGGATTCCACTATAGAATTCCGATTGGTGATGTGATAAAAGGCTTTCCATGCCTTCCGACCTGATCTTTCTGATTCCCCTTTTTCTGGTGGCGGCGATGTTGTATTCCTCCGTGGGACACGGCGGGGCGTCGGCCTATCTGGCCATTCTCGTGCTGGCGGGATTTTCGCGCGACACGATCGCCCCGACGGTCCTGGCCCTGAATATCCTCGTCACCTCCCTGGCAACGCTCAACTACTACCGGAGCGGGCATCTCAACCTGCGCATGCTGATGCCGTTCGCTCTGGCATCGATTCCGGCGGCTTTCCTGGGCGGATTGGCGCGGATCTCGGAGGAGACCTTCTCGGCGATCCTGGGGATCACGCTGCTGGTGGCGGCCCTACGCTTCCTGATCTTCACCAAGCCCATCGGCGGAAAATCCGTTTTGACGCCCGTGCTGCTCTTCGCAGTCGGCCTGCCGGTCGGGTTCGGCCTGGGATTTCTGGCGGGATTGATCGGGATCGGCGGCGGGATCTTCTTGAGCCCGCTGCTTCTGATAATGGGCTGGGCCGACGCGAAGAAGACCGCGGCCGTCTCGGCGGGATTCATCCTGCTCAATTCGTCGAGCGGCCTGTCGGCCCACGTTCTGAGAGGGGCAACGAGCTGGGAGCTGCTCCTGCCGCTCGGCGCCGCCGTCCTCGCGGGCGGGTGGATCGGGTCCTACACGGGTGCCTTCCGCCTCGCCCCCGTCACGCTTCAGAAGCTGCTCGGCGGGGTGTTACTCGTGGCCTCCCTGAAAATGATCAAGGATCTGTTTACCGTTTGATTGGTTTTCTGAAAGGAGGGGTGGGGTTATTGAGCAAGACCGTCTCGGAGAAGCCTGCATCGATGGCACTAATAGAAGCAGGCGCCGAGATTCAAGCGAGCATCAGGCTCCGCCTGTTCGAGCGCGAGGGGTGGGGGCACCTGCCGGCAGGCAGGTCGGAGGAGCCACCGCACCGCACGGGCCCCCGCTTATAATTGCCGCGGCGAGCACCGTAAGCGCAGCCGACTCCGTGTCTTGCGACGCAACCCCGACTCTCCTCATGGCTCAAAGAACTTGGCGGGCGTTATTTCGACTTTTTGATGTAGAACCAGAAAAGGCCGTCGTCCTGACGGCTGTCCAGAAGCTGATGTCCCGTCTTCTTGGTCCAGGCCTGCATGTCCGGCACGGACCCGGGATCCGTGGCCACCATCTCCAGGACCTGCCCCAACTGCATCCCGTCGATCGCCTTCTTCGTCTTGAGAACGGGCAGCGGACAGTTCAGCCCCTTGCAGTCCAGCGTCTGATCCACCTTGTATTCAACCGTCATTCAATCCCCTCCTTGTCTTCCCGTTTACCTTACCATACCACCGTGCGGTCGTGCTCTAAAATCATTTTACAAATCCGATCGTAATCCACGGCCGCGCCGGCGGCCGCCTCCGGCGATAGCCCCCGGGCCTTCAGATCGAGTCCGTTCACATAGACCGGCACGCCGAGATCGGGCCTGGCCAGGACGGCGTCCTGAATCAGGAGAACCGCCACGGAATCCCCCTTTCCTTCCGCCGAGGATTCGGACCGAACGACCGCCTCGGCCATCCGGTCATTCCGCCTTCTGATGATATGCAACGAACCCATGCGCGTCGGCCCCAATCGATCCGGCCACCTTCTAGTACGAAATCACGACATCCGCCTCGCCGATCAGGGACAGGGCCTTTTCCCGCCCGATCGGCTCGACGCCCTTTCGCAGCCGCGGCAGCGACTGCGCGTCGATCGCCTCCTTTTCCACCAGCTCGCGGACCTTCATCCCGGGAAACATCTCAATCGACTGACCGATTCCCGGCTGATCGATCGCCTCCGGCTTGAGGTCGAGCGCGGCGTAGGCCCCATCCTCCAGATAAAGCAACGAGACCTTGTGATCGGCCAGCGTAAGGCCCAGCGCCATCCGGAGGGCCTCGCTGGTGTGAACCCGCGTCAGCGGGGCGTTTCTGACCATCACCACCACCTGCTTCATCTCAACCCCTAATTGAAGGCCAGAAAGCGGTCGGAATCCTCCACGATCTGGGACAACTCGAACTGGCTGGACAGCTCGATCCCCGTGAGAAAGTGGTCCAGTCCGAGACCCCGCGCCTGGGCCGTCACGGCGCAAAGGTAGACCTTCGCGCCCTTGGCCATCAGGCCCTCGATATTGCTAAATAACCGATTTTTCGAGTCATTCTTGACGGCGTTGTACACCCCGTCATCCATCAAAAAAAGAGTGACGCTATGACCCGCCTCCAGAAACCCCTCCGAGAGCCTGCCGACGGTATGGGCGTTCTGGTGCTCCGGGCTGCTCGTCATTAAAATGCCGATTTTCATGATTTAGATATAAAAATATCTTAAGCTTTTCGAAGGGTTATTGTCAAGGACGGGCGCTGAGGCGGTGCAGCAGATCCAGATTCCGGCGGTCATCGGCGTCGCTTTCCTTGGGCGTTTCCAGGATCATCGGAATCCGCCGCAGCATGGGATGGCGGACAATCGCCCCGAATCCTCTCGAGCCGATCTTCCCCTTCCCGATGTGCTCGTGCCGGTCGACCCGGCAGTTGAGACCCTTTTTGGAGTCGTTCATGTGAAGGACCTGGACCCGATCCATCCCGACCCCGGCATCCAGCGCCTGGACCCAGGCCTTCACGCCGTCGGGCCTGGACAGATCATAGCCTGCGGCAAAAGCATGGCAGGTGTCCATGCAGAGGCCCGGCCAGTCCGGGTCGCCCAGATTTCGGAGAATCTCGCCCAGTTCCTCGACCGTCGACCCGATATCGCCGCGCTCGCCGGCGGTATTTTCCAGGACCAGCCGCGTGCTCGACCGGAATTTCCGGATGCGGCGCAGGGCGTCCACCACGCGCGGGATGCCGGCCTCCGGCCCGCCCGCGGCGTCGCTGCCCACATGGACCACCAGAAAATCGGCCCCCAACCGATCGCCGCGCGCGAGCTCCTCTCCGACCGCGTCCACGGACCTTTCGAACAGATCATGCTGTGGTGAGGCGAGGTTGATGAGATAGGAAGAATGGATGACGAGCGGGGTGATCCCCGCCGCCTCCCGGAGCCGCCTGAAGCGCCTCACCTCGGCGGGGTCCAGCGACGCCGTCTTCCATCCGCGCGGACTGCGCGAGAAGATCTGCATCGTTCCGCATTCGAGTTCCCTGGCCCGCTCCACGGCGCGGGACAATTGCCCCGCGATCGAGACATGCACCCCCAGGCGCAGACGCCGGGTGGCGCCCTTCCTTTGCACCGGTCACGCTCCTTTCCTTCCCGCCATTCTTGCACGCGCCGGGCAAAAAATCAATCGGGCGCTTACACCTTGAAGACGTGATGGCAGGCGTGACAGTTGGCCAGGAAGTAGGCCTCGCGGTCCGGCAGATCGCACCGGAAAATGATCTCGACTTTCTTGTCCTTGCAGGCGGGGCAGCCCTTTTTCTTGGCGGCGGTGTCCCGCTCGATCTGCTCGGTCGCCAGCTTCAGGCTGGTCTCGTTCAATTCGAACAGATACCCGCACCCCTTGCACTGCGCCGCGAAGAGGCACATCTTGCCGCCGAAGGTGCAGCGAAGCGAAAGCTCCAGCATGTGCTTCTGACAGGACGGACATCCGACCTGATCCAGCTCCTTTTGAACCGACTCGAACATGGTCATGGCGAATCTTCTCCTCTCCTAACCAACCGCTCCTAGAAGCGATAACTGATCGTGGTGCCCAGCGTGAAATCGGCAGCCGCACCGATATCGGGCACGTTGAAGTTCTCCGTCCCGTACACCTGCCACAGGACATGCGGCTTGAGCGCGTAATCGAACCCGAACGTCGCTTCGTTCACGGTATTGTCCAGCGCGTCCACGCCCGTCCCGTGGAACGGGCTGGTGAAAAAATCGATCTGGGTTACCCAGGAAAACCTCGGCGACCAGATCCATTCGACCGCCAGGATCGTGGTGGAAATCGGGTTCAGGGTAAACCCCGTGTCCAGAAAGGTCCCCAGGGGAAACACCACACTTTGATTGAAATAAATCTTCCACTTTGTATGAATCCGCTTCTGAAGCGCCATCCCGAGCCCGAGGTCCACCTTTCCACTGCCGAAGGCCAGATCATCCTTGCCGGTCGGCAGCTTCACCGCCCCGCGCAGGGCCAGGCCCACCCCGGCGTTTCCTTCGTTCAATACCTCGAATTTTGCATGCAGGGCGATATCGCCCAATCCCAGATCGCCGCGATCGCCTGAAACGATCGTGTCCCCCGCCCGGACCACCGAAAACCCCCCGAAGGATCCGCGCGTAAACTTGACCCGCTTGGGGCTCAACCTGCGCACAGCGTCTTCCACACTGATAATGAACGGATCCAGTATTCCCTTGTCCCGGTACAGGACCGGGATTTCGAACCCGCCTTCGATCCCCCGCGTGATCCCCCTGCGATAGGTAAAGGCGAACCGGAAGGTCTCGAACTTCATCACGGCCTGGGCCGTCGGGTTCGTCTGGTTCTCGAAGATAATGACGTTGCTTTCGGCCAGCTCCATCCGGATCTGGGAGCGCCCCGGGCCCAGCACGTCCGCCTCCTCGCCCGGCATGGCCAGGAACATCAGGCGGACCGGGTTGTAATCCCGGGCCGGGAAGGGACCTTTCCCGTTGGAGAAATCGGAGGCCGCCACGACGCCCGGACTCAGGACCACCATGCAGGCCGCCAGAATCGCCTCCCACCGCCACGCGAATCCTTGTGCCGGCCGCGCGCCATCCGGACCCGAGCGCACGCCCTCAGCGATCCTCATCTTCGAGCAGCCGTGGACGGGGCCCCGGTCGGTAATCCCGCAGCGACAGGCCCTGCTCGTCGTCCACGCTGTCCCAGACGAATTCGGGCTCGAACAGCGGTCCGTAATGACCCGGGACCGGAACCGCGAAGGTCACCACCTCGTACAAGCCCGCGCTCGTGCGGGCGAATCCCATTCCCACCCCTTCCACCAAGCCCTGAACCGTACCCAGCACGATCGGTCCTTCGGCGGTTCGCAGATACACCAGCCGCGGGATTTCGAGCCATCCGGTCAGGGTGTTCGTCATCCCCCTCAGCAGCTTGTGCCCGATATGATCCTCGATGTCCCCTTCCGCCGAGACCCCCACGGGAACGATCAGGAGCATCGCCGACAGGATCAGACCCGTGGCGGTCCCTCCCGCTCTTTTTTTCAGACGTCTCATTGTTTTCATCGTCAATCGTTTTTTCTATCGAAAACCCACGCTGGCCCGTCATCGTCCCGTCAACGCAGAACCGCTCACGCCCGTGCGCACTCCTCATACTGCTCAGATCGGGCAGATGATCTTCCCCATCCGCTCCGACAGCTTCAGATTCTCGCGATAATCCACCGGCAGGTCGATCACCGCCGGCTTGCTCTGGTTGAAGGCCTCCCGCAGGATCGGAATCAGCTCGGAGGGTTTCTCGACCCGGTACCCCTTAGCCCCGAAGGATTCCGCGAAACGGACGAAATCCGGATTCCCGAAGCCCACCGCCGTCTCCCGCTGGAAGCGCTTGAGCTGCTTCCACTGGACCAGGCCGTACCCGTCGTCCCTGAAGATCAAGGTCACGACGGGAAGATTCAACCGGCAGGCCGTCTCCAGCTCCTGCGCATTCATCAAAAATCCGCCGTCCCCGCACACGGCCAGGACCTTGCGCTCGGGATGGACCAGCTTCGCGGCGATCGCCCCGGGCAGGGCGATGCCCATGGCCGCGAAGCCGTTCGAGATGATGCAGGTGTTGGGCTCCGAAACCGGGTACATCCGCGCGATCCAGATCTTGTGCGCCCCGACGTCGCTGACCAGGATATCCTGATCGCCCATGAATTCCCGCACATCGTGAAGAATCCGCTGGGGCTTCATGGGAAAGCCCTCGTCCCGGGCATGCTCCATCAATTCGTTGAGGATATAACTCCGCAGCGTCTTTAGATCCTTTCGCTCTTTCTTATAGCGGACCTCCTGGGCCAGACACTCCAGGGTCTCCCGGATGTCCGCCACGATCTCGAGGCTCGCCTGGTAATGCTGATCGATCTCGCTGGGCGTAAAATCGATATGAATGATGCGCTTGTCCCCTCCCGGGTTCCAGAATTTGGGGTCATACTCCACGATATCGTAACCCACCGCGATGATCAGGTCGGCCTGGTCGAATCCGAAGGAGACGTAATCCTGGGCCTGAAGCCCGATCGTGAGAAGAGACAATTCCGAATCCCAGGGGACCACCCCTTTTCCCATGAAGGAATGGGCCACCGGAATGCCGCTCTTCTCCGAGAAGACCCGGAGCGCGGCCGAGGCCCTGCCCCGTATCACGCCGTTGCCGGAAAGAATGATCGGGCGCTGCGATTCGTCGATCATCTGGGCCGCCTGCTTGAGCGTTGCGCGCTCCGGCGAGGGCCGGCGGACCGGGATGGCGGGAAAGGGCGCCCCCTCGGCCTGCTCGCCCGCCACGTCCTCGGGGATTTCGATATGGGTCGCCCCAGGCTTTTCGGTCTGCGCGATCTTGAAGGCCTTGCGCACGATCTCGGGAATGAGGCCGGCTTTGCCGACCCGTGCATTCCATTTGGTGATGGAGGCGAACATTCCGACCACGTCGATATACTGGTGCGACTCCTTGTGCATCCGGTCCAGGCCGGCCTGGCCCGTAATCGCGACCAGGGGGGCCCGGTCGAGATAGGCATCCGCCACGCCGGTCACCAGGTTGGCCGCGCCCGGCCCCAGGGTGGCCAGGCACACCCCCGCCTTACCGGTCAGGCGCCCGTAGACATCCGCCATGAAAGCGGCCCCCTGTTCGTGACGGACCGGAATAAAGCGGATTTTGCTGTTTCTGAGCGAGTCCAGCACATCCAGGGTCTCCTCGCCGGGAAGGCCAAAAATGTACTGAACCCCTTCATTTTCAAGGCATTTTACGAGAAGATCCGAGGCCTTCATCCGCCCTCCGGTGCACAGTTTAATCTATTAAGTATACACCCCTTTGGGCATTCCCAAAAGTCAGCCCGGCCCGATCCGGACGGCCTGAGGCAAACCCCGGGCGTAGCGCTCCGGGGCCTCCTCCCAGACCATCCTCGAACAAGGGAGCTGCCGGAAAATCAAACTTCCTGGGGTATTTTGCAGGGCCGAAGCGGATCCGGAACCCGATTTTCCCAGGACCCCGGATGATCAGAAGCCGTATACCAGGGTCATAGCCGTCAACGCATTGGCCTTTTTAGTCCCCTCTGGGGGCTTGGTGTTGTGGTTCAAGGTAAAGGAGAGCTTGACGGCGAGGTTGTTGATCACCTGGGCCTTTAAGGCGGTGATCGATTCGGTCACGGTCCCGTTTTCCCCGCCTTCGACGGTTACGCTTTCGCTGAAGGTCGAATTCGGGCTGATCCTGTATTCAAAAAGACCGTCTCCGTGGCCGAGGAGCTCGTCCTCCTGGGTGCCGTCGGTCAGGCGGCTGTGCCGCCCGCCGGGGCCGATGCTGAATTCCAGGAGAAATCGGGCGCCGTTCAGCACGCGCCTGGCATAACCGATCGATTCAGACATCCGGTAATCGTACCCGCTGAAACGATCA
>CAYGBP010000032.1:8497-13569 GCA_964348105.1 uncultured Nitrospirota bacterium
TGCTCGTATCGGCCCTTGAGGTAGATCGAATCGTAACGCGCCAGCTTGTAGGCGATCCTTCCCGATGTCACGAATCGCTGCGATTTGACCACGCCCTCGTCCGAGCTTCTATGCCCCGCGGCGCGGAACGTGTATCGCCACCGGACGCGCTCGTGAAGGATCCTTATCTTTGAATTCAGGCTCTGGGTCCGGGTATTCCCGCCCGTCAGCACGAAGCCCAGCTCGGCCTCCCCGTCCCACGAAGGAAATTTCGGCTCGGCCTGAGGCACCGCCGGCGCCTCCGAACCCGCCCCCGCTGCTTCGGCCGACTCTGATCCCTGCTCCTGCAAGGGCGTCGTTTGCTGATTTTCCGCGGCGGGTCCTGTGGAAGGCTCTACTGCTTCCTGGGCCAATGCATTACCGAGGCCCGTTACAAGCAGTAAAGCAATCAACACGATCGAGCATGCGACCCGGCTCAGGGATCGGGGTACGATCGGAATAGGAATCATTTAGGAGAAGGCTCCGCCTCGGGCCGGTTGGCCAAAATCATCCGCTGCTGGCTCATCCCCAAAAGGCGCGGATTCCCCTCGATAGCCTCTCTAAACGAATTGGATCGTTTGCGTGCGGACATTCGCTCAATACTGGCCGGCAGCGGGTGCTACCCCTTGCCTTTTTCGCCCAGGTCGATCCACACCTGTCCCTCCCGGATCTCGACCGGGTAGGTGCGCACCTGCTCTTCCGGAAGAGTTTGACAGGTGCCGGTATTTACATCAAATGTGGAGCCATGCCACGGGCAAAGCAGCTGTCCCTCGATCACCTCGCCCTTGACCAAAGGGGCTCCGCGGTGAGCGCAGTAGCTGTCCAGCGCATGGATGTCGCCCTCCATGTTCAGCAGAAGAACCTTGCGGCGGCCGACCTCCACCACCTTTCCTTTGCCTTCAGGAAACTCGTCGATTCGTCCAACGGATTCGTACATCGGCGTCATCTTTTCTTTTGCGGCGAGCGTTGTGGGCGGGACCTCTGTTTCGCATTCCCCCGATCGCCAGGTTACAAGATTCGAACAGCCTATAAAATACCCGATTTGATCCGGACCTTCAACAAAAAACTGATGAATCCATGATCCCGAACCCTTCGAGCCGACCTAAGCGCAACGCCTCTCCAGAAATCGGCTCTGGATCCTTTCAACTTCCTCCTGATTCTTGATCAGGGCCTTCACGCAGTCCCGGTCCAGCTTGACGCCGGCCAGACGGCGCATCAGGGCGTAGGCCTGATCATTCGTCCAGGCGTGCTTGTACGGCCGATCGCTCGTGAGCGCATCGAAGATATCGGCCACGGCCACGATGCGGGCCTCCAAGGGAATCTCGCTGCCATGCATACCATGAGGGTATCCACTGCCATCGACTGCTTCGTGATGATACTCCGTGATATGCCGCAGCATCTCGGCGTGGTCCAGCCCGTGCAGGCCGAAGTCCCGCAAAATTGAATCGACCATCTCGCGGCCCTTCTTTGAGTGAGACTTCATGATTTCGTATTCCTCATCGCTCAGCTTGGCCGGTTTTTTCAGGATGTGGTCCGGCACGCCCAGCTTGCCGATATCATGCAGCGATGCGAACAGATAGACATGCTCCACAAACTCGTCGCTGAGACCGTAGGGTTCTGCCAGCTCATTGGCGATCAGCCTCGAATAGTGGGCGATCCGGTCCAGGTGCTCGGCTGTTTCCGTATCCCGGTAATAGGTAATGTCCCTTGCCGCCTTGACCGTCGCCATCATGGTTCGAATCACCATGACGTCGGTGATGACGATATTCGACACCATCTGCCCGAAAAGATCAAGATCATCCAGCACTTCAGGCTTGAAGGCATTCTTGCGATATGAATTGAAAAATACGAATCCGAAGAAGATCCCGTTGAAGATCATGGGCAGCGTATAGCTGGACCCATAACCCTGCGCCGCGATCCGCTTCGTGTGCTCGTGACGGCCCGCCCCGAAAACGGACAGATCATTGATGATCCGCGGGTGCCCTTGACGCAGGATCTCCAGGAGAGAAGGGGCTTGGCTCAACTTGGCCTGGTAATGAACCAGAGGGGCATACTCATCGCTGCTGTGAAGAAAGGTTTTCAAAACATCGGTCTTAGGGTCATAAAGCGCCACTCCGATTCGATCGACAAACTCCTGCCGATCTTTCAGGATCCGGTGCAGTAATCCAAGCTTATCCTCCAAGGAAGTCTCCTTGCTCAACTCCCTATATAGCTCTCTACTTTGAACCATTGCAAGATGCTCCACCGTTCATGCCCTTTTTCTATAAACATTTAAATATTCTGCGGATAGGGATGTCAAATCGGCAAAACCGTGAAATGCAGGGCCAGCGGGAGGCTTGATCGATGCCGCGGATTCCCGTAATCTTCTTGAAATATAAAGTTTTTTTTGTTATGTTCCTACTTGGAAGCGGAGCGGACTGATCGGGCGTCGGGACGTTGAGCGTGCAGCCATGAATGCGAAGGCAACGATCGGGATCTTGACCGGGGGCGGTGATGTCCCCGGTCTGAACTCCGTCATCAAGTCGATCGTCTACCGGGCCGACGAGATGGGCCACCGGGTCATCGGCATCCGCCGAGGTTGGAAGGGCCTCACGCATCTGAGCAAAGAATCCGGGGAGCGTGACACGCTC
This sequence comes from uncultured Nitrospirota bacterium, assembly GCA_964348105.1. Lineage (GTDB taxonomy): Bacteria > Nitrospirota > Nitrospiria > DATECO01 > DATECO01 > CAYGBP01. Next base: position 11,146 of record CAYGBP010000032.1, read on the forward strand.
AACATCCTCCCCCTCACACGGGAAAATACCCGCACCATCGACCGCACCGGCGGGACCATCCTTCACACCTCGCGGACCAATCCCATCAAAATGAAGCGAAAAAGCCTCCCGACCCATCTGCAGGGAAAGACGGATTCCCTGAGGACGGTGGCGGACGACGTCTACGATCTGACCGACGAGGTGCTGGAGAATCTTCAGGCATTGGGAATCGGCTACATCGTCGCCATCGGGGGTGATGACACGCTGAGCTACGCGGCGGTCCTGGACGAGCGGGGATTTCCCGTCATCGCCATACCGAAAACGATGGATAACGACGTTCAGAATACCGAGTACTGCATCGGCTTTGCGACGGCGATCACCCGGGCCTTCGAGGCGATCGAGCGGCAGCGAACCACCGTCGCCTCTCACGAGCGGATCGGGGTCTTCCGGGTGTTCGGCCGGGACGCCGGATTCACCGCGCTTTAAACCGCCTATGTGACCTCCATTCGGTGCCTGATTCCCGAGTATCCGTTCGAGCTCGATCGGCTGATCTCCCAGCTCATGAAGGACAAACAGCAAAACCCGAGCCAGTACGCGATGGTGATCATTTCGGAGGGCGCCGTCTGGAAGGGCCAGGAGGTTCGCGAGTACGGAGAACCTGACGCCTTCGGCCACCGCAAAAAAGTAAACATCGCCGAGGCGCTGAGCGAGGAAATCAAGAAGCAGACGGGCGAGGAGACGATCGTCAGCGATCTCACATACGACCTTCGCAGCGGCCCCCCCGACTTCATGGACAAGCTGATCGGGACCACCTTCGCCAATATCGCAATGGATCTGATCGGGGACGGGCAGCGGGGGCGGATGACGGCGATCCAGGACGGAAAATACGTCAATACCGCCCTACCCAAGGCCTCGGCGGGCGCGCGAAGGGTCGACATCCAGACGATGTATAACACCGAACGGTTCAGGCCCAAGTACGCCAACAAGCTGGGCCTCCCGCTGCTGCTCATCAAGCATTGACCCGCCGGCCCTGGCTCCTCCCCGCCCCGGCCCCGCGTCTACACGGCCACCTGGCGGTGGTGGCTCGAGGCCGTGTGGATTGTCCAGGGATACGCTTCAAAGGCCCTTTCATAGATCGTTTCGATATCCCGGCGGTCCAGCACGCACGGATTGGTCCGCAGAAAGGCATCCTGCAGGGCCTGCTGGCTCAGATCGGCAATGCTCTCCCTGCGAACGCCCACCTGTTCCAGCGTCGTGGGAAGCCCGACATCCTCCATCAGACACTGAACGGCCGAGACCACCTTTTCGGCCGCCTCGTGACGGCTCAGGCCGACGATCGTTTCCCCCATCGCGGCGCCCACCTCGACCATGCGGTCGACGTTGGTGGTCATATTGTAGCGCATCACGTGGGGCAGCAGGATGGCGTTGCCCAGCCGCTGGGGGACGTTGAAAAGCCCCGAGATCGGATGGCCCAGGGCATGCACCGCCCCGGCATGCGCGTTCGTAAAGGCCAACCCCGCCTCGAAAGCGGCCATGGCCATGGCCTGTCTGGCGCTCAGGTTCAGGCCGTCGGCCACCACCTCCCGCAATGATCCGGAAATCAGCCTGATGGCATGCAGCGAGAGGGCATCGGTCAGGGGACTGGCCCAGGTGGAAAAATGGGCCTCGATGCAGTTGGCCAGGGCGTCGATCCCGCTGCTGGCCGTCAGCTCGGACGGCATCGTCACGGTCATGACCGGGTCGATAAATATCCGATCCGGTATGATCTTGCGGCTGAAGATCTCCATCTTTCGCTTCATCCGGCTGTCCAGGACGACGCAGAACTGGCTGGCCTCGCTGCCGCAGCCGGCCGTGGTGGGGACGACGTAGAAAGAAGGCGTATCCCAGAACACGCGGTCCACCCCCGCGTAGTCCTGAATCCTGCCTCCGTTGGTCATCAGGATGCCAGTCGCCTTGGCGGCATCGATCACGCTACCCCCGCCGACGGCCACTAGCAGGTCGACCTGCTCGCGCTTGCAGCGATCAAGCAGGACCATGATCTCCCGGTCCGGCACCTCCGGGAGGACCTCATCATAGATGCCGAAATCCACGCCTGCCTGTGCAAAGGAGGCCTTGAGGGACTCCAACAGGCCTTCCTGGTGAACCGTCCGATCCGTGATGATCATCGCCTGCTTGCAATCGTCCCTGGCCGCGTACCGTCCCACCTGCCGGGCGATCTGGCATCCGAAAAAGACCTCCTTGGGCCAGCTGAATAGCGTCACGGATTGTGATCCCGTCTTGACCTCTTCACCCGCCGCTTCGTGGCGAACAGATCGGTCCGCGCGTTTTATCCTTTCAACCGACGCAGCGGGGCGTGTCATGAAGGCGCTGAGAATCAGGTAGAAACCGAATGCGCTCAGTGAAGCCTTGGTGGATCTCACAGACTGGTTCCTTCATTAAGGGAGA
>CAYGBP010000032.1:13579-14992 GCA_964348105.1 uncultured Nitrospirota bacterium
TCATGAAGGCGCTCCAGAACATGACGAGGCCCAGACCGATCAGGGCCGGCAAGCCGTACTCTTCAAACCCGCTCGCCAGCCGGGGCCCCGCAAACATCTGCCGGATCCCGGCCGCCAGGTTCATATACTCCCCCGGAAGCCTGCGCCACTCCAACTCCCGGTCCAATCGGTCCATGGCCCGGCTAATGAAGATCAGGTCGGCTTCCTGCAGCATGCGCCAGGCCCTCACCGTCGAATCGATCGCCTCATTATAATATAGGGTGGGAATCGATGCCCGGGATGTCTCCCTTTCCCGTGCCAACCCGCGCACGCTGGACTCCAGGCGGGATGCGGTCCGACGATTGATCCGATCGAAATAGGCCGCCTTCTTCTCGTAGACCATGCGAAACGCGTCTCCCCCCTCCGGAGCGGCGCGCGCCGCGGCCTGGACGGCCATGCCGAGTTGTTCCTGCCGCCGCCCGGCTTCGCTGTTGCGGAATCGACGAAGCTCTTCAGAGGCCCTTGCCTGGGCGTCTGCCAGCCTCGCCTCTTCGATGCGTATCCGGGCGGCGGTGCCAGCGATGGCGTAACCCAGATCCTCCTGCAGTGTCGCATTCCCATTCCTGATCATGCGGTCGATCGCGCGCATGTGATTTTGATGCTGGCCGTTCAGGCGGCTCCATCGATCGGCATCGTACCGGCCCAGTGCCTGGATGCGATACCCGATCTCCTCCTGAACGAATCCAGACGCAGCCGATTGAACGGAGCGCTTGCTGACCGCCAGCATTGTCGTCACGGAAACCGCCACGATCACCCAGACCGAAATCAGGCCGGCCCATGCAAGCCATCGTTTATTGAACCTCAATCCCTTTTTGCCGTGTGACATCGCGATGTTTCTCCTTCCCCCACCCCTTCATTGATGCCGTTCACACCCGCGAAGCCGCCTCCCGTGAACCGGCAAGCCGCAGCCGGGCGCGAACCTTAGATCAGCGTCCCGTAGCTTATATAAGGCATGTGAATTTCCGATAAGGATTGTTTAAAGAATCGGTAAGGGAATGGATCAATGATGCTGGGGATTTAAGCCGGAAGGAGCAAGAGATCCGAAGGGTAACCGGCAAGCCATGAGGTAGGGGAGAATCCGGGCACTTTCCCATCGCAGGGAGAGATAGGAGCATTGGAGATTGGACCGCATTCTCGCACCATCCTGCGCTTTTTATAATGCTCCAATGCTCTATGGCTCGAATGCTCTTAAATTTTGTCCCCCTGAGGCGGGCAAAATTTCTGCCGGGGGGGGAGGATTTGCACGCTCACCCGTACCGAAGGTATGGAATATAAGATAAGCCCAGAAAGGCAACCTATAGCGACCGAATCCCAGAGGGCCAAATGCGTTTACAGCGACTGCCGGGAGCGGGAGTCGAGCACGCAACTGCGCCA
>CAYGBP010000032.1:15048-20065 GCA_964348105.1 uncultured Nitrospirota bacterium
GGATTTGAACCCGCACGCCCCTTGCGAGGCCCGGGATTTTAAGTCCCGTGTGTCTGCCATTCCACCACCCCGGCATCTTCGTGCTCGTGCCGCATCACTTTAAATTCCTTTACAATCCCTGTCAAGACCCGCTCCAAGCCGCTGGCCACCGAATTCCAGGACCATGCCCCGACCCCGGACTGGCGGATTGAAGAAATCCCGTCAATCGGCTAACATAGGATGCAAACCCACCCCCCCGCGAGAGGAGTTGAGAATGCCGAGGGGCAGATCGAACGGCGCCTCCCGCCTGTCCAGGCAGGAAAGGGCCGGATTTTACAAGGCGATTTTCGGGCGGCGGGACGTGCGCGGCCATTTCAGACCGAATCCTGTCCCGGAGGCCACGCTGGCCCGCATCCTTAACGCGGCGCATCACGCCGGGTCGGTCGGCTTCATGCAGCCCTGGAATTTCATCCTGATCAAGGCGCCGCGGATCAAGCGCCGGATCAAGAAAATCTTCCTGGAGGCCAACGCCGAAGCGGCCCGGGCCTACAAGGGAAGCCGGAGAACGTTATACGAATCGCTCAAGTTGGAAGGCATCCTGGAGGCCCCCGTCAACATCTGCGTCACCTGCGATCGGAGCCGCGGGGGACCCCACGTGCTGGGAAGAAGCTCCATCCCCGAAACGGATCTTTACAGCACGTGCTGCGCCGTCCAGAACCTGTGGCTGGCCGCCCGGGCGGAGGGCATCGGCGTCGGATGGGTCAGCATTCTGAATCAGGAAACGCTTCGCAAAGCGCTGAAGATCCCCCGCCACGTCGTCCCGGTCGCTTATCTTTGCCTGGGTTACGTGCGCCGCTTCCTTGAAAAGCCCGAGCTGGAGCTGGCGGGATGGGGCAGGCGACGGCCGCTGGACGAGCTAATCTATTTCGAGGAATGGGGAAGGAGAAAATCACCGGCCGACTGGGGCCGGTTGGAGAAACTGGTTCAGTCGATCAAGAAGTGAGCTCAGATATCAAATCCTCGCGTCATCACCTTGAACTCGTAAGTCAGGGTGTTGCTTTGGCCCCCCTGCCTGTTTTCGACGAAAACCTCGAACTGATGGACCTGAAAAGAAGCGTTCGGGGGAACGCGCAACCGGCCGGCGTATTCCCCGTCGCCGGGAGTCAGATCCCCGTGGCTCCCGTCATCGAAGATCCGCACCTTCATTTCTTCCACGCCCCGACGGACCACGAAAAGGGTCGGGATGATGTTCTCGGCTCCTCCCGGATCGGTGATCTTGAGCCGCAGGGTCACCATCGTCCCCCGAAAGCCTTCCAACGGCGACACCTTCAGGCCCGAGATCACGGGTCCTTCCCGCGGCTGGGCGAAGGCCGTCCCGATCATGCCGAAGAGCAGCAGGGCGGCGGCGAGCCATTTAAGCCTCCGACTGCTGAACCCTTCGCATGTATTCCAGCAATGCCTTGTGTTGAGGGCCCAGTACCGTGGTAAACTGGACCCCAAGCGTGTTGCCATCGATCCCTACTTGCGACGAAACCACTGTTGCCGTCAGTTTGTCATTGAACGCCTGGCCTTTCGGAGATTTCCAATGGAGGGTCAGCTCGATCGCCGTTCCTACCTCGAGAAATCCCTCGGTGAACAGCCCGACCCCGCCTCGCCCCAGGCTGGTCACACTGGCGGCGAACCGGATCCGGCTCGCCAGCGCCAATACCTCCGCATCAGCCAGAAAATGAACCCGCTCGAATTTGCGCTTGTTTTCCACTCGGGGCCTCCCGGTTAGGACCAAACCCGGCTGCTCGGAAGCATCACATCGGAAACGAACGGCTACTCCGCGCTCCCGAGAATATCGTCGATCAAAGGCTTATTATAATCGTGACAGTTGGGACAAAGATCATGGATGACCTCGTCGGATACAGCCCTCCCCGTCTCATCCACCTGCTTTTCCTTTTTCAAAAACGCCATGCAGGGGCCGCACAGGACCAGAAATCCGCGCGAAATCATGACCTGGTTCATTTATGCTTCTCCTTATCGCCTGGAATTGTCTTTTTCGGTCTTTCACTTCATCGTCGGCGACGGCCTAAGCAACCGAGACCCGCATGAGATCCTCGGCCAAGATCATCTCGCCGTCGAACAATCCGGAACACTCCGACTCCACATCGTATTCCCGCCAGATCGAATCGAAATGGGTCAGCACCAGCCGCTTCACCCCGGCCGCTCGGGCGGCCCGGCAGGCCTGGGGCGCGGTCAGGTGCCCGGCCATCGGCCGCTCAGCGGGGAAGGTCGCCTCCACGATGGCAAGGTCCGCGCCGCGGCAGAGGCGGACCAACTCCGGGCTGTCAACCGTGTCACCCGAGTAAGCCACGGTGCGGCCATTGTATTCAACCCGATAACCGAGGGACTTCATTCGCGGCGAGTGTTTCACGGGACAGGCGGTCACCCGCGTCTGCCCGATCCTGACCACCTGGCCCGCCTTCAAATCCTTGACCCGCAGTTCGAATCGGGCTCTGGAGAACCCGGGGAAGGTACGGACCACGTTTCCGGCCAGGCGCCGGGTCCCGGCCGGTCCGTAAAGCGCGATGTCACCCCTCCCGTTCGATCTGGAGTAGCACGCCTCGTTGAAGAAAAAAGGTATAAAGTCGCTGATGTGGTCGGCATGAAGATGCGTCCAGAATAGATGGCCTAGCTCGCTTCGATCGATTTTCGCATGGAGCAGGTTCATCAGCGAGCCCGGCCCGATATCAAACAGCAGGGGAAGATCGGTCCGGATCAGATAACTCGCGTTCGCGCGCCCGATCTGAGGCGTGGCGGCGCCCGACCCCAGGATGATGACTTCCACACCCACCTCCCTGCCCATCGGCGTCCGACCGCTCCCGATGCGCCGGGTCCGACCGAGGAACAGTCAGCACAACCTCCATTTTCTTATAGCCTTCAACGAAATAAACAGCTATAATACCGCACTCAATACCATCCGGAAATTATAAAGATCACGCCACAAGATTGCAAGCTCATGAAGCTGACCGATCCCGACCATCTGGAGAAGATCAAGCATTTTTATTCCATCTTCGGGTCGACGCGGATCGAGAACTACCCCTATTTCATCCTGATCTATCGTCTGTTCGATCTTTGCCGGCAGGAAATCTTTCAGGACCGTCAATTCGGCGGGCCGTTCAAGCGCGTCCTGGATGTCGGCTGCGGCATCGGGTATCATACCCTTCGGATGGCCGAGTTCTGCGAGGAGATCGTCGGGGTCGATGTCTCGGAAAAATCGATCGAGGTGGCGCGGCGGGAGGCCAAGGAGCGCGGCATGACCAACGTCTCCTTCGTCTGCTCCGACATCAATCACAACCCCTTCCCGAGCGCCTCCTTCGACTGCGTCATCGCGTACGGAGACGTGATCGGCCACATTCCGGACTACAAGACGGCCTTCTCCCAGATGGCCCGGCTCCTGCTCCCGGGCGGCCTGCTCTCCCTGGATTGCGACAACAAATGGTACCTGGGATTGATTCGCGAATGGGACGAGCTGCGCGTCGCTGTCGCATCGCCCCGGGAAGGCCATGCCCGCCCGTGGGAATTTCACGGCGTGGGGCTGGACTTCAACACCTTCACCCAGGGCGAGCTGGTCCGGCTGCTGGGTTCCAACGGCTTCAAGCTGCTCAGGACTTACGGCTTCGACTTTTTCCCCTTTTTCATCAAGACTCCGGAGCGCTACCAGTTCTCCCAGACGATGGGACGGATGGAGCGCTTTATCATGTTTCTGCACCGCGTGGATATCGCGTTTCGCCGCTACTGGCCGGTCAACCGTCTGGGCTACACGAAGGTGATCTTCGCGCGAAAGATGGCCTGATCGCCGATACGAAACCCGCCGGGACCGTTAATCAGCCTCGGGAGATGGCCCGGCCGTCCGAATTCAGACAGAGGTTGCGCAGGGTCTCCGACTTGGTCAGGGCCGCCAGGAAATATTCAACCAGCTTGGGGTCAAGCTGGGTGCCTGCGCAATTTTTCAGTATCTCGAAGGCCTCCTGCGTGCTGACCGCCGCCTGGTAGGGACGATGGGTCGTCACCGCGTCATAGGTGTCCGCGATGGCAATGATCCGCGAATAGATGGGAATGGCCTCCCCCTTCACCCCGTCCGGATACCCCTTGCCGTCCCACCGCTCGTGATGATGCCGGATGATGCCCGCGATCGGGGCCAGCGACCCCAGCTGAGACAGCATGAGCTCCCCCTTCTCGGGATGGGTCTTCATGATCACCCACTGCTCGGGCGTCAGCGGACCGGTATTGTGGAGGATGGAGTCCGGAATCCCGATCTTGCCCACATCGTGCAGGATGGCGGCATACCACAAAAGCTCGATTTCCTGCGTGGTCAACCCGGCCCGGTGCGCCATCGCATCTCCGTACACGGCGAGGCGGCGGGCATGGCCTCCGGTGTACAGATCCTTGCTTTCAACCGCTTCAGCCAGGGCCTGGATCACCTCCAGGTGGGCGACCTTGATCTCCTCGTTCTTGCCTTTGACTTCGTTGAACAGGCGGGCCACCTGAATCGAAGTGGCGATTTCGGCCGCGAAATGATTCAGCAAATCTAAGTCCTCTTTGCTGAACCGCCTCCTGCGGGAGAGGCTGGCCATATTCAAGACCCCGATCACCCGATCCTGCACCTTCAGCGGCACGCTGACGGACGAAACGATATCCTTCGCATAAGCGGTGCGCTTGGCGGTCAACAGCGGAAAATCATTCATCAGGACGGGGCGCCCCTCCTTGACGACGCGGCCGGCGATCCCCTCTCCCACCTGCTGCCGGGCCACGCCGATCATCTGCGGGTCCAATCCCCGGGCATCCTGCAGGGTCAGGGTCTGGCCGTCGGAATCCAGGAGCATAATGGAGCACTTGTCCGCCCCCAGCAGCGACACCATCGCGTCCATGGTGTTCTGGTAAATTTCCTTGATGCTCAGCTGCGAGGCCATCGTTTCCGAGACCCGCTTGATCTGCTCCGTCAGCGTCGCCCGCTTGCGCTGCTCCTGGTTGACCAGCACGCCGTAGAACA
>CAYGBP010000032.1:20075-22421 GCA_964348105.1 uncultured Nitrospirota bacterium
GCAGCAACCCGCTGTGCTCAAACATCTTCTCACCCTGAGACTGGTAGAGAAACACCAGGTACACCCCGACCATGATCAGGCCGTTGGTGACGATGGCCCGGTTCCCCTTGCCGAGCGTCGTCAGCAGAATGATCAGGAAGTAGAAGAGCAGAAGATTGCTGGATGAAAAACCGGTCAGAAGCATCGCGAGGGTGATGATCAGAGAGTCCCCGGCGATCAGTCCGATATCGAACGAGGTCTTCTCGAACATCTTGGGAGGCAGCAGCATCAGGACCAGGTTGGACATGATATAAAACAGGATGAGACTGCTGACGGCATACGTCAGGACCAGCTTCCCGGTATGAAACAGCATCAGGTAGGATACGGCGATGATTAGGAGCCAGCGCAGCCACAGGATCGTGGTGCGTTTGTCGGTAAATAGCGCGCTACTGACCTTCAGCAAAACGACCTCCGGTTCGTTGCCTATTTCATCAAGTATAGCACTTCCCCCTATTTTGTCAGCCTTCGGATGAATAAGCACAACAATTTGATTTTCAACACTTTTCCCCGTTTTCTCAGCCTGCGCCGATCCATCCTTGCCACGGGGCTGCTGCTCTGGTATATTCAGCAGCCTCATGGCCATAGCATTGAAGATCATCTTGATAATCCTCGCCTTTGGGATGGCCGGCGCGGTGGAAACCGCTGCGGAACCGGCAGCGCCCTGCCGCCTGGACCGTGCCGCGGACGGCATCCCGGAAATCGAGTTGAAACCCGTCGTCCGGGGCCTCCGGGCCCCGCTGGGCTTGACCCACGCGGGGGACGGAACCGGTATTCTCTATGGGGTGGAGCAAGGCGGGAGGATCCGGATGCTCTCGGGAGGGAAACTGTTGGCGGAGCCCTTTCTGGATATCAGGGATCGGGTCCGATCGGGCGGTGAAATGGGTCTGCTGGGCCTGGCCTTTCACCCCGCTTATTCAAAAAACGGCCGGTTCTACGTCAACTACACCGCCCAGGAACGGGGGCTTCGGACCGTCATCTCCGAATTCCAGGCCGAGGGCAAGCGCCGGCGGATCGACCCGGATACGGAGCGGATTCTTTTGACCATCCGGCAGCCTTACGCCAACCATAACGGCGGCCACCTGGCGTTCGGACCGGACGGCAAGCTCTACATCGGCACCGGTGACGGGGGCGCCGGCAACGATCCCGAAAACAACGGTCAGGATCTTTCGACGCTATTGGGCAAGATGCTCAGGATCGACGTGGACAAAAAACAAGACGGCCGTGAATACGCCATCCCGGCTACAAATCCCTTTGCACGCCGGAAGGGCGCCGCCCCCGAGATCTGGGCGTTCGGCCTGCGGAACCCCTGGCGTTTTTCATTCGACCCGGTGAGCCGCCTGCTTTACGCGGGCGACGTCGGTCAAAGCGCCAGGGAGGAAATCGATATCATCCGGAAGGGGAAAAACTACGGCTGGCGCATCATGGAAGGCAACCTCTGCACGCCCGGGATCTCCAGGCGGTGCGACAAGTCAGGGCTTGAGCCTCCCCTTTATGATTATCCCCGATCCGAAGGCACGGTGGTCATCGGGGGGTATGTCTACCGGGGTTCGGCCCATCCGGCCCTGTGCGGCGCGTATGTCTACGCAGATTACGGTAACGGGCGGATATTCGGCCTTCGCCACGACGGCGATCGCGTCACGCAACACAGAGTCATCCTGGACTCCGGCCGCTCCATCACCTCTTTCGGCGTGGATGAGGCCTTCGAGCTTTACGTCGTCGACGGAGCCGGGGAAATCTTGAAAGTCACTGCCAAGCTCGCTGAAGGAAAAGAGGGTATCAAGGCTCCTCGGGACAAAGGGAAACCGCCCGAAACCCCGGTCAAGCCAGGGCCTTCTCGATGACCTCGACCGGCTTGAGGATGTAGTTTTTCGCCCCTTCCTTCAGGCACTCCGTCACCGACTCCTTCGCCGACATGGAGCTCACCATCACCACCCGCGCTTCGGCGTCCACCGATCGAAGCATCTTCAGGACGGCCAAGCCGTTCATCTGCGGCATGATGTAATCCAGCGTCACCAGGTCCGGCTTGAGCTCCTTGAATTTACTCACGGCCTCCAGTCCGTTGGCGGCCGTGTCCACGACCTGATACCCCGCAGTCTCGAGGATCTTCTTCAGCGAGCCCCTCAAAAAGCTCGAATCGTCGACAACCAGGACCTTTTTCTTGTCATTATCCCCCACGGTATCCTCCTATGCTCCTTCAAGGAATGTGCAGATCCCGATTTCCCCGAACGCGGTGTGAATCGGAATCACAATCCCCTCCCTGCCCGAGAAAAATCGACTGGCATCGCCCGTGTCCAGAATCCGGTCGTA
>CAYGBP010000032.1:22431-25123 GCA_964348105.1 uncultured Nitrospirota bacterium
GTGATCATCGCCCGATATCCGCTATCCGCCAGCCTTCCCATAGCGCTTCCCGCCACCATGTTTGCCAATTCCCCTAAAGCATCCCGTGATTCCGGGTCCGTCGGGTCGGCCTCCTCCGTCCCGAGCATCGTGCTGAGCAACTGTACCATCACCGGCCGATCGAACTGGAAGACCAGCTTTCCGTTCAGATCCCCCTCGAGTCCGAACATGATCACGACGTCATCCGAGGGCAGAGAAATCATCCGCCGTCGATGGGTGCCCGACTCGGCGCTCATGCTGGCCAGCTTGTCCAGCACATCCAGCGCGGATGTGACGAACGCCTTTCTCTGGGCCCCGTTGATGTGCTCCGGCATTTTAACGCTCCCGGGTGACGCGAAGGACCTCCTCCGTCGTGGTCATGCCCTTGACGACCTTGCGGATCGCGTCCAGCCGCATATTGACGAAGCCGCTTTGAGCGGCATACTCGCGCACCTCTGTCAAAGACCCCTTTTCCGTTATCAAACCGCGGATCGTCTCGTCCGCCACGAGAATTTCATGAATGGGAACCCTTCCCTTGTAACCGGTTTCCTTGCATTCCGGGCATCCCCGCCCTCTCGAAAACCGCACCATTTCCCCCGCATCCGGCATCCCCAGTCGCGCCAACTCGGTCTGGCTCGGGACGTAGGTTTCCTTGCAGGCCGGGCACACCCTGCGAGCCAGCCGCTGCGCTACGATTCCGATGAGCGAAGGGGCCAGCAAAAACGGCTCAACGCCCATTTCGCCCAGGCGGATGACCGAGCTGGGCGCGTCGTTGGTGTGAAGGGTCGACAGGACCAGATGACCCGTGAGGGCCGCGTCGGTCGCGATCTGGCCCGATTCGGGGTCGCGGATCTCGCCGATCATGATGACGTTGGGGTCCTGCCGGAGAATCGATCGCAGCGCCGTGGCGAAGGTGAGGTCCTTTTTCAGATTCACCTGGACCTGGTTGATCAGGGGGATCTGATATTCGACCGGATCCTCGACCGTTACGATATTGATTTCCTCGGACTTGATCGCGTTGAGCGACGCGTACAGCGTGGTGCTTTTCCCGCTCCCGGTGGGCCCGGTCACCAGGATGAGGCCGTAGGGCTGGGTGATCATCCCCCGGAGGATCTCCAGGTTGCGCGGGGAAAAACCCAACTCGTCCAGGTTCAGATTGACCTTCTGCTGGTCGAGAAGCCGCATCACGCCCTCTTCGCCGTAATAGGTCGGGAGGGTGGAAACGCGCACATCCACCTCCTTGCCGGTGGTGGCCAGCTTCATCCGTCCGTCCTGCGGCTTGAACCGCTCGGAGATATCCACCTTGGCCATCACCTTGAGCCGGGACACGATGGACATCTGCTGGCTGTGTGGAAACGTCTCGTATTCCTTCAGGACCCCGTCCACCCGGAAACGAACCGAGAGCTTGTCCTTCCTCGATTCGACGTGAACATCGCTGGCACCCTCCTGAATGGCGCGTAGGAGCAGGCCGTCCACGATCTGGACGATCGAGCCGTCCGGGTCGGCCGATTCCAGTCTTCGTGAACTTTCCGCCTGCGCCGGGCCGGCACCCCCGGCCGGCGCCTGATGCGAATGACCGTAATGCTCCCCGATCGCCCTGAGAATGTCCTGCTCCAGCGCCAGGACGGGTAAAATCTGGCAACGGGTCTGGTTGGCGAGGGTATCGATCGTGAAGATATGGGTGGGGTCGGAAAGGGCCACCGTCAACTCCTTTTCGACCAGATAAAGCGGCATCACCTTGAAGCGCCGGGCCATCGGCTCCGGGACCAGCTTCAGAACCGCCGGGTCGACCGTCAGTCCTTCAAGCTCCATGACCGGGAGATTGAACTGGATGCCGAGGACCTTGAGGACGTCCGAATCCGAGACCAATCCGGATTCGGCCAGAAACGCCCCCAGGGGCTTGGGATCCCCCCCCTGGCGCCCATGCTCCGCAATCGCCTGGGCCAGTTCCTCCTCGGTGAGCAGCCCTTCCGATATCAGGATCCGACCGAACTTCTCATCGACGGCGCTGAGCATGGGCCCTTAATCGTCCACCATCCTGTCGATCTCGTCCTGGGTGATCGAATGTTTGGGTTTCCCCGCATCCTCGGAGGGTCCGGACTGGTCTTCCTTCATGAGGTCTTCCAGGAAATCCTGGGGCAGGTTGGACTGCTTGACCGCCGCGTGGGACGCGGCTGCCTTCGGGACTGCCTGCGAATGGGCGCTCGTTTCGTGTACGACCGCCCCGCATCCGCCGCAATACCGGTCAGAAATTTCGTTCGAAAAGCCGCACCGGGGGCAATGGAGCTGAAGGCGGTTTCCGCACCGCCGGCAAAAGTGGCGTTCCTCCCGGTTGATCGCCTGACAGCCGCCGCATTTCATACCATTAACGGTAGCATAGTCGTTTGAAATGTCAAACAAACCGGGAAGCGGACCCAAAGATGCCGGGTGCCGGTCCTGTGGGTCGAACCGCGACGCGAAGCGCAGCCAGGAATGACCGGATTCAGGTGGGGGGGACGGTGTGGCGGATGATCTTCCCCTCAACCAGGTAAACGACGAGCTCCGTGATATTCGTGGCATGATCCGCCACCCGCTCGAGGTATTTGGCCACGAAGGTGATCCGGACCGCACGGGTGATGGTGTGCGGGTCCTCGATCATATAGGTCAGCAGCTCGCGAAAGATCTGGTGGGTCAG
>CAYGBP010000033.1:0-1656 GCA_964348105.1 uncultured Nitrospirota bacterium
TCGCCGGGGCGGAACACGTCGCCCCCTTCGCCTGCTATCGCTGTCCTTACGGCTATCCGGTCAAGGACGGCCGGCCGGACCTGGCGCTCTGCAAGCTCGCCTGCGCCGAGATGGTGCGCTACGTGCTGGAGCGCGAGGGCGATGTGGCCGCGGTGATCGCGGAGCCGGCGCGGGCCGTGCCCTACGTGCCGCCACCCGGCTTCTGGACGACGGTGCGCGAGGCCTGCGACGCGGCGGGTGCGCTGCTGATCTTCGACGAGATCCCGACCGGCCTCGGCAAGACTGGACGGATGTTCGCCTGCGATCATGATTCGATAACCCCGGATCTGATGCCGGTGGCCAAGGGGTTAACCGGCGGATACCTGCCGCTGGCCGCGACCTTGACGACGCAGGCGGTATACGATGCATTCCTGGGTGAATATGCCGACTTCAAGACCTTTTTTCACGGCCATTCCTATACGGGCAATGCATTGGGTTGCTCGGCCGCCATCGCCAACCTCGAAGTGATCGAAAAGGAAAAGGTCCTGGAAAAGATCCAACCGAAGATCAAGCGCCTGTCTGAGTTCCTGAAGCCCCTATGGGCCCTTGAGCCTGTGGGAGATATTCGTCAGTGTGGTCTGATGGTCGGTATCGAGCTGGTTAAGTGCCGCAACCGCAAGGAACCTTATCCCCTGACCGAAAAAATGGGTTTTCGCGTCGCGCGGGCGGCCAAAAGGATGGGAATGCTGATCCGCCCCCTGGGCAACGTGATTGTACTGCTCCCGCCCCTATCCACCAGCCCGGCGCAGCTATCCCGGATGGTCCGAATCCTCCAGGCCTCGATTCGGGAGGCGACCGCCTAGCGCAAACGTCAGGCGTCCTCACTGGCCTCCTGCGGGCAGCTTCGCATGTAAGCCGCCGATAGCCGTTGCGGGTCCAGTCCCAGGACCTGAGCGTATTGGCAGAGATACCCCCGCAGGTAGACGCGATGGGGCAGCTTGTCGTGGCGATCGGCTTCGATGAATTCAAGGTAGGGTTGATGAATCCGGGTTCGCCCTGCGATTTCCTCCAGGCGGAATCCCAAGGCCTCGCGAATTCTTCGCAGCTCTTTTCCCGGGAGAATCTCCGGAATCTCCAGTTCTTCATCCGGCGGCCGGACCGCAACCGGGGCAAGACATGCCTGCCGGTCCGTTGAGGGGGACGGATCGATCTGACGGTTATACTGTCTTCGGGAGGATTCGTTCATCAGCACCCGGTAGGCGTCTTCCACGCGCTCCAGGATCAGCCTCCGGTCTTCGGCGTTGAAGAGCGAATACGAGGCCAGCGAGTACTCCGCGTAGGTCCGCTTGGCATGCTCGTAAGCCCTGTGGATCTGATCCGTCGTCGCCTCGGGACCGACCTCCAGCAGTTCGTAATAATTCTTCATCGGAAAATGACTCATCGGCGGATCAAGAGATCGAAGTTGAGCTGCTCCTGTTTGAGGAGATTATGGGTGATCTTCTCGATACACAGCGACGAGGTCGCGAACGGGTACTCTAAATAGAGGGGGCGCTTTTTTTTCGTCGCCTGCCAGACGGCGTCGTCATAATCAACGTATCCAAGATACTCGATGTTGATGCCAAAATATTTGGAGCAGGAACTCCTCATCGAAAATCCCAGGGCGATGTCGTCCTTGGT
>CAYGBP010000033.1:1666-4564 GCA_964348105.1 uncultured Nitrospirota bacterium
GTGGCCCAGCAGCACGAGCTCGTGCTCGTCCTGAGCTGGTTGACGATCAACTTCGGGGTGAAGGAGGACATCGCCTTTGAAAGCCGCTCACCGGCTTCGGCGTCGATGATCCCCACGTGCCGGATGAGGTCATGGGGCGTTCGGATTCCCAACTCGTTCTTCTGGTCCATCGCCATGGTGATGATCTTGCGGATTTGCGGGTCGCGAACGGCCTTCTTGAACCGGCGGTAGAAGGCGCTCTTGATGAAGCGGTAGACGTTTTCGATGGAGGTGGGCTCCGGCACCACCACCAGGATCCCCTGATCCGAAATCAGAAAGAAATCCAGAATATTGAATGAGGTGCCGGCCCCGAGATCCAGGATGATATGCTCGAATTCCAGGTACTGGATCTGGCGGATCAGCTTGACCTTGTCGCTGTACCTGGGGTTGGCGATCTCGAGAAAGTCCTGAGCGCCCGAAATCAGGCTCAGATTGGGAATGTCCGTGCTGATCAGAACGTCCCGAAGCGTGGCCGCCTTTCCCCTCAGGCAGTCCGACAGCGTCAGGGCCGGCGCGGGAATGCCCAGCGCGGTGTGAAGGTTGGCGCAGCCCAAGTCGGCGTCCACCAACAGCACCCGTCTGCCCTGTCTGGCCAGGCAGAGCCCGATGTTAGCGGTGAAAAAGGTCTTGCCCGTTCCGCCCTTTCCGCCGCCAACGGCCCAGATCTCCTTGCGACTGAAGCCGTCTTGATCGCTGAACAAGTTTCCCATGCCTTCCCGCTGTCTTTTGGTTCCAATCTATATATAACAACGAAATCTCTTTTTCAAGAAAAACTTTTTCAATCAACGGCCGCGCGAGGGAATCCGTCCTTTGATTCCGAGTTGGATCCCTTCTTCTCTTCCATGCGACGGGCTCGAATCCTGTTGCCTCATCCGTGCTTGGAGAAGTGGGCCGCTTCCCGGACAAGGGAGCGAGCGCTGACGGCTCGGGAGCGGGCCGATCCCCCGGACAGATGATTGAAACTTTCCACCTAGTTATGTTAAAAAAAGGCTGCTGTCGGGAAGGATGAAACCAGGCAAGAAGCCGAGGATCTCGATGAGAGGCTGGCCCGTGAAGGCTGCCGTCAGGACCGGATTCTATCGAATCCGTCTTGTCACATTCTGCAAGGACATTTTAAGCAAGGTCAGACGGCTGCTTCTGTGCGCCGCAAGACCGAAATACGTCAGGCGGCAGGAAGGGCGGCGGGGCGGTGAATGCTTTCAGTGCGGGCGGTGCTGCAAGCTGGTTTTCAAATGTCCGTTCCTGGGCGGGACCGAGGAAAATCCGCAATGCATGATCTATGATCACAGGCCCAAACCCTGCGCCGCCTTTCCGATCGACGAGCGGGACCTGCAGGATGTGGGTTACCTGTGCGGCTATGAATTCGGGTCCAGCGGCAGTCCCCGGCTGATCCACCCGCATTTCAGTTGATGCCCCGCATGGCGTAAAGCGCCAGGGAATCCGCCTCGGAGCCGGCCTTATTGAAGCTCCCCGGAGTAAATCTTCATCACCGTTTCAAGGAACTTGAGGGCCTCCGGCTTCTTCCTCTGAAAGGAATTTCTGCCGATGATCGAGCCGAACCCTCCGCCGTCCCGGATCGCCCGGACTTCGTCGAATATCTTCTTGTCCTCTTCCTTGGCCCCTCCGGAAAAAATAACGATGCGCCTGCCGTTGAAGGCGCTCTGGACGACATGCCGGACCCGTTCCTCCGCCGTTTTTAGCGGCACATGCTCCGCCTCGTAGACCTTTTTGGCCGCGGACTGCTCGACATGGGCCGACGGCAGCTTGACCTTGATGACATGAGCCCCCAGCTGCGCGGCGATCTGCGCGGCATAGGCCACGACATCGATGCCCGTTTCTCCTTCCTTACTCAGCCCGGACCCGCGGGGATAGGACCAGACGACGACGGCAAGGCCGTTGCGTTTTGCCTCCTGGGCGATCTCGCGCAGCTGCTCGTACATGGTTTTGCAGCCCGCGGATCCCGGATAGATGGTGTACCCGATCGCGCAGCAGCCCAGGCGCAGGGCGTCTTGAACGCCTCCCGTGACGGAAGGAACGGGGTCTTTTTCGTCATGCAGGACGTCGTGGTTGTTGAGCTTCAAGATAAGCGGAATCCTGCCGGCAAATTCGCTCGCGCCGGCTTCCAGGAAGCCCAAAGGCGCCGCATAGGCATTGCACCCCGCCTCCAGGGCCAGCTCGAAGTGATAGTGGGGGTGATAGGCGGGAGGGTTAGGGGCAAAACTCCTCCCCGGTCCGTGCTCGAAGCCCTGGTCGACCGGCAGAATCACCAGCTTTCCCGTTCCGGCCAGGCGGCCGTGAGCCAGCAAGCGATACAGATTGGCCTTGGATCCCGCGTTGTCGCTCTCATACCATCCCAGAATTTCACGAATGCGATCTTTCATCACGAGCTCCTTTCAATCGGTATTAGGATTGCGCGAGTCTTGCATGCTCTGATCATCCCTGAGCCGTCATGAAGTCCCCGGCTTTGCGGACGTCATCCGGGCTCCCGATAACCAGCGGAACACGCTGGTGCAACTCGGAGGGGGTTATCTCCAAAATGCGCTGCTCGCCGTCCGTGGCCAGGCCTCCGGCCTGCTCGACGACCAGAGCGGCGGGGGAGGCTTCGTAGAGGAGCCTCAATTTCCCGCTTGGATTTTTCCTCGACCCCGGATAGAGGAAGATCCCCCCGTCCAGAAGGGTGCGGTGCAGGTCGGCGACCAGGGTCCCCGAATATCTGAGCGAATAAGGCCTTCCGTCGCCCGGGCCTTTTTCCTGCAGATAATCGATATACCGGCGGGTGCCGAGAATCACGTTATCCAGGAGCGTGTGACCTTGCCGGTACCGGTGTCCATCTTGGGGATCTATCCCCACGCCCACTAC
>CAYGBP010000033.1:4574-11184 GCA_964348105.1 uncultured Nitrospirota bacterium
TTTCCCTGGTTCACGCTGTAAGTCCTGCCGCGGCGGGGAATGCGTATGTTCTCGTGGGTCAGGAAATATTCACCGACGTAAGGATCCAGCGTAAAGGCATGGGTGCCCCTCCCCTGGGAAAAAACAAGCAGGGTGCTCGGGCCATAGAGGATGTATCCCGCCGCGAGCTGGTCGATCCCCCGCCTCAAGGTCTCTCGCGAAGGACTGAATGATTCGGGATCCTCCGCCTCATAGAGGGAGAAAAATGTCCCCAGCGAGCCATTGACGTCAATATTGGATGACCCGTCCAGGGGGTCGAAAAGCAGGACGTATCGCGCCTCCCATCCCTTCGGTGAGAGGATGAGGGGCCTTTCCATTTCTTCCGACACGAGGGCCTGTACCAGATTGATCGATCGAAACGCGTCGATGAATGCCTCGTTGGCCAGATGATCCAGCTTGCGGACGGCCTCCCCCTGCACGTTCATCTTCCCCGTCAATCCCAAAATACCGGCCAGGCCCGCACGCCCCACTTCGCGCGAAATCACCTTGCCGACCAGGCCCAACTGCGACATGATCATGCAGAATTCTAGATCGGCCTTGGACGACCCCTGACGATCGACGATATATCGGCTAAGCGTGATCCCCTTTTCATGCATGGCGTTTCCCCCGGATGATCGGGCGTCTCAAGCAACGCTTTTCGTGGTGTACGGCGCCTCGCCCTTTGTCATAGCTGATAGTGCTCAAGCTGTTGCAGGACGTATTCGCGGATTCGCCGCGCCTCCCTCGGGCCATCCAGCCGCTTTCCCTCCCCGATGAGCGAGGTCGACAGCTCCTCCCATTCACCTGGACAGACGGCCTGATCCGGCCCGATCGTCGGGCAGTGCGCCGGGAGGGCATCCCCCACAAACAGGGTATGAGAATAATGGCAGCGTTTGCAACGGAGGACCCGTTTTGAGCCGGACATCTTGCCCCGTTTGGCCAGCGGCTTGCCATCGATCTCCACGATATCCATCGCGAAATCGACGACCGGGGCGTTGCTGATCAAAGTCCCGATCCCGTAGGCATCCACGAGCGGGTTAAGCGAGGAGATGCTGGGCTCGTCGATTCCGCCGCTGACAAAAAGCTTCACATGCCGGTAGCCACGGATGTCCAGCTCCCACCGGACCTCCTCCAGGATGCGGTAAAAATTCCCCCGGCGCGAGGCCGGGGTGTCGAGGCGGACGGCATACAGGCTCTGACCCAGGGCCTCGGCCGCCCGTACGGCCTCGAATTTTTCGTCCCCAAAAGTATCGATCAGGGCAACCCGACGAATCTTCGGATCGATCACCTCGTGAAATGCCTTCAGGGCCTCCACCGTGTCACCCAGGATCAGGATTAATGAATGCGGCATGGTTCCGACGGGGGATTCGCCGATCAGCTCGGCACCTTTCACCACCGAGACCCCGTCGCAACCTCCGATAAATGCGCTTCGCTCGATCATGGGTGCGAGGGCGGGATGCATCCGGCGGGCGCCGAAGCTGATGACGGTGCGATCGCCGGCCAGGATCTTGCACCGCGCGGCCTGGGTGGCGATCCCCGAAGCCTGACAGAGCAGGCCCAGGAGAGCCGTTTCGTAAATCCCGAAATCGGTGTACATCCCTTCGAGCTCCATGACGGGCTCGTAGGGTCTGAAGACCGTGCCCTCTTGAAGTCCCCGAACGGACACCTTGAGGGTTTGGAGCAACTCACCGCACTCCTCCACCCCGGCCAAGATGGCCCATGGCCAGCCTACCGGAAGCGTCTTGGCGGTGATCTCGGCCTTTACCCGCCGGTCGATCTTTCTGCTGCGCAGGATCTCGATCGTCCGCTTGAAGTAAATATCCGTGATTTTTCCGCCCGCGATGTCATCAGGCTCTGCGGTGTGAACCATGGCCGATTCCGCCGCTCCTTTGGGACTTAAAAGCCATCGGAACTGCTCGCCCTTCCGTATGGCTAGTTTAATACAATCAGGCCCATTATTCAATACCAGAATATCGGGATAATGCTCCCGTCGGGGTTCGCAGCAGATTGAATTATCAGAACATTTTCAATTTCGGCGCCCGCCATCCCCTTCAAACCATGGCCTTGCGGCTGGCAGCCGGGGATCGGTTCAGAAGAACCCCTCGTTCCGTGCCGCGGGATGAGGGGTCCCCTGCTTGAGAAGCGTGCCCCCCGTGGGCCTCAAACCTTGCCCGGATGCGTTTTTGATGTCAGGATTGACGGCTCAGGCCGAGAAGCGCATTCAGGGTGGCCACCCCGACCGGGGTGCCCCCCTTCCGGCCGCGGTTGGTGATATGGGGGATATCGAGCTTTGCGAGTTCCTCCTTGGACTCCGCCGCGCTGACGAAACCCACCGGGACACCGACCACGAGGGCCGGCTTCAGTCCTTCCTCGCGCACCATGCGAATGACCTCCAGAAGGGCCGTGGGGGCGTTTCCGATGGCCACGATCCCCCCATGGATCTGCCGCCGCGCCTTGCGCATGCTCATGATGGCCCGGGTCACCCCGGCCGCCTTGGCCCTGCGCGCCACGTCCCGATTGCCGATCATGCATTGAATCCGATTGCCGAATGAGGAGGCCAGGGTCTTGTTGATGCCGGCCTGCAGCATCTGCACATCCGTGACAATCGCGCAACCCGAGCGGATGGCCGCGACCGCGGAATCGATCGCCCCGGGATGGAAGAGCACGGATCGGCCCAGGTCGAAGTCGGCGCTCGCGTGCACGATTCGCCTGACCACGATCCACTGCTCCGGCGTAAAGGTGTGGGGGCCCATTTCCTCCTCGATGATTGCGAAACTTCTTGATTCGATTTTTTCGGGATCAAGCAAGGTTTGCATTATTTCGAACTCCTTTCGAACGCCTCCCGGTGAGCCAGCAACGCCCTGGCGAAGCTCTCGGCCGCCCGCGGATTGGACCCGAAGTGAAGGTGGACATAGCTGGCCAGGACCGCACGCCGACAGTACCCCTCCGGTCGCGGGCCCTCATCCCGTCTCCCCTTCAATTCATAGGCCGTGTCGATTCCGTCTCCCAGGGGAGAGCCCACCAGCTCGGAATAATGGTATTCATGCCCGCGAAGGACGGTGCCGTCCCCGCCCAACAGACAGTCCCGTCGGATCCGTACCTCGACATACCCCAGCGCCTTGCGCCGGGGCAGCATGCGCGCCTCAACCGGGAATATTCCCGTCATGGGATGCTCTCGGCCCTGCAGATCATGGATGGCCCGGGTCAGATACATCAACCCCCCGCATTCCGCGTAGATCGGAAGGCCTTCCTCTGCCAACAGCCGGATCTGATTTCTCAGCGCCTCATTGGCGGACAGCCGGTCGGCGTAGAGCTCCGGATACCCGCCGCCCA
This sequence comes from uncultured Nitrospirota bacterium, assembly GCA_964348105.1. Lineage (GTDB taxonomy): Bacteria > Nitrospirota > Nitrospiria > DATECO01 > DATECO01 > CAYGBP01. The sequence continues at coordinate 7,926 of CAYGBP010000033.1, forward strand.
GATAGATGCCGTCCGCATTGGCGGGAATGGATGAATCCCGTAGGGGACTGAATTCACAGAGTTGGATGCCCGTCCGCGAAAGCAGGTCCAGGTTTTCCCGGTAGTAGAACGAGAAGGCCTGATCTCGCGCGATGGCCAGCCGCAAAGGCCGTTCCGGCGGGACCGCGATCGCTCCGCCCTCCCATCCCCCGTGAGCGCTTTGCCGGTTGATCGGGCGGGCCGGCTTCGATACCGAGAGCAGGCGGTCAATGCAGATGCCCGATTCCACGCCCTCATCCAAGGCCCGCTCCCAATCGCCCGATGGAGTGTGCTCGCCCGACGTCACAAGGCCCAGATGCCTTTCCGGCAGATGCAATGCCTCGTTTCGATCCAGGTATCCCAGCACCGGCGCCCGGCAGTTGCGCTCGACCGCCTCGCGAAGGGACTCGAAATGCCTGCGGCTGCCGACCCGGTTGAAGATGATTCCACCCACCGGCAGATCGGGATCGAACCGCTCGAAGCCGAAGACGACGGCGGCTCCGCTCCTGGCCATCGCACGCGCATCCACCACCAGGATGACCGTAATGCCCAGCCATTTGGCGATCTCGGCCGTGCTGCCCGACTCGCAGCGCCCGTCGAAGCCGTCAAACAATCCCATCACGCCCTCGACGATTCCAATATCCGCATCCAGCATGTAACGCCGGAAGGTTTCCTGCACCCGTTCACGGGACAGCATCCAGCCGTCCAGGTTGGGGGACGGATAACCGCTCGCCAGGGCATGAAACCCCGGATCGATGAAGTCGGGGCCCACCTTGAAGGGTTGCACGCGCATTCCGCGCCTGCGCAGGGCACGGATCAATCCCATGACCACGGTGGTTTTACCAACGCCGCTCGCCGTGCCGGCGATGAGAAGCGCCTTCATCGACCCCGACCCTGCGCTTCGGAGGCCGGAGCTGAATGATCCTGGCGACATTCTCCATTGACGAGATGCACCCTCGCCTCCCCATTTTCAAAAAAGTCGATGATGTTCAAAGCCGCGAACCGCTGTTCAATGCGGAAGATGTGGTGAAGATCCAGTCCTAGGGCCGAGCAGAGAATCACCCGGTTCACGCCCCCGTGGGCGAGAATCACGATCTCCTGGCCGGCATCGTCCTTCAGGATGCGTTTCAATTCGGCGAGAACCCGAAGCCTCCTCGTAAGTCAGCCCCTCCCAAGCCCCAAAACTTTTCTCCCGCAATGCGGGGCGCTGGTAGAGCGGCAGGTTTCGCGATCCCCCCAGGATTTCGGCGCCTTTGACCGTGCGGGTCAGATCGCTGGAATACACCGCCGCAATGGGCAGCTTCGCGAGACAGCCCCCCAATCGCCTCATCTGCTCCAGACCCTGTTCGGTGAGACCCACGTTGCGGTGGCCATTGTATCGCTTCGGCCCCGCCCCCTCCACTTCTCCGTGTCGGATCAGATAAACCCTGGTCTTCCCCACGCCCCGCTCTCCGGGGCCGTTTTTCCCCACCTCAGAACCTCCCGGCCGCTAGAATCAAAATCAGAAAAAAGGCCTCACTCACCTCGCCGATCGCCCCGATACAATCCCCGCTCAGCCCCCCGATCCGGGCGCGAAGCCACATCGAGATCGACAGCCCCAATATCGCCACCGCCCCCGCGTATGCGACGCCCGCGGGACCGAAAGCCCAGATGACCCCCCCCAGGAGAAACAGGCTGGCCCATGCGACCTCGCGCCAGCTCAAGAGCGCCAGGAAAGGCCGGGCCAGTCCTTCCCCTGTGCGCGCGTAAACGGCCCGGTAGCTGACCGCCACCATGGACCACCGGCCGACGGCGGGCATGGTCAACAGCGCCATGGCCCGATCCCCGGAGGAGAGATGGGACAGCGCTTGATATTTTGCCACAATGATCAGAATGAGGGCAATGACGCCGAAAACACCGATCCGCTCATCTCGCATGATCCGAAGCGACTCTTCGCGATCCCGTCCCCCGAGGATCCCGTCGGCGGTGTCCGCCAAACCATCCAGATGGATGCCCCCGCTCAGGACGGCTAGAAGCCCGACCGCCATCAGGGCGCTGATCTCGCCCGGCAGAATTCGGAGCATCCCCCAGTCGGCGGCGGTCAGCACCGCTCCGAGGATCAATCCGACGGCGGGATAGAAGGCCATGGACCGCGCCAGATCTTCCGGCGTGGCCGCGGTACGGCGGGGCAGCGGAATGATCGTCAGGAAGCGCCAGGCCTCGGCCAGGTGTCGCGGGCGCAATCTCTCCTCCTATCGGGCCCGGACATCCCCGCGGCAAGGCCCCGGATCCACCCGACATGCCGGTTCAACATTCCCTGCCGGAGACACTCGCCTCTTCGAACGTCGCCATCTCATCCAACAGCCGGACCGACGCTTCGACCAGGCTGATCCCGAGGCATGCACCGGTGCCCTCGCCGAGCCGAAGGTCCAGGTCGAGCAAGGGCTCCAGATTCATGGCCTCACAGATCAGGCGATGGCCTTTTTCCGCCGAACGATGGGACATGAAGATATAGTCCCGCACATCACGCTTCAGGCACACGGCGATCAACGCCCCGACACTTGAAATGAATCCGTCCACCACCACCGGGATCCGGCAGCTGGCGGCCCCCAGCAAAACCCCGGCGATCGCCGCGATTTCCAGCCCCCCGACCTTCGCCAGGACATCAATGGGGTCCTTGGGATTCGGGCCATTCACCTCGATCGCCTTTTCGATCACCTCGATCTTGCGCCTCAATCCCTGCGAATCGAGTCCGGTCCCTTTTCCAGTTACCGTGCTGACCGGCTGCCCGGTCAAGATCGACGCAATCGCGCTGCTGGGCGTGGTGTTGCCGATTCCCATGTCGCCCGTGCCCAATAGATCCACCCCGCTCTGCGCCGCCTCCTGTGCGAGCGAGACCCCGACGGAAATCGCGCTGAGCGCCTCGTCTTTGGACATGGCCGCCAATCGGGCGAGATTATTCGTGCCGCGCTTCACTTTGCGGTGAATCAGGCCCGCAACCTGCTCGAAGTCGTAATCCACCCCCACGTCCACGACCCTGACCTCGGCCCCGACATGTCGGGCAAGGACGTTGAGGGCAGCCCCCCCGCGCAGAAAATTGAGGACCATCTGGGCGGTCACTGCCTTCGGGAAGGCGCTGACGCGCTCCTGCGTTACGCCGTGGTCGGCCGCAAACGTGTAGATCGCCTTGCGCTTGATGCTGGGCCGAACATCCGAGCGGATCATCGCAAATTGCCGGGCAATCGACTCGAGCCTCCCGAGG
>CAYGBP010000033.1:11194-18776 GCA_964348105.1 uncultured Nitrospirota bacterium
GGTCCGCTGACGCTGGCCGACGAGGCGCTGATCGGACGCCTGAACAAAGAGATCGACGCGCGGCGGATGGTCAACCGGCTTGGTGAGACGATCGAGACGAGCTTGAACCGTGCACCGAATCTCTTGGTCGGCGGGAGAGATGGTGGAAAGGATCGTCCCTAACCACTCGGGATCGCCAGCCGCATGGGAAATGGATTTCGATGTATCTGCCATCGGTATTCCTATTTGAGCCTCATCGGGAGACCGGCCGCCATCCAGTAAACCTCCTCCGAGCAATCGGCAACCCGCTGATGCATCCGGCCGGCACAGTCGCAATACCGGCGGGCCAAGGCGTTATCGGGGATGACTCCCAATCCCACTTCGCTCGAAATGAATATAACGGGGGTTCTCATGCCGGAGACTCTCCGGAGCAGGAGATCGACCGCGCCTTCCGGGCTGATTTCATTCATCCTGGCGTGCATAAGATTGGAGAGCCACACGGAAAGGCAGTCCACCACGATCACATCGTAAGCCGCATCGAGTTTTTCCAGAATCCGGCCGATCTGAAGCGGTTCTTCGTAAACCGTCCAGGAGGAGTCTCGTTTCTCCCGGTGCTTTTGGATCCGGTCGGCCATCTCGGCGTCCAGGGGCTGGGCCGTGGCGACCAAGGCGCGTCGAGGACCCAATGCGCCTCCCAGCTTCAGGGCGAAGCCGCTTTTCCCCGACCGGACCCCGCCGAGAACCAAAACTGCCTTCCCCGGGGCCGTCGGTCGTTGAAATACGCCCGTTTCTATTTCCATCGGCCTTTTCCCTAAAAAGAAAAACCCCGACTTCTCCCGGAAGGGAGAGGTCGGGGTTGGGTCCGGATGCAGTCCCTTGAATATACCGGAAAGGCGGCCCGACTCTAGCCCCGTCCGACCTGGATTTATTGCGCGAAAGTCCTCTTGGGAACCGCCGTATTATTTGATCCCCAGTTTGGCCTTGCCCTCGGGAGAGATCATGTCCCTGTTCCAGGGGGGATTCCATACCACTTCGACCGATGCATCCTGTACGCCCGGAAGGCGCAGGATTTTTTCGCGTGCGTCGGCCGCAATGGCCCTCCCCATGCCGCACCCCTGGGCCGTGAGGGTCATCTTGATCTCCACGCGTTTTTTTCCATCATCGCCCGGAATGAGATTCATTTCATACACCAGGCCGAGATCGACGATATTGACGGGGATTTCCGGATCATAGCATGTCTTCAACTGGCTCCAGACCCGCTGCTCCAGGTCCATGGAGGCATCCCCGGCGGGCGCCACCTGTTCTTCCTCCAATGCCTTTTTCCCCAGCGCGTCGGCATCGTGCCCCGCAATCCGGAATAATCCCCCGAAGCTGGGGACACTGATGGTGAAGGTGCCTCCAAGTGCCTGGGTGATGACGGCATTCGTTCCTTTGACGAGCGTCACCTTGTGACCCGCCGGAATCTGAACGGCCTCGCAGTCCCTTTGAAGCTGAACGCTTTCCGCGACCATGCTCATCCTTCATGCCCTCCTTGTGCGCCGTCGGGTGGATCATCCGGAAGACTTGCCGACGGCCATAAAGCGCTGCTCAAATATAGGACCCTCCGCTCATCCATGATCTGAAGCATCGTGAATGGGGACCTCACGGGCCCCAGCGACCGGAGAGGCGGCCGCCCTAACCCGGACGAATAATGGAGCGGGTGAGGGGACTCGAACCCCCGACACCAAGCTTGGGAAGCTTGTACTCTACCAACTGAGCTACACCCGCAACGCCCCTATAGTATGAAAATTTCAAGGAATTGTCAACTGCCACCGATTCTCTTGGCTCCCGGAATGATTTTCGGCCGTGGGGACCAAATGAGGTGGAGGGGGCTCCAGGGGCCCCAATGCCCGGGAAGGCGCGGGGCAGATAGATGGAAGTGGGGTTCAGGCGGCCGCCGAGGTGAGCTTGAGCGATCTGGCAACATCCATGATGACCCCCGCATCGACACGATCCTGCTTTTGCAGACATCCTTCCAGCAGGGCGTTATCACAGATGACATTGTTCAGCCTTGGAATTCCGCCGGAATAGTGGTGAATGGCCGCAAAGGCGTCTTCGGTGAAGGTTTCCTTTCCGCATCCCGCAACGCTCATGCGATATCGAACATAGGCCTCGGTGATGTCCGGCGTAAAGGATTTCAGGTGGTGGCGCAGCCCCACCCGCTGGCGCAGCGCGTCGTCGAGGGCCAAACACTGATCAAGCTCGTTGAGGCCGAACAAGATGATGGTAACCAGTTTATGCCCGTCCGATTCGATATTCAGGATTCCCCTGAGCTCCTCCATGACCTCTCTGGACCGAAGCATCTGGGCCTCGTCTATCAAGACGACGGCCCTTTTTCCCGACTCGAATATTTCAATGAGCCGTTGCGACAGCTGGCCCAGGACCTCCGTGCATTTGGTGCTTGGATTCGGAACGCCGAGCTGTCCCGCGAGTTTGCGAAGGATCCATTCGGAGCTGACCGACGAATGGATGACAATCAATAACGACGCTTCGTGATTGTCCTCATCCAGTTCGTCCAACAATCGTTGGGCCAGGGTGGTCTTTCCGCACCCGACGTCACCCAGCAGCACGGCAAGGCCCTTACGGGACTCCACGGCATGCTTTAATCGGACCAGCGCCTCGTCATGGAGCGGGCTGTGGTAGAAAAAGCGGGTATCGACCGATATGGAAAAGGGATTTTCCTTCAGGGAATAATACTCAAGGTAGTTCACAATTCGATGCCTCAATGATCCTCATAAATAGGACACCTTCTTTTTTTTCGGGGGCGGCTCCGGGTTTCCCGAGTCCTGGGGCGCGGCGGTCTCACCTCCCCCGTTCTTCAGCTGCTTATACTTTTCGGCGACATCTTTGAAGCTTTGATCCAGTTGATAGATCTCATCGAACAGCTGAAGGGCCTCTTCCTTTCGGTTGGTCAGGTCATAAAGTTCTGCCAGCTCGTACTTCAAGCCGACGGCATGCCCGCCGGTGCATCTTTCGTCCATGAGGGCGGCTTCAATCTGCTCGATCGCGTGCTCGTAGTCCTCCCTGGCCTTGTAGCAGATCGCCAGCATATTCACGGCGTCAATAAACATGGCATCCCCGTTGGAGGCGAGCTGGAATTCTTCGATCGCTTCCCTGAGCAAGCCCATCTCTTTATAAGCGATACCCAGATTGTAGTGGGTTTCATAGTCCTTGTCCCCGAACTGCTCCTGAATGCCGCGTTTGAACTCCGTGAACAGCGATTCCAACTCCTTCTGGGCGAGATCAGCCGGCTCGGGCTCTGGCTCGGCCTCGTCATTTCCGAAGAGATCGTCCTTGAATAGATCGGTAAGATTGACGTCGCCTTCTGGATAGTCGGATGTATGCAGGTTCTTGATCCGACGCTGGCTCGTCTCGACCGACACCTCATCCCTGGGCGGGGTCGGCTCCTGCTGCGCGGGCGCGGGACTTCCCCCCAGCTCGGTCAACCGGGCCTGTGCCTGGGGATGACCGGGCGTAATCTCCACCACCTTTCGATACAGCTTGACCGCCTCCTCCTTGAGCCCTTGTTGATAATAGAACTCGGCCTCGGCGAAGCGCTCCTCCACCTCCTGGATCATCTGGGCCGTGAGGCTACCGGTTCCCCGGGAAATTTCGGATACGGCTGCTTCATTCAGGGAAAGAGCCTCCTGAGCCGAAACACCCGGATCGACCGGCTCGGGCGCTGGCTCGGGGATCTCGACCGGGGCCCCGCCCAGCATGGCCTTGGCTTCCGGATGATCCGGGCTCGCCTGCAGCAACTCCTGCAGGACGCCGATCTTCTGCTCCTCCTCCTGGGCATCCGCGTAGAGCTTGGCGAGAAGAAGGCATTCACTTATAAATTCATCGGTTCTCCCCTCAATCTTGAATAGCTCCTTTAATTTAGTATGAACCTCGGGATGGTTCGGTGCCACGGATGCGGCGGCCTGCAGTTGTTCCAGTGCCTTGGCCGAAAGGCCGTACTTGAGGTAGACCTCGGCCTCCGTCAGGTAGGATTGAATGCCACCGGCGGAGGTGGAAGGCGCCTCTTCCACGGCGGGTTCGGCGGAAGGAAAAGCCTGCGCAGGCTCGGGCGCGACTTCCTGAAAGGCCGGGGCCGAGATCTCCACGGCAGGCGCCGGCTGCTCGGCCTGAGACCCAAAGCGGACCTCCAGCTTTTGAACCGCTGGATTCTGCGGATCCAGCTCCTTGATGCGGTTAAAAATATGCATCGCCCCCGTCATGGACTGTTCCTCACGGACCAGCAGGTCGATGACGTTGACGTACTCCTCGACGGCCCGGTCGATGATGCCACTCTTCTCGTACGATTGGGCCAACAATTCCTTGGCCTCCAGCTTTTTCGAATCGCGCTTTAGGTACTCCTGCATGGCCTGGATGGCCATCCCGCATTCCTGCTCCTGCCAGCAGTCCTGCACCAGCTTCTGCAACTCGTGGAAGGACCCTTCGAGGTCTCCCTTTCCCAGGAGGAGGAATCCCAGATCTCTCCTCTGCTCCAGCGTGGCCTCGGGTCGGGCCACGGCTTCCCGCAGCGACGCTTCCGGATCGTGACCGGCGTCGGCCCCCGCCATTTGGTTCCCTTCCAGTGCGGGCTCGACCTCGGCGGCTTGCTCCGCCACCGGTTCGGGCTCCCGGCCGCGGTTTTGCGCCTTGACGTTTTGAGGGTCGATCTGGAGGACGCGCTGGTATAAGGCTTCCGCCTCGTTATCCTTTCCTTTGCTGGAGCAGTTTTCGGCGGCCTTCATCAATTCATCGATCGCCTCCTGCTTCAGCCCTTCTTTCATGAACATTTCCGAAAGCTTCAGCTGAATATTGACGTTGGTGGGGTCGAGGTTGGCAATCTTGCGGTATATCTCGAGCGATTCCCTGATCTTGTGCTGCTTGGCGTACTCCTTGGCGACCTTGAGGTAATCTTCGATGGCGTTTCCCGTCAATCCCCTTTCGGCATTGAGGTCCGCCAGCCGGACCTGAGTCTCCAAATGATGGGGATCGACCTTGATGATCTTTTTGTAAACGGCGATCGTCTTCAGCGCGAATCCGGCCTGGTGGTACACTTCGGCCGCTTTCAGGTAGACCTGAATGGCATCTTTGGAGGAATTGCTCTTGAGGTGGAGGTCCCCGATGGTATTGTAAACGTTCCCATCATTGGGGGTCTCGGCGATCAGCTTTTTCCATTCGCCGATCGCCTTGTCGAGCTGCCCTTTTGCGGTGAACTTCTGGGCGTTTTGGATGATGGAACTCTTATCAACCCCCAAATGGGACCCCCAAGCACAGTAGTCTGCCGGGCGGCAGATGCCCCTTCAGCGTGTCTACAAAAGACGGAAAAACTGGCGTGGTGCTTCCCTGAGACGGGCACATCGGGAAGCACCACGGCCGTTGCAAGTATGCAGATTATCAATTTAAAGAAACCATACAAGCCCTAAACTGTCAAGTTTCAAGGGGGTCTGAGGACAGCGTCAGCGGAACAGCATGGGAAGAATTTCGCTAATAATTCAATAGGTTAGGACCCGAGTTCTAGGGCCTTCCGGTGAGCGAAGCGGTTTACAAACACGGTGAAATCGGTTATATTCAGAGGACTTATGAAACTTTGCCCTCCCCCCGCAGGGCCTCGTCAGGCGGCCCGTTCGCATCCTTATAATATAGTCCTACCCTACCACCCCAAGGACGGCAGGTCATCTTGAAGATTATTGACCGGTATATCTTGAAGGAATTCCTCACCCCTTTCCTCCTGAGTGTCGCCATCATCCTGTTTCTCCTGCTCACGCAGCAGATGCTTCGGATGGTGGAACTGTTGATCGACAAGGGCGTCGGGGTCGTCATTGTGATCGAGCTTTTTATATACCTCGTACCCTCATTTCTTGTCCTGACTTTGCCCATCGCGACACTCATCGCCTCGATTAGCGCCTTCAATCGTCTGTCCGGAGACTACGAAATCGTGGCCTTCCGGGCAGCTGGTATCGGCATGGGAAGAATCCTCAGGCCCGTCGCCATGATTTCGGCCATTCTCTGCCTGGGGGTATATTATCTTTCTGTTGTGGCCATGCCCTGGAGCGGCCATTCTCTTAAAGACCTTGCCGTGAAGCTTCTCAAAAAACAGGTCAGCGTCGGAATCGATGCCGGGTCATTCAATGAGCTGATTCCTCAGATGGTATTCTATGTCGATGAGATGCCGACCTTCAATGAAATGAAGGGAATCTTCATCCAGGATCTTCGCAAACCGGAGCACCCCAACCTGATTATCGCCAAGACCGGGACAATCGCCAGCAATCCTGAGGAGGAGACGCTGCAGCTTGAGCTGCATGACGGCAGCATTCACCGCAGAGGACAAAACGAGAACCAGTATCAGAGAATCCTCTTTTCAAGCTATCGGATCAAGTTTAACCTGTCAGACCTGCTGGCCCAGCCCGGAGGCCTTGGCCAGGAGGAGCTTTCCCGCGAGGAAATTGAGCGGCAGCTGGAACGGGCGGGCGGCGATGATCCGCGATGGAAGCGCCGCCTGCAGGCCTATTACAGAAATTATGCGCTTCCGCTTGCAAGCTTTTTCTTCGGGATCATCGGCGTTCCCATCGGAATCCGGTCGCGGCGGGCCGGCCGCCTGGGTGGCTTTGCCATCGGCGTGTTCACCGTGGGCCTGTATTATCTTCTCATGATCTCGGGCGATTTTCTGATGGCCAGCCGCCTCTTTACGCCCCTCATGGCGGCCTGGTTCCCGAATATCGTGCTGGGTCTGTTTACGTTATGGTTCGTCCTCTTCATGCTGAAAGAGGGACGGGGGAGGTTCCGGTTTTGGGGGTATTAGAGAGATACCTGCTGCGGGAATACTTGAAGATATTCTTGTTGAGCTTGAGCATTCTCTGCTTGATTTACCTCACGATCGATTTCTTCGAGAAGATCAGGCGCTTTGCGGATCACGATGCGCAACTGCTGCCGATTCTGCTCTATTTCGGCCTGAAAATTCCCCGGGTCTTTTTCGAGATGACGCCTCTCGCGATGCTCTTTTCGACCGTTTTGGCCATCGGATACTTTGCGCGCACGAAAGAGCTGACCGCGATCAAGGCCTGTGGGGTCAGCCTGCACCGGGCGTTGACGCCCTTACTGGCTCTTGCCGTCCTGGTGGGTCTTGTCCTACTGCTGGCCAACTGGTCCGCAATCCCCACAGCCAACCGCCAATCCAATATGGTCCGTGATTTTCAGATTGAAAAAAAACCCAAGTCGGTGTTCTTAAAACAGGAACGGGTCTGGCTCAGACTGGATAACCGGACCTTTCTGAACATCCAACTCATCGAGCCCTCGCAGGAAGTCATGCGCGGTATAACGATTTACCGCGTGACGCCGGACTTCCGGCTGCTGGAGACGGTCGAGGCCGATGAACTCCGTTTCCAGGAGGGACGCTGGTCACTGCACAACGGGATTCAACGCCACTTCGAGGAAGACCTGCAGATCAAGGCGACGCGATTTGAATCCCGTGTGCTGCCGTTGGAGAGAAAACCGGACGAATTCCAGGGAATCCTGCTCAGGGAATACGAAATGACGTACGGCGAGCTGGATCGATATCAGAAGCGGCTATCCC
>CAYGBP010000033.1:18786-24174 GCA_964348105.1 uncultured Nitrospirota bacterium
CGACATCTATCCCAGGGCGGCTTTCGAGCCAGCCGCTATCAGGTAGAAATGGCCTCAAGAACCTCTCTTCCTTTCATTGGCCTGATCATGATGCTGATCGGGATCCCTTCCGGACTCATCGGGGGGCAACGCGCGGGGGTTGCGAAGGGCATTGGCGCCTGCCTGCTCATCGCCCTGGCTTACTGGCTCGTCTTTTCAGTCTCGATATCCCTGGGGCGGGGTGGGGTTCTGTCTCCCTTCCTGGCCGCCTGGCTTCCCAACATCACCTTTGGGTCGGTCGGCTCTCTTCTATTTCTTCATATGCGGCAGTGAAATGCATGCCGGGTGCGACCTTATGCGCGAGGGCCTGCAATGTTTGACAGAGAAGCTCGTTTTCATCGCGTTTTCTGACGGCCAGCCGAACGAATTGCGGTCCCAATCCACGAAACGATGCGCAGTTTCGCACCAGGATTCCCTGCTCCGACAGCCGGGCGCAGGTCCGTTGCGCGGCCTTCATTCCCCAGCCGAATCGGATCAGAAGATAGTTGGCTGAGGAGGAAAAGACCGTCAGGCCGGGAAGCCGCGCAAGCCGTTTGGAGAATCGGGGGCGCTCCATCCTCATGAAGTCCAGGCTGGCCCGGATAAAGGTCTGGTCCCTGCGGGAGTATTCGGCGGCGGCGGCTGCGAGCGTATTGACCGTCCACGGCTCCCGATGCCCCCTCAGGCGGGTCACGAGATCATTCGGACCGACCAGGTAGCCTACCCGCAGGCCGGCCAGGGCGAAAAACTTCGTAAAGCTGCGAAGGACCACGACGTTATCCGGCAGGTCTGTTCGGGGAAGTCCGGCGGGGGTGTCTCCCGGTACGAGGGAATGGCCCGGACAATAATCGATGAAGGCCTCGTCCAGGACCAGGCGGATTTGGGGGCCCAGACACGCGGCAAGCCATCTCACCTCATCAGGCGAATACAGCCACCCGGTCGGATTGTTCGGATTGCACAGAAAAATCAGGTCGGTGCTCGGGGTGGCGGCCCGAAGCAGCCCTTCCAACCTTTTCGGGGGCGGATCCCCATGGCGTTGCTCCGCCCAGCGGATCGTTGCACCCGCTTGGCGGCAGGCCCTCTCATATTCCCCGAATGTCGGAAATCCGATCACGACCTCGCGGGGCTTGAGCGCGCGCGCCAGGAGATAGATCAGCTCCGTCGAGCCGTTACCCACCAAGATACGACGGGACGGCAAGGCGTGATACTCCGAAAGGCAGTCCCTCAACTCGGTGGAGTCCGGGTCAGGGTAGTGGGGCAGCAGGTCCAGCTTTCGCCGAAGCGCTTCGTCCGCGCGTGGCGATATCCCCAGGGGATTGATGTTGGCGCTGAAATCAATGATTTCACCCGGCTCCCGGCCAAGCCGCCGGGCCAATCCGTAGATGTCCCCCCCATGATGCTGCATCAGCTCCCCAGCCATAGGTGAATTGCTCCGAACAGGATGACGGCTAGCATCGTAACGCCATACAGCACATGCACCGCGCGGCGTATGTGATCCGCCTTGGGGGGTTCGAGGGCTTCCCCCATCACGGGCCGGTTCCCGGGCTTACCCTCATGACTTCGATGACCGCCCAGGGAAATCCCGAGCAAGCCGGCCATCGCGGCCTCCGGATAGCCGCTGTTCGGACTTTCATGCTTATGTCCGTCATCCCGCATGGTTCGAAACGATCGCATTCCCTCTCCCAGGATGCCCCCTACCATCGCGATGGCCAGGGCCGTCATCCGGGCCGGAAGGAAATTTGCCAGGTCATCAAGACGGGCCGAGGGCCAGCCGAAATGGAAATACCGGGGTGTCTTGTAGCCGATCATCGAGTCAAGGGTATTCACCGCCTTGTAGGCCATACCCAAGGGAGGGCCCCCGATGGCCAGAAAAAAAAGCGGAGCGACCACTCCGTCCGACACATTTTCCGCCACGCTTTCGACGGTCGCCTTGACCGCTTCTTCCTGATCCAGGTCATCCCGGCGCCTCCCCACCAGCGCCTTCAGGTGCCGCCTGGCGGCCACCAGGTGGCCGGCCGACAGCGCAGCCTGAACCCGGCGGGCGGCATCGGCGAGAGACCTGGCCGAGAGGGTTGTAAAGGCCAGGCAAATGGCAACCGCCCATCCGATCCATTCATGCAGCCAGGCCGCGCCCATGATCAGAAAAAAAGCCCCGAAATAGGCCGCTCCCACGACCCACAGGGCTAGAACGCCCCCGAGCATCCGTTCACCCATCGGTCCGGTTGAAAACGGCCTGAGGGCCGATTCCGAGAGATGAATCAGGCGGCCGATCCACCGGACCGGGTGGGGAGCCTTCGGGGGATCCCCGAGCAGCAGATCCAGGACCATCACCAGGCAGAGCTCAAAAGAGCTCATAGATCCGTTTTAAATCCAGATGCTTCCTGGCCGAATCGGCCAGCCGGTCCAGCGCGCGCAGGCGCGTGCTTCCGAACCGCATTCTTCGGCGTTTCGGACTCGCTTGTCCGCCCTGGATCGCAGCCAAGAAAGAGTCTCGAAAAGAGTCGTTTTCGAACAGGCCGTGAAGATAAGTGCCCCACACCCGTGCATCCGGAGAGACCGCACCCTCCCGCTCCCCGACCCGCCGGCCTCCCCGGCGAGAAATCCTGAAGGCCGCCGCAACACCAGGGTACCTCCGGGTCCGGCCCATGTGGATCTCATATCCCTTGCATTTGGACTTCGGCCATCTCCCCGAGATCCGGCAGTCCGCTTCCACCTGATCCGTGATCTTCGCCGGCGCCAGAGTGGTTTCCACTCCCAGAAGCCCCAAGCCTTGGATGGCACCCGCACGGTCCTCGACGCCCAGGGGATCTCGAATGCGGGTTCCCAGCATCTGAAACCCACCGCAGATCCCGATGATCCGGCGCCCGGCCGCGTGGGCCTGGAGAACCGCCCGGTCGAGCCGCATCTTCCTCAGGGCGCGAAGATCCCCGATGGTGTTCTTCGTCCCGGGGAGGATGACAACGTCCGACAACGTAACTTCCCGGGCAGACCGGGTGATCCGAAGCTTTACCCGGGGGTCCCGTGCCAGGGGATCGAAATCGGTAAAATTGGAGATATGCGGAAGATGAACGACCGCGATCCGGATCGGCCCTCCCGTTTCCGCTCCGTTTCGGCCGGGGGAAACGGATTCTTCCATCCCGTTTCCCCGCAAACTCGGTGAGGCGTCGAGCGCCACCCCATCCTCCTCGTCGAGAAATAAGTCCGGGAGATAAGGCAAGACTCCCAAAACCGGAAGCCCCGTCTTCCTTTCCAAAAAGCGGAGCCCGTCTTGAAGCAAGGCCTCCTCCCCCCTGAATTTATTGATAATGAAGCCCGCCACGCGGGCGCGCTCCGATCGGGTAAGGAGCTGAAGGGTTCCCAGCAGGGAGGCGAATACGCCACCCCGATCGATATCTCCCACCAGCAGAACCGGTGCATTGGCCAATCGCGCGACCCGCATATTCGAGATATCGTGTTCTTTAAGATTGATTTCGGCCGGACTCCCGGCCCCTTCAATGACAATCCGGTCGAATCGCTCCGACAGGCAGTGATAAGAATCGATCACCGTTCTCCACGCCTGTGACTTGTAGCGCTGGTATTCCGTTGCCCGCATCACACCGACGGGCTTACCCCGAAGAATCACCTGCGCCCCCGAGTCGGACGTCGCCTTCAACAGAATGGGATTCATCTCCACGCAGGGCTGCACCCCGGCCGCCATGGCCTGCAGGGCTTGCGCCCTTCCGATTTCATCCCCGCTGAACGTCACGAAGGCGTTGAGGGACATGTTCTGGGATTTGAAGGGGGATACTCGGAAGCCGTCTTGATGCAATGTCCGGCAGAGCGCGGCCACGAGGGTGCTCTTACCCACGTGGGATCCGGTGCCCTGAATCATGATGGCGCTGGACACGGTTCTGCCGCTCTTCCCCGGGTTATGCGCAGGATTATGCGTTGTTCCTGGCTTGACGGTACCCGTGCGAGAAATTCTTGTCATAGAGGCGGGAACGGGGCCTCCCCGGCTCCCTGCCAACCGCCGCGCCCACGATGATCACGGCGGTCCAGACGATACGTGCCGCCTTGACCTTGGGGGCGATATCGCTTAAGGTTCCACGCACGATTTTCTCTTCGGGCCATGATGCCTTCTGGACAACCGCTGCCGGTGTTTCGGGCGGAAAGGCGTGCAACAGCTCCTCCACCACCCGATCGATGTACTGTGTGCTCAGAAAGATCGCCATCGTGGAGCGATGCGCAGCCAGATCCCGCAGCGACTCGCGCTCCGGCATTTTCGTTCTTCCCTCGATCCTGGTGAAAATCACGGTTTGGGACAGTTCCGGGACCGTCAGCTCCGTCTTCAGGGCGGCGCTCGCCGCAAATACGGAGCTCACCCCCGGGACGACTTCGTACTGCACGCCTGCACGCTCGAGTTCCTCTATCTGCTCCCACATCGTCCCGAAGATCGAAGGGTCCCCGGAATGCAGGCGCACCACCCGACAGCCCTTCAGGGCGGATTCAATCATGAGGGCCACGATTTCCTCATGGATCATCCCGGCGCTGTCACGCAATTGCGCACCGTTTCCCGCAAAATCCAGTACAGCCGGAGGAATCAGCGAACCGGCATAAATCACGAGATCGGCCGCTTCCAGAATCCTCTTTGCCTTCAAGGTGACCAGTTCCGGGTCGCCAGGTCCCGCGCCGACAAAATAGACCCTGCCCTTCGCCATTTTTTAACCGCCCTTCTTAACGATAATCATGGAATGATAGTCCAGGGTTTTCCCCTTGAGGCAATCCAGGTCGCGAACGAACTCCTGTTCGCCCGTCGTGGCCCGGCTGACGAAAATCGCCTGCTTCTTCAAGCCGAGCTCGTCCAGGATGGCCGTCACCTGCTCCGCCACGCGGTTGACCTTCATGAGAACGACCGTTTCAAACTTTTGCAGCACCTCGCGCACGCCTTCCGGATCGTAGGTGGCCGGCAGGACCGCCAAGCGCTCCCCGGCCTGGACCAGGGGAACTCCGGTCGTCGCGGTGCAAGCGGAAATCGAGGTAACGCCCGGGATGATCTCGACGCGCACGTCCGGATCGGAGGATTGAACCTTGTGCATCATGTGCGCAAAGGTGCTGTAAAGCAGGGGATCGCCGATACAGATGCAGGCGACATCCAGGCCTTCGTTCAGGCGTGAAAGGATCAGGCTCGCCGAGCGATCCCAGAAGCCTGAGCCGCTTCAATCTAAGGGATTTTCCTTGCATTTCGGTAGGTATCTCGACGCCGCCGTAATCCAGGAAGGCAAGTCTGAATTCCATTTTACCCACCGCCATTTTCAGCGTCGTTCGCGAGATTGTACTACGTCCGTTATCTATCGGGCAGTACCGAGCACTATCGGCTACGGGCTCTTGTCG
>CAYGBP010000033.1:24184-24548 GCA_964348105.1 uncultured Nitrospirota bacterium
GCTTACGGTCAAGATAGGGCTCGGCGACGCTCAAGGCGAAGCTCCCCGATTCTTCGCCCGATTTCGGAATGTAAATCACCGGAACCCGACGGAGGACTTCGACTGCCTTGACGGTTAGTAATTCCGGGTCCCCCGGTCCCACGCCGACGCCGTAAAGAATCCCCTTACCGTTTCGGTCCCGCCCCATTGGCCTGATCCTCCTTTTCCTGTTCACCCGTCTCGCTGTTCCCTGCACCCGCGGACTCCCCCTCCACCCGGTACGCCTCCTTCGCCCACTGTCCCAGATCGATCAGCTTGCACCGCTCTGAGCAAAAAGGACGGAAGGGATTCTTTTCCCAACCCGCGGATTTGCGGCAGATGGGGC
>CAYGBP010000034.1:0-9842 GCA_964348105.1 uncultured Nitrospirota bacterium
ATCGGCGTCACGATGATCGCGGCGGCGATCGTGATACCCGCCGTCACGGCCCGATTGCTGACCGACCGCTTCAGCCGGATGATGGTGGCCTCCACCCTGATCGGCTCGGGGACGGCGGTGTCGGGCATGTATCTGAGCTATTATTTCAACGCCGCCTCGGGCGCCACGATTGTGCTGTTTGCCGCCACGGTGTTCAGCGTGGCGCTTTTCTACAACTATCTGAGGCGAAGGGTCCTGCACCATGAGCATGCCCACCGACACGGGGTCATGGAACACCTGCACGAGCATCCGCGCGCGGTTACGCAGGCGCATTCACATGAGAGGAACGTCAAGGAGGGTCTTGCGGCGCCCCGAATCCAAAAAGACCCGCTGCAGCGGTGAGCGGCATTCATGATGACAGCCGCTCGCGCCCGTCTGCCCCAACCCGGTCGCTCCAATCACCGGCTTCACTTTGATGGACCTTGTCCAACCGGAAAGGATGAACAGCGCGGATTATGGCTCCTCACCCGTTATCAAGCTGTTTGTCATCCCTCTGGATGGCCTGTGGTCTTAACTGGTTTGCGCTGATCCGGCCAAGGGAAATCTTCAACAACCTGGCCAGCCGGGAGAATTCATCTTCCGTCATGCAAAGAACGATGTTCCTCCACCGGAGGTGGTACCTTCCACACAAACAGGAACGGACTTGACCCTCGGATGTTTCAATGATGATCTCGGAACGGCAGCGTCGCGGCATCAAGAACACCTCTTTAGCGTAATAAAGCCTCCTGCCAGAGAAAGGATCTTGCCAAAGGTCTAGCGGATCGCCAGCTTGCCAGCCATACCTTCCTTCAGATGGTCCTTGGGTTCCTCGGCATGGCACGCAATCGGAAAATCTCCGGGTTTGTCCGGAGTAAACCGGAGGACCACTTTGGCCTTTGGGGGAATCTCCAGTTCAGCCAGGCCGAAGGTCTCAGCAATGACCCCATTTATTTCCACGTCTACCTCCAAGCCCTTCAAGGCATCGGTGACAAACTCATGCATGACCGCTCCGTCATTGACCAGGATCAACTCCGTCTCCCGGCCGCGGTGTATCGTGACCTGAGCCGGGTCGAAACGGTATTCGAGCAACCGGATGCGGACTTCCTGGATTTCGGCTGCCGGATGGCGATCGGATGCCCGTGTCTCCGTGCCCATTGGCGCCACGAGCAAAAGCAATGATAATATCAACCAGCGGTTCATCTTCTTCCTCCTTTTTTGAACCACATTTCATAGAGGGGGACTCCCATCAAAACAAGCGCCGAGATCTCCATCAGGATCCAGCTCAGCATCTGGACCAGGGCGAAGAACGGCGAGAGATACTGGATCAACCAGGGACAGGCCAGGTCGGCGAGGGTGCTCCCGAAGGCCACGAGGATCACGACGACCTTGGTCTTTTTCCTGACTGATGTGGCGGCGAAGAGATGCGCCAGGACCAGGAGGGTGACCCCCTCGATGAAGGCATGAAAGTGGGCCTCCTCCAGCATCTGCCCGAAGGCCCTGGGAAAGAAGGCCTCGTCATCGGAACCCCGGTAGTGGCGGACGATGTCCGAATATCCGGGGCCCACCCGGAGCAGTCCAAGCAATGTGATCGTGAAGTAGCCGATAAAGGTGAAGATCAGATAACCGGTGTAAACCAGCTTGATCTCCATCGGGCTGGTGGCAATACGAAACCCTTTTTTGGAATAATCCTTCATGGCGAATCGTGTGAGGCGAAGCCGTACACCGCTTCCACCAAAGCCAGGGCCTTTTTGACGGCGAAGGTCGTGGACCGCGCCGAGAGGGTCGCGCCGCTGATGGCGTCGATATCCCTGCCGAGCTTCAGGGGTGATTGCAGCGTTTTCCCGGTGAATTGATCCATGAACCGTTTGGCTCGGATCTCATATCCCTGGGATTCCCGGTAGATTAAGACCTCCACGCCCATGACTTCTCCCGCGGGGCTGACCGCCACCAGGAAGGTGATCGGGCGTTCCTTACCGATGACGTTTAGAAGGACCGCGGTCCCGACGGGCCCTGCGCCGGCCTGGCCGGTCCAGAAGCGGTAGGACTCGCTCCGGATCCGTTTCCCGAGCGATGCTTCGGCTTTCTTCTTTTGCCCGGCATCGAGGCGGACGGTAACTTCCTCGAAACGCTCGGCCTGCGGCATCAGCTTGCGGAGGGCCTCCTGCGGGGTCAAATAGGAAACCGGGTAGCCCAGGGAAGGGCGGATCAGGAGCCATCCCAGCGCGCCAAGAGCGGCGGCCAAAAACCGCCTCCTGGGCCAGAGCGGTCTTGATCCGTCAGGTTGCGTGTGCCGGTCCCAAGACCGGCTCTGAAAGATCTGCAGGGACCCGTCCGGCCTCTCCGTCACGAATAACCCGGCGGTGGCGCGTTGGGACTCCAGCAGGTGGCGTCCGCCCCGGTGGCCCAGGACAAAGGCCGCCGTGGACAGCGCGTCCGCCCGCATCGCGTTGGGCGCAACCACGCTGGCACTGGCCATCCCGCTTGCCGGATAGCCCGTTCGGGGGTCCAGGATGTGTCCCAGGCGTTGCCCGACGTGAAAGGAGGCCTGCTCATAATCGCCGCTGGTCGAGACGGCGCAGCCTGACAGATGAAGCACCGCCACGCCGCGGCCGTATCTCCGGGGATGGCGGACGGCCACCCGCCATCCCGTCCGGCCCGGCGGGTGGCCCATGGCCAGCGCCGTACTTCCGAAGCTGATCAGGGCGTTTCGGATCCCGCCTTTTCGGAGTGCGGCCGACATCCGGTCGATCGCGTACCCTTTTCCGAGAGCGCCGAATTCCAGCTCGACCCCCGGCTCCAGATATTCAACCGTCCTCCGTTGCTCATCGACCCGGATTTTTTCGTGCCCGACGGCTTGAAGGACCCGCCCGATTTCTCCCTCCGCCGGGGCCTGCCGGATCCCCTCGGGCGATCTGAACCCCCAGACCCGCATCAGCGGCGGGATGGTGATGTCCAAGGCGCCCCGCGTGAGTCTGCAGAGATGCAGGACCCTGCGGATCAGCCGGATGAGTTCGGGATCGGTTCGGATCGGGCCCTTTCCCGCATCACGGTTGAGTCTGGAGAGGGGGCTGCCCGGGATGAATGGGCTCAGGAGATTCTCAATTCGTTCAGCCTCCGCCATGGCATTCGAGGCGGCCTGGCGGCATCTGACCTCCGCGGCCCCGCAGACGGTTATTTCAATGAGTCCCCCCATGCAGGGGCGGCTGATCCTGAAGAGCCGGTCTGGCGCGCATGGTTCCTCCCGCATGGATTAGAACTGGTATCCCAGCCCCAGATTGAACCGGATGGCCTTGTCATCCGTGGCGTCCTCCCACCGTTCCAGGTCGGCCTTGATGACGATATCCGGGAGTGGATAGTAGGCCAGGCCCGCAGTGATGATATTTCGGTCCACGGTGTCGTCCGAGCTGAATCCGGCCGGCGTCTTGTGATGCGTGTCGAACGCCTCATAGCGGACAAAGGCCATCACGGCCTGATGGGTATCGGGAGCGACGAGGCGGAGCAGGTCATAGGCCCCCTCAACATACCACCCCAACATCTCTTTTCCAACGGTTTGCCCCTTCACCGTGCTGACAAGGTCCGCGTCCTGGAGCCTGACCCAGGCGATGACGCCGCGGAGGTCAAGTCCGGCCTTTCGATACCGCGCGTCGCCCTCCAGCATGGTCACGTTGGGATCGCCCAGCGAGTCGTTCTTGGTGGCGTTGGCGCCGCCCCAGTAGATGGAGCCTCCCAGGTCCAGACCCGCCACACCGAAATATTCCAGCCGCCCGACTGCCGCCAGCTCCTCCGAGGGGGCACTGGCCACCTTGCCGCGGCCGCCGCGCAGCCCCTGGTCGGCCGAGAAGCCTTCCGCATTCAGCCCGGAAACCCCATAGACACGGTATTTCAGGCCGACAGGCAGTAAACCGAAGGCCCCCACGCCGCCCTCCATCCAGGTGGTGGGAATGATGTAGGCCTGGACATAGGGTCTTTCTACGCTGTAGAACAGCGGGGGTTCGTGAAACTCATTGAGGGGGCCCACCGGCATCAGCATGCTGCCGGCCCTGATATTGAAGGCGGGGCCGATGAGAAAATCGAGGTAGGCAAACTCCAGCTCCATCTCCTGGGCGGCGTGCTCGAAGTCCACCTCGGTATGAAGACTGACCCGATCGTTGAAGTGATAGCTCAAACCCCACACCATGCGGTGAAAATCCATCCGGGCGGGATCGGACCCCTTCGGTATCCGGGATCCGGTCTTGGGGTTGTTGTAGTGAAGCTCGCCGTATCCGTGAATCGAGACCCGCCTGCGCGCCTCGCCGCCTTCCTCCGGCATCCCGCTCTCGAGGGCAAATTGGAGCCGATCGACTTCCCGCTCCAGCTTCTCTATCCGCTCCTGGGTTTCTTCGGCCCCGCCCGGGACTGCTGCCGCGATCAGGCCGCCGCAGGCGAGCAGCAGGCCGATACACAACTGTCTGAATCGTTTCATCCGTGAATTCCTCCGTTTCCTTTTGAGTTCATGATTCCCGGCATGATGCGGGACGCTGATCTTCACCATAAACCATGAACCGGCGGGCGGACAATCCCCTCTTCGGGTGGTTTTCGGGGGAGCCCTCCCCCGGATGGGTGAACACCCGTAACGAGCGAATAATAAGGTGGATTTTACAGCCGGAATCGAAGAATCAATGTCCCCTTGCCGGGGGAGTCAGGGCCTGGCTCCTCAGGCAGGTTTCTTCAACACGGGGTCCGACTGGGAAGCCTTCAATCTCTCTGGCTGGAGTAAAAGAGGCGCATGGCCTCGGTGCGGTTGCTCACGCCGAGCTTCGCGTAGATGCGTTGCAGGTGGGACTTGACGGTTTCGGGGGATACCCCGATGGCCTGGGCGATTTCCTTGTTGGTGAGGGCCTGGCCGAGGAATTTTAAGATTTCATGCTCTCGAACGGTGAGATCCGCCATCGGGGCGTCGGGTTGCGACGGCGCGGTGACCAGAAAAGGAGAGCTGACCTTCTCGCCCTTGAAGACGCTTTTGATGATTCGGAGGAACTCACGGTAATCGGCGTCCTTGAGGATATAGCCAGCCGCGCCGGTAGTCAGGCTTTCCTGGATACGATGATTCTCATCGTGCACCGACAGCATCAGGATCTTGACGCCGGGGATCCGCTCTCGGATCAGGAGGGCCGCCTTGGGACCGCTCAATCCGGGCAGCTCGACATCCATGAGGATCAAGTCGGGCCGATGCTCCGTCGCCATGATGACCGCCTCTTGGGCATCCGCCGCCTCGCCGATCACCTCGATCTGTGAATCCTGCTCCAGCAGCAGCCTGAGGCTTTGCCTGAAGAGTCTCTGGTCATCCACGATCAGGATGCGTATAGTGGCGTTTTGCTTAGGCTTGGTGCTCATCGCTTCTTATCGAATCGGGGGAGACGGGGAGCCGTATCGTGAAAAGCGCGCCTCGGCCGGGGCGGTTTTCGGCCTGGATGCTGCCCCGGTGCGCCTCGACCGTGACCCGCGTGAAATAAAGCCCGACGCCGATGCCGGAATCCTCCTGAAACCCGGAATCCCCTCTCGGCTTATTATACATAAAATCAAAAATTTTCGAACGGTCCTCCTGCGCAATGCCCGAGCCTTCGTCCGAGACTCGAATCTCGATCCACTCCGCCGAGGGCGCCGACAGCTCCAGACCGATTTCACCCCCCGAGGGGGAATGCTTGAGCGCGTTGTCCAGCAGGTTGAATAGCACCCGCTGTATCCGGCGTCGATCGGCGCGGATGGATAGGTCCGGATCCGCCAGGCTCAGCCTGAGGCGGATGCCTCGGGCCTGCAGATCCGCCGACAGCAGCCCCACGATCTCATCAATCGGCTCCTTGAGACGAAACTCCGAGAGACGCAGCGGAAGTGCAGACAGACTGTATCGGTAAACGTCGAGCAGATCGTTGAACGTGCCCAGGACCATGTTTCCACCGCGGACCAGGTCGGTGACCAGATGCTGGGCCTGGGGTTCCGGCATTTTCCCGTAGCTCTGCTGCAGCAGAGAGAGGGCCTTGAGGATGCCCACCATCGGGCTTCGAAGGTCATGTGTGAGGACGGCCGTGAGGCGGTGCAGAGCCATGAGTCGCTCGGCCTTGAGGCGCGACGCCTCCAGCTGCTTTCGGTCCGAAATGTCCTCGCCCACCAGGATCAGCCCGAGAACCTTCCCGTCGACATCCATATACTCGGTCAGAGAGCAGCTGACCGGGATCGGCGTCCCATCTTCGCGGGCGAAAACCGTTTCATACTGGATCCGCTGCTTCTTGGCCCGAATCTGACTTATTACCTGGCGGAATTCCTCCGTATTCTCCCAAAGAATTTCCAGGGGCTTTCCTTCGATGGCCTGCCGGCGGTAACCGAGGGTTTCCCGGGCGCTTCGATTGAATTCCTTGATCTGGGAATCCGCATCCGTCGTGATGATGAAGGCGGCCGACTGCTCGATAATATTGTCGAGATGATCCCTGGCCTGTTGTAGGTCGGAAGCGCGCTGTTGCAGACTGGCCGCCATCTGATTGATCGTGTCGGAGACCGCCTCCAGTTCGTCGCGCGTATCGATGCGCAGCCTGTGGGATAGGTTCCCCTGGGCCAGTTGCGTGGCCCCGTGCTGCAACGCCAGGATGGGACGGACCAGCCGCCTGCCCGCAAAAATTCCCAGGGCGACGAGAAAGATGGCCATCAAGGAACCCAAGCCGGCCATGATCCACAGCGCCTTCTGGATCGGTTCGAACAATTCGGCGCGTCGCTGACTGACCGATATCCACCACGGCATTTGCTTCGAGGAATCCGGTTCGACCTCCGACCCCAGGCTGACCGGCGAGATGCCCACGAGGGAGGGCGGTCCCCCGTGTCCGTCCGCCTGCATCGACCAGCCTCCCATGGGGGACTCGGTGTCTGCCACGCGGATCGGTTCGTGGGAGCCGGCGGGGTGCATCGAGCAGATCAGGACCCGCCCTTCCCGGTCGTGGAGCATGGCGTGTCCGGTCATCCCGATCCGGACCTCGTCCAGAATCTCGCGCAGATCTTCGTCCCGAATAATGAAGGTGAGGACCCCGATGGCCCTTTCCCTCTCTTGATCCATGATGGGGAGTGAAAGGTTCATTCGGAGTTGTTCGGAGTCCGGCCCGGGATACAAGCGGCTCAGAAAGAGACGACCGCGGCCGGAATCGTAAGCGGTCCGCCACCACCCCTCATCCGAATAGTCCAGGCGTGGCGGAGGGCGGGTGGACGCCGCCACGCGTCCTTCGCCATCGGTGGCAAAGATGATGTCGTACTCGTCTTCCTTCAGATCCCGGTAGGCCTGCAGATAGCGGGAGGCCGGGTGATCCACGATGGATTTCAGGTGAGGCTTCGCGGACGCGTCGACAGAGACCGCGCGGCGCAGCTCTTCGGATAGGACCAGGCTTTGGGCCTCGTGTATTTCCCGCTCGACGATGAATCGGAAGTGATGGGCCGTCTGTTTGGCCAACTCGGCGAATTTTCCGCCTGAGGCCTCGATCAGGGTCGACTTTCCGTAGAGGCCCAGCCAGAGGAGTCCCACCGCGAGCGGCAGCAGGCCGACGGCCACCATGGTAAGAATGATCTTGGATTGCAGACCTCTGCGCAAGAGCGACCTACCTGACGGGAGTCCCCGGTTCCACATCGTCCAGGAAGGTGGCGAGGGCCACAACTTCCCGGTCTCCCGCCGCGAGGATCATGCCCTGAGATTCCACGCCCATGAGCTTGGCGGGTTTCAGGTTAGCCAGCACCATCACGCGCTTGTCGACCAGCTCTTCCGGGCGGTAGCGCTTGGCCATGCCGGCGACCACCTGGCGCTTCTCCGTTCCGATGTCGACCACTAGCTTGAGCAGCTTTTCGGAGCCGGCGATGGCCTCGGCCGAGACGACACGGCCTACCCGAAGGTCAAGCCGCTTGAAGTCGCTCAGCGATACCCGATCGGTTGGTGCGGTTCCAGGGTGTTCTGGACCCTGTTCGGGATCTGCCTTGCCTGGGCTTTGGGAGGTCTTTTTCGCTCTGCGGTCCTGTCTTTGAATCCTTGGAAAAAGAGGGCGGCCTTTGGCGACGCGGGCGCCCTCCTTCAGCCCCCCCCAGCGCGCCTGACCGGCGAGACCGCCGTCTTGGAACAACAGGTCGGGTTTGATGCCCAGATGCCCCGCCATGGTCCGGGCCGTTTCCGGCATGAATGGAAAGAGGTAAAGCGCGAGAATTCGAAGCGTTTCGGCCGTATGGTACAGGACGGTTTGCAGCTCCGTCTTTTTCGAGGGGTCCTTGGCCAGATTCCAGGGCGCCTTCTGCTCGATATACTGGTTGGCGCGCTCCACCAGGCGCCAGATCTCATTGAGGCATTTGTGAAAAGCCAGGGCGCTCATTGCCTCGTCCACGGTATCTGCGAGCGTCTCCGCGATCTCGCGCAAGGGATTGCCGCCTTTCGAAGGTGCGGGAATAGCGCCGGCATTGTACTGCTCGATCATTTGAAGCGCGCGGCTCAGCAAATTGCCGAGGTCGTTGGCCAAGTCATTGTTGTAACGGCTGATGATCGCTTCCATGGAAAAGTCTCCGTCGAGGCCGAACGGCACCTCACGGAACAGAAAATAACGAAATGCATCCGCGCCGAACTCGTCGATTACCTTCACCGGGTCCACGACGTTGCCTTTGCTCTTGGACATTTTTTCGCCGTTGACCGTCCACCAGCCGTGGGCGAAAACTTTCCCGGGCAGGGGAAGGCCCGCGGACATCAGGAAGGTCGGCCAGTATACGGCGTGAAATCGCAGGATGTCCTTTCCGATCAGGTGCACATCGGCCGGCCAGAACTTCCGGAATGCGGGTTGTCCGGGATAGCCGAGCGCCGATAGGTAATTGGTGAGCGCATCGAACCAGACATAGACGACGTGCCGCTCGTCGGAGGGCACCGGAATTCCCCAGCGCAGTCCGGTCCGGCAGACCGCCCTCGACAAAGCTGAAGATTTCATTGTAACGGGATTCGGGCTGAATAAATCCCTTGTTTTCCTTTAGGAAGTCCAGGAGCTTTGTCTGATAGGCCGACATCCTGAAGAAGTAGCTTTCCTCCCGGATCTTTTCCACCGGGCGCCCGCATGTCGGGCAACGGCCGTCCGCCAGTTGAAACTCGGTCAGGAAGGTTTCACAGGGAACACAGTACCAGTCTTCATATTCGCCTTTGTAAATATCCCCTTTTTCGCTGACGCGGCCGAAGAAGTCCCGTACCGATTCCCGGTGCCGGGTCTCCGTCGTTCGGATGAAATCATCGTACGAAATGTGCAGGCGCCTCCAGAGGTCCTGGAAGCGCTTGACGACCCGGTCGGCCAGCTCCTGCGGCGTCTCATGATTCGCCTCGGCGGCTTTTTCGATCTTCTGGCCGTGTTCGTCCGTTCCCGTCAAGAAACGGACTTCGAACCCCTGAAGGCGCTTGTATCGGGCCAGGATGTCCGCGGCCACCGTCGTGTAGGCGTGACCGATATGGGGCACGTCGTTCACGTAATAGATGGGGGTGGTAATATAAAACTTTCGGGTCATGATTCCGACCGGATTTCATCCCGGAGCTGGAGCAGCAACGCTTCCAGGGCCAGTTGGCGGTTGATGTTTCTGATGAGAGATGTGCGGATCCAATGGATGCGTCCGGCCAGGGCGACGATCTGCTCTACCCGCAAGAATCCCGCGATGGCCGATACGGCGGGCGATGGCGTCTGCGCCACCATGAGGCTGCCCATGTGCCCCAGCTTGATCAGCAGCAGGTCGCGAAGCCACAGGCCAATCCATTGCAGCGCCCGTTCCGTCGTCTCCCGATCCTGGGCATGCTGCTGCGCAAATCG